>JANMKC010000136.1:0-6416 GCA_031371785.1 Flavobacteriales bacterium | reverse complement strand
AGGTCCATCAGGAAGGCGAGCTTCGCCTTGTCGATACCTGCTGGATCGTAGATGCTGCCGTCGCTGTCGGAAGCGGACACCACTTTCGCACCGAGCATCGTGGCCTTCTCGATGGCGTACTGCGCAACGTTGCCGCTGCCGCTCACCGCCACCACTTTGCCCTTGAAGCTGGTCTTGTTGTGCTTCATCATCTCCTCCGCGAAGTACACGCAGCCGTAGCCCGTGGCCTCCGGACGGATCAGTGAGCCGCCCCACGTGATGCCCTTGCCGGTAAGCACACCGGTGAACTCGTTCGCCAGGCGCTTGTACTGGCCGAACATGAAGCCGATCTCGCGACCGCCCACCCCGATGTCGCCCGCAGGCACGTCGGTATCAGGGCCGATGTGGCGGAACAGTTCCGTCATCAGGCTCTGGCAGAAGCGCATCACTTCGCCGTCGCTCTTGCCTTTGGGGTCGAAGTCGCTGCCGCCCTTGCCACCGCCCATGGGCAGCGTGGTGAGGCTGTTCTTGAAGGTCTGCTCAAAGCCCAGGAACTTCAGGATGCTGAGGTTCACGCTGGGGTGGAAACGCAGACCGCCTTTGTAGGGTCCGATGGCGCTGTTGAACTCGATGCGGAAGCCGCGGTTCACTTGCGTGTTGCCCTTGTCATCCACCCAAGGAATGCGGAAGATGATGGTGCGCTCGGGCTCCACCATGCGCTCCAGGAGCATCTTGCCTTTGTACTTGGGGTTCGCCTCGATGAAGGGGATCACCATTTCGGCCACTTCATGCACGGCCTGCAGGAATTCGGTCTCGTTGCCATTGCGCTGCTTCACTTGCGCCATGAAGGCGTCCACAGCATTGTTCGTCTTTGCCATTCTTCGTGCGCCGTAGCGCTAGTTTTGGTTTCCGCTTCGTTGCGAAGGCGTAGCGGGGATGTTGGTTTCGGTTCGTAAAAAAGCGGTGCGAATGTAGCCGGAGGAGCAGCACCCGCAATCCCGCTGCATGACGACATACCACAGTCCAGCTTGAACAAGCCTTCACTTGGAAGCGGTAGGTTCGACGCAACAATCGCATGGATCAATGTCCTCGATAGAACGCACTAGCGCGCCGATCTCGATGATCGCTATTGCCGCAATGATGGTGTTGGTCGTTGTTTGGACCTGCTTGAAGCCGGATCCGTGGAAGCATACGATCTCATGGGATGCCTTCGGATACTACCTGTACCTGCCGGCCAACTTTCTTCATCACGACATGGCGATGAACGACATGTCCTGGTTCGATGAGGTCTTCCGCACCTATGCACCTTCTGGCACAGTGTACCAGATCAACTACATGGGAGATGGGGGCCATGCCATCAAATACCCCATGGGCCTCGCGGTTCTGTGGTCACCTTTTTTCGGCCTTGGTCATCTGATGGCACGCCTCCTCGGTCAACCCCAAGACGGGTTTTCAATGCCCTATCAAAGCGCGATGGTGTTCGCCACATGGTGCTACCTGCTGTTGGGTTTGCATTGGATGCGCAAAGTACTTCTCGCGTTCTTCAGCGATGGCATAGTGGCCGTGACGATATGCCTGTTGGTAGCTGGCACCAACCTCCTTGACCAGGCCGTGTTCCACATGTTGATGCCACATCTGTTCCTGTTCACGATGTTCGCCGGGATCATCCGTTACACGATACGATGGAATGGAACAAGGCAATGGCAAGATGCGGCGATGGTCGCCTTGCTGATCGGACTGTCCATCCTCATACGACCAACCGCGCTCGTCTGCGTGCTGATCCCCCTGCTATGGGGCAGGATCGATAGCCACCCCCGGATCGGTGGCTTGCTGCGATCACGCAAGAGCCATTTGCTCCTCGCCGGCAATATCATCGGTCTTATCTGCCTCCCGCAACTGCTCTATTGGAAGGAAGTTACCGGCAGCTACTTCTACATGAGCTACACCAATGCGGGCGAAGGGTTCGAGTTCCTGCACCCTTGGGTCAGGGAGGTCCTGTTCAGTTTCCGCAAGGGGTGGTTCGTCTACACGCCGATCATGGTCGGTTCGATCATCGGGGTCGTTTTCCTGTGGAAGCATGCACCTCGTGCCTTGGTGGCGGTCTGTGCCTATTTCATTGTGAATCTTTACGTGGTATCCAGTTGGTCATGTTGGTGGTATGCGGACAGCTTCGGGCAACGTGCCCTTGTGGAGTCATACGCAGTGATGGCGCTTCCCCTCGGCGCTTTCGTTTCATGGTTCATCGAACGGGGCCGCAGCGTACGGATCGCGGCCATATCCGGGGGCATCGCATTGGTCGTACTCAATCTTTTCCAAGCCTGGCAATGTTCGGAGGGGATCCTTCACTCCTCGCGCATGACGAAGCATGCGTATGCGTTGGTCTTCGGCAAAACGGAAAAACCGGAAGGCTTGGAGGATGCGCTCCTCGTGCAGCGCGCTTACGATGGCAGCATGGATCCTCCGGACCTGTCGCGCTACACCCCGATAGCCGAACAGCGGGTGAGCTATGATGCACCGGAGGCCGGAGTCACCCGTGAACAACTCTCGGACACCCTCATGCACACCGGCACGCATTCGTTGCGCATCGGTCGCGAGATGGGTTGGTCACCAGCGATCGGAGGATCCTACGGGGAGGTCACGCAGCGCGATCACCTGTGGGCCCGCTTCACCACTTATGTGTACGTGCCGCGTGGATACCCACATGTTGATTGCGCGATCGTGGTAGGCATGGAACACGATGGGCGGAAGTATGGCGACCGCGTGCATGACATCACAGCGGAAGAACTGGTACCTGGGCAATGGAACCAGATGACCATGTGGTTCTTGACCCCTCCGATCCGTAGCTCGGAGGACAAGTTGCATGCGTTCTTCTGGTTGCGCGACACCCTGCCGGTGTGGATCGATGATGCGCGATTGGAACTTTTCGAGCCAAAAAAATGATGCGGATCGACAGGAGCCTTGTGTGAGGGCTTTCAGTGCGCTTGGTCCTCCTCGGTGATCACCGTATTGCCGGCGTAGCGGCC
This sequence comes from Flavobacteriales bacterium, assembly GCA_031371785.1. Lineage (GTDB taxonomy): Bacteria > Bacteroidota > Bacteroidia > Flavobacteriales_F > PHOS-HE28 > PHOS-HE28. The sequence continues at coordinate 3,414 of JANMKC010000136.1, read as the reverse complement.
ATCGATGTACACTTCAATGCGGTACAGTTCACCGGACTTCGAGTAGCGATAGTACTTGCCGTCCGAGAGCTTGCCGTTGCGGAACTCGCCTTGTTGCGAGATGCGGAGCTGCTTGTCATAAAGCGTGTTGTAGCCGTTGTCCCGGAAGAGCACCGCGTTGGTCACTTCTTCCTCCGTGCGTGCCGGTGCAGGAGCGGCAGCCTCTTCAGGCTTGGGCGATTCCACCTTGTGGACCGCACGTATGTACTTGCTGTTGGAAGCGTTGATCACACCATTGTCGAATTGGGCCACCTGCTGCAGATCGCCATTGGCGAAGTAGCGTTTCAGGGTGCCTTCCTCCTTGCCCTCCTTGATGTGTACCTCCACTTCGAGCTGGCCGTTCTCGTGGTAGTACTTCTGTACGCCATCGCGCACACCATACGGGTTGAAGACAAAGTCCTGCGCCAGTTGACCGTTCGGATGCCAACGCTTGAACGCGCCTGTATTGCGGTCCAGGTCCCAGATGCCCTGCTCCTCGACTTTGCCATCGGGGTAGAAGGTCTTGTAATCGCCGCGCGGCCGGCCCATCACATAGGTGATCTCGCTCATCATCTTGCCATTCGGCCAGTAGCGGTGCCACAGGCCGATACGCTTGCTGTTGGTATAGCGGCCCTCTTCGATCAACTGCCCGTCGGTGTAGTCGGGTTTGTTCTCCTTGGGTGCTTGGATCTTCCACCAACCTTGTTTACGCCCCAGCTCGTCGAGTACGTTCAGCGTGTCCGCCTGCGCGCCGGTGTTCGCTTGGGCGAAGGCTGCTTGGCCCAATGAGAGCAGCACCAGGCCTGCTACAGGGAGAAGGGCGGAGTTGAATGGCTTCATGGAGGCGACCGATGCCCCCGCGAAACGAAGAAGTGGCAGTGCGGGTTACGAATGCCGCAGGCCGCTCCGCTGAAAGCTCATGACGACACGAGGTCGCTTTTCAAGTGGAACATCATGTCATCCACCATGCTCTTGAGATCGTACTGCGGTTTCCAACCCCAGTCGGTGCGCGCCGCGCTATCGTCGATGCTGCTTGGCCATGAATCCGCATAGGCTTGGCGCTGATCGGGCGCGTAGCTCATCTTGAAGCCGGACACATGCCGCGCAACTTCCGCAGCGATCTCCTTCGGGTTGAAACTTATGCCCGCGAGATTGTAGCTCGTGCGCACCTTCACATTGTCCGCTGGCGCTTCCATCAGCTCGATCGTTGCGCGGATCGCATCGGGCATGTACATCATGGGCAGCGTGGTGTTCTCGCTGAGGAAGCTGGTGTATGCGCCGTTCTTGATCGCTTCATGGAAGATGTGGACGGCGTAATCCGTAGTGCCACCGCCGGGCGCGCTCTTCCAACCGATGAGGCCCGGATAGCGGATGCTGCGCACATCGACACCGTAGCGCTTGTTGTAGTACGCGCACCAGCCTTCGCCCGCGAGCTTGCTGATGCCGTAGACCGTGCTCGGTTCCGCGATGGTGTGTTGCGGCGTGTTGTCCCTTGGTGTGGTGGGGCCGAATACCGCGATGCTGCTGGGCCAGTACACCTTCTTCAATTTCCCTTCACGCGCCAGTTCCAGGATGATGAGCAGGCTCTCCATGTTCAGCTTCCACGCGAAGGCCGGATCCTTCTCGGCAGTGGCGCTCAACAACGCTGCGAGCAAATACACTTCGGTGATGCCGTGCTTCTCGATGATGCGTTCGATACCACGACGGTCCATGGCATCCACCATGGCAAAGGGACCGCTTTGCTCCACCTGCGGCTGCTTGATGTCGCTGGCCACCACGTTCTCCGCACCGAAGCGATCGCGGAGACCTTCAACAAGCTCGGTTCCGATCTGGCCCGACGAGCCGATGACGAGGATCTTCTTCATTCGGCCAAAACTATGCGTAGGTGAAGCTCCTCCGGTTCACACATTCGCCTTACCGCTTGAGCATGCGCGCGACCGCATTTTGTGATGCGTCGCGCAGTTCAAGTACATAGCTGCCAGAAGCAAGACCAGTGAGGTCAAGATGAACACGGCGATCCAACCATGAGCCAGCACCATACGACCGCACTAGACGGCCATCGACATCCAGTAGTTGGATCGAGGATACACCTGAAACACAGTCCGGCAAGATCAATGTCACCTCGTTATCTGCCGGACACGGATAGACTATGGCATCGTGGCCCGCACCAACTGTTTCCCTGATACCAATATTCACGATGTCATTCCGAAATCGCTGCACGATAAAATCGAAGATGCCGTTACCTTGAGGTTGTGTCCGATCGGCCACTAGAATTTTGCCATCAGCTTGCAGCGCAATGTCCCAGATGGCTAGCGAGCTTGCATGTCCATCCGTGCCAAATGTCGTGTCCAAAACTCCATTGCTGAGGAATCGGAACACACCGCTAACATTTCCTATGTGGCCAGAGACCAAAAGCTTGTCATCCGGTTGGAGAACACTCGAAAATGGGTTCCCATCATCGAGGGTCAGCATGCCGCCGTTGCCAAAGCTTGGATCTAGCGACCCGTTCGGCATGTACTGCGCTATGTCGAATTCGTATTGGAGATCGTGGAATGAGGTTCCGCACACTACTATGCGGCCATCTGAGCGAACGGCAAGCGTTTTCGCTTGATCGAGGCCCAGGTTGAAGTCGGTACATACAAAGCCAGCTTGTCCGAATGTGAAATCAAGCTGACCCGACGGATAATAACGGGCGACCACGAAATCACTGCTATCAGAAACGTTGTTACGGATGCCCGCGGCAACGATCCTGCCATCTGGCATCAGCACCACATCCCGGAACTCACTCCAAAAACCACCTATGTTCGTGAAGACCACACCAGAAATACCAAATGTTTGATCCAACGCACCGTTCCCATTGAACCGGATCAACTCACAGGTTGGCTGCCCTCCGTAGAGATCACTCCCGGCTACCACGATCTTGTCATCTGATTGAACAACCACCCTAGCCGCGTGATCCAGGGCAGGATAAAGGTTGTCATACATCGCGATCCCGTTGGCACCGAAAGTCGGATCCAATTCTCCAGTAGTTGTCAATCGAACAAGGACGAAATCCGTTCCTGCGATAACAATGCGCCCATCCGATTGCAGCGCAACATCATAGGTCATTATCAAATAATCATCGAGGCTCACCAGGGCGATCCCTCCGCTGCCAAAACTGGCGTCTGGAGAACCATCGGCATTGTACCTAGCCACCGCCAGCCGACCCGGGTTTATGTCCTGGTCAAGCGATGTATGGCCAACAACGATGACCTTGCCATCCGGCTGCACGACCACACCCCTGCCGTAATCATTTGTTCCACCAACATTGGTGACAACCGTTCCATTACTCCCAAAGGTTGGGTCCAATGTTCCGGCTTGACCAAAAGTGAATTTGGCGGTCAGCACGATCAGGCC
>JANMKC010000096.1:0-5450 GCA_031371785.1 Flavobacteriales bacterium | reverse complement strand
TACGACAAGTCGGAACTGGACACGGTTTCGGATCCGGATCTGAAAACAATGGTGAAAGAAGCGGATTCGGAATTCGGTTGATCTTGGTGCCGGGCTACCTTCGCGTCCCCGAAAAAATGACCGCTCCAATCAACATCCATCCTGTCGCACATCGATTGCTCCAGCGCGCGGACAAAGAGGCGCTGTTGGCTCAACGCGGCCTGTGCATCTGGATGACCGGACTGAGCGGAAGCGGCAAGAGCACCATCGCGATCACTCTGGAACGTGAACTGCACAACGCTGGACGTTTCTGTGTGGTGCTCGATGGCGACAACGTACGCACCGGCATCAACAACAACCTCGGTTTCAACGATGCCGATCGCATGGAGAACATCCGGCGCATCGCAGAAATTGCCAAGCTCTTTGTGGGGCAAGGCGTGATCGTGGTCTGCTGTTTCGTGAGCCCCACCATCGCGATCCGCGAACAGGCGAAAACGATCATCGGTGCCAGCGACTTCGTCGAAGTCTTCGTGGATACACCGCTCGAAGTATGCGAGCAACGCGACGTGAAGGGGCTCTACGCGAAAGCACGCACGGGCGAGGTGAAGGACTTCACCGGCATCAGCGCACCGTTCGAATCACCCGCCTCACCAGCGCTTGTGCTGAAGACCGAAGGCGTTGACATCGAGGCCAGCACTTCCGAACTACTGACATTTATTTCCCCGCGCATCGCGCGCAACTAACCAATGCGTTCACCACGGAGACACAGTGACATGGAGCAGAGTTGCGATCAACCCGTGACCCGCCCCACTGGACTTCTCTGTGCCTCTGTGCCTCTGTGGTGAAAATGAAACGACCCATGCATTCGTACCGCCTTACCCACCTGAAAGAGCTCGAAAGCGAGAGCATGCACATCCTGCGCGAAGTCGCCGCGCAGTTCGAGAACCCCGCGTTGCTCTTCAGCGGTGGCAAGGACAGTATCGTGTGTTTCCATCTCGCGCGAAAGGCGTTCTATCCGAGCAAAGTCCCGTTCCCATTGTTGCACGTGGACACCGGCCACAACTTCGAGGAGACGATGATCTTCCGAGATGGTCTCGTGCAAGAGCACGGCGCGAAACTGCTCGTGGGCAGCGTGCAGGAAAGCATCGATACCGGTCGCGTGCAGGAGGAGAAAGGCTTCTACGCCAGCCGCAACAAATTGCAGACGGTGACGCTGCTCGACAGCATCGAGAAGTACAAGATCGATTGTGCGATCGGTGGCGGGCGACGCGATGAGGAGAAGGCCCGTGCGAAGGAGCGTGTGTTCAGCCACCGCGATGAGTTCGGCCAGTGGGATCCGAAAATGCAACGCCCCGAACTGTGGAACCTCTACAACGGCAAGAAGCGTCCGGGCGAGCATTTCCGTGCCTTCCCCATCAGCAACTGGACGGAAATGGACGTGTGGCAATACATCCTGCTGGAGAGCATCCCGATCCCGAGCATCTACTTCAGCCATGTGCGCGACGTCTTCATGCGCGACGGTGTGATCTATGCGCACTCGCACTTCATGAACCTGAAGCCCGAAGAGAAAGTGGAGAAGATGCGCGTGCGCTTCCGCACCATCGGCGATATGAGCTGCACGGGTGCGGTAGATTCACCAGCGAGCACCTTGGAGGAGATCATTGATGAGGTGGCTTCCTCGCGCGTGACCGAACGCGGAACGCGCATGGATGACAAGCGAAGCGAGGCGGCGATGGAGGATCGGAAAAAAGAGGGGTATTTCTGAAAGCTGAAAAGAGAAAGCTGAAAAGAGAAAGCTGAAACACAAAACGAGAAAAGTGAAATGGACGCGCTGCCGCACAAAGACCTGAAGGATCGCACCATGCAGTTCTCGGTTGCGGGCGTGGCATTCTACAAGACCCTTCCGAAGAGCACCGAGGCACAGGTTCTTGGGAAACAACTCCTTCGATCAGCCACTTCAGTTGGCGCGAACACCCGTTCAGCCTTCAGGGGAAGGAGCAAGAGAGAGTTCATCGCCAAGCTGGGTATCGTGATAGAGGAAGCGGATGAGTGTGGTTTCTGGCTTGACCTGTTGAGCGCATCCGGCATTTCGACAACGGCTCAAGTGCAGTCCTTGCTGAACGAGTCAAATGAGCTTGTTTCCATCTTCACCTCCATCGTCAAACGATGACCCCTTTTCAGGCTTCATTTTCCACTTTTCATATTTCCCCGCAATGATTTCCACCCACGGCTACCTCGACATGGACCTGCTCCGCTTCACCACAGCTGGTAGCGTGGATGATGGCAAGAGCACGCTCATCGGGCGATTGCTCTACGATAGCAAGGCCATCTTCGACGACCAGATGGAGGCGATGGAAAAGGCCAGCTCCAAGCGTGGCACCGGCGAGGTCGACCTTTCCCTGCTCACCGATGGCCTCCGCGCCGAACGTGAACAGGGCATCACCATCGACGTGGCCTACCGCTATTTCGCAACACCGAAGCGGAAGTTCATCATCGCTGATACACCGGGGCATATCCAGTACACGCGCAACATGGTCACCGGCGCGAGCACGGCGAACCTGGCGATCATCCTCGTGGACGCGCGCAAAGGGATCCTGGAGCAGACCTGTCGACACTCGTTCATCGCCTCGTTGCTCGGCATCCCGCATGTGGTGTTCTGTATCAACAAGATGGATCTGGTGGACTATGATGAAGCCGTGTTCACGCGACTCCAGAAAGAGCTCGAGGATTTCAGCAGCAAGCTCGAAGTGCGCGACATCCGCTACATCCCCATCAGCGCGCTGAAAGGCGACAATGTTGTGGACCGCAGTGAACGCATGAACTGGTACCAAGGGCCGACGCTGATGTACTTGCTCGAGAACGTCCACATCGCGGGTGATCTCAATCACATCGATCGACGTTTCCCGGTGCAATACGTGGTGCGCCCGATGACGGAGGAGTTCCATGACTTCCGGGGCTTCGCCGGACGCGTGCAAGGCGGTGTGTTCCGAAAAGGCGATGCGATCAACGTGCTGCCGAGCGGTTTCCAAAGCACGATCAAGAGCATCCACCTCGGCGAGCGCGAAGTGGAGGAAGCCTTCGCTCCGCAGAGCGTGGTGCTGACGCTGGCGGATGAGATCGACATCAGTCGCGGCGATATGATCGTAGGTGCGAACAATTCGCCGGAAACTTCGCAGGACGTTGATGTGATGCTGTGCTGGTTCAATGAACGACCGCTGCAACCCGGTGGCAAATACGCTATCAAGCACACCAGTCGCGATGCGCGTTGCATGATCAAGGAAGTGAAGTACCGTATGGACATCAGCACGCTTCACAAAGCGGATGGCGATCCCACGATCCGCATGAACGACATTGGTCGCGTACACCTGCGCACCACGGTGCCGTTGCACTTCGACAAGTACCAGCGCAATCGCTATACGGGCAGCATCATCCTCATCGATGAAAGCACGAACGAGACGGTGGCGGCGGGGATGATCGTGTGAGAGAGCCCACCGCAACGACGCGACGACCCAACGGGTCCGCAACGGAATGAAAGAACACAAGGATGCCCATGATGGGGCGTGCATTTTCGTTGCGTCGTCGCGCCGTTGCGGTTCAACCTACCGCAGGAACTTGAACGGCACGATGTGCCAGCCCTTCTTCTCGCGCCAATCCGCGAAACCGACAGCGGCCAATGAGCCGACGGTGTTCGCGAGCATGTCGTTGATGTCGGTACGACGACCGAGTGCTTCAAGACCTTGCATCAGCTCGGTGCCCACACCGTAGAGCACAGCCACCAGACAAGCCCAGAGCAGGTATCGCGCCGGGGACGTGTTGCTGCGGAAAGCTTGTGCGACCAACAAGGCGAGCACGAAGAACATGGTCGCATGCACCAGCTTGTCAGCATTGAAGATGTCCACCCAATCCCATTCGGGCAGCGAGTTGCCGGGAATAAGGCAGAGCACCAGGATGATCCCGGCCCACAACAGGGCCCAACGCAAACGTTTCAGCATGACCGCGTGATCAGGCGACAACGCCTTGGTACTGTTCCGCGCTCAACAGATCGCCGAGCTGCGCCTTGTCGCTGATGCGGATCCGCACCATCCATCCTTTGCCGTACGGGTCTTTGTTCACGTCGGCCGGATCGTTGGCCAGATCCGGGTTCACGTTCAACACCGTGCCCGTCACAGGCATAAAGAGATCGCTCACGGTCTTCACCGCTTCCACCGTGCCGAACACCGCGTGCTGCTCGACCTCCTGACCTTCGCTACTGATGTCCACGAAGACAATGTCGCCCAACTCGCCTTGCGCGAATTCGGTGATGCCGATCACGGCCTCATCGCCCTCGATGCGGACCCACTCGTGGTCCTTCGTGTATTTCAGTTCTGTGGGGATGTTCATCGGGAGGATGCGTTGGATGTTGGTTCTCGCTTCTCGACTTCGCTCGAAGTGTCACTTTCGAACGGACTGCAAGGGTTGCGGGAGCGGCGGCGAAAATAGGGACCGTTAGGATCCGGCCTATTGGGTCAGTGTGAAGCGCAGGCTGATGCCGAGGTTGGTGTTGGCGCTGGGGAAGGTGGTGCTGATCACCGGCTTGTTGATCACGCGCTCGTAGAACGCGCGGATGTTCAGGCGTTGGTTGATCACATAGTCCGCGCTGGTCTTGATGGAAATGATGTTCTGGCCCGCCGTCACCTGGTTCTGCCGCTCCTGCATCTTGCGGATCACCGTGTTGTTCTGCCTCCAGCTCAGGTCCACGCGCAGGTTAAGGTCGCTCTTGGGTTTCGCGCTGCCGATCTGGATGGGGAACTTCACGTTCTTGAAGCGGTAGCCGCTGCCGATCACGAACTCGCGGCCACGCACTTCGGTCACCTGGTAGTTGGCCAAGCTGAGGCTGATGCTGCGATCACGGTTGTACTCGAACTTGGCGAGCAGGCTGTTCTGCAGCGTCGCATCAAAGTTGATGAAGGGGTGCATGATCTCCGCTATGGTCACCGTGCCGATCTGTTTCTGTGGGATGAAATTCCCTCCGGCATCCGTGGAATCGGCCCCCGGCACATAGTTCAGGTTGGTCTGGTAGCCACCGATGGTGAAGGTGCTCCGGTAACTGTGGTTCACCGTCAATGTGCGGAAGAGCTTCTTGAAGAACTCCAGTTTGGTAAGCCCATCGTAGGTGATGTCCCAGTTCGGTGCGGGCAACAGTTTGAAGGGGTTCAGTTTCACGCTCTTCGGATCGCGGCCGGTGTATGCGGCGATGAACGCGGGGATGATCACGTCCTGGTTCGTGGCACCATAGCCATGCCAGTAGCTACTGTCCTGCGGAAGACCGAGCGGCAAGTAGGACGCGTCGTTCGCGCTGCCCAATCGCGCGCTGATCACCTGGCGGTTGTCGAGCAGATTCTGGAACACACGGTTCACGAAGTTCTTGTCGTCGTTGCTGAAGGTGGTGCCCCAGTTCACCATGCTCATGCTGAAGTTGCCGGTCTCGCGCG
>JANMKC010000063.1:0-2285 GCA_031371785.1 Flavobacteriales bacterium | reverse complement strand
GACTGCCTGCGCCGTCTTGCCGACCGCGCCCGCAATCATCACCAGCGGCCGGTCGGTCCATTCGCGCGCCATCTCGATCGCAAGCTCCAGCACCGGCCGATAGAGCCCAACCTCGCGGATGGCGAACTGGGTGGAGTGGACGCCAACGGCAAGTCCGCCCGAGCCGGCATCGACATAATAGCGGCCGATGGCCCGCTGGGACTGTTTGTCGAATTTCCGGTCGGGACCGAGCGCCAGGGGATGCGCAGGGATTACCGCGCCGTCGCGCAGAAGCGACAGGACCGGCGCGGGCAGATCGCGCCAATGCAATGCCTTGTCCACGGTCATGCTTGTCATCCTAACCCAATTCCGGTCCGGCGAGCGCGAAGACGTGGCTGGGGTCGTCCAGCCGCTTGGCCTCACCCAGGGTCATCCGCACGTAACCGCGCGGCGAGACGGCGCCTTGAGCTTCCAGCCACGCCCGGATCTCGCGATGTGCCTCCGGCACATCCAGGATGAAGGGACCTGGCGCCGATGCCGTCGCCCGCACGATCAAGGCCAGCGCGATAGCCTCGCTGTCGGCCACCATCGGCCCCAGCGAGGTCGCGAACCGGCCTTCGCGGCCGAGGGCAAAGCCCGCCAACCGCCCCGACACTGTCTCCGCCACGAAGGCGAGGCGCGGCTGGCGCATGGCCAGATGGGCCAGGATCGTCGGCCGCTCCATGCCGCTCAACGGCCGGTCGTAGGTCGCAAGCTTTGGCAGATCCGCCAGGACGAAGGGCCGGATCACGATCCCTGCCGGCGGAGCGACCACGCCGTCCTTCACTCCATCGAGATGCCAGCGCGAAATCGCATAGAGATCGTGGAAGCCCAGTTTCAGGTAGATCGGCCGCCCCGCCTCCGTCGCATCGAGGCCGGCGACGGCATCGGCGCCGCGCACCTCGGCGATGCATCGCTTCAACAAACCGGAACCAAGCCCGAAACGGCGGCGATCCTTGGTCACCAGCACCATGCTGATCCAGGCGAGCTTCTGTCCCAGGGGCAGTACCAGGGAGCTTGCCTGCCATTTGCCGTCCGCCCCGAGGCAACCGAAGCCGCGCCCGGCGGCCAGCATGAAACGCCAGTCGGCGACGTTCTGGTTCCAGCCGGCCTCGATCGAGAGCGGCCACACCGCTTCGGCGTGGGCGGCCTCGATGGGATCAATAGGTCCCATCGCGTACTTCGTATTTCGTCGGCTTGTTGATCGTCTTCATGTTGCGCGCCACCCAGTCTGCATTCCATTCGATTAGCTTCGCGAGAGACACGCTGGGCGGCCCGAACTCCTTGACCATGCGCGCGGCGTTGTTGATCCAGCCGGTCGGCGCCGGCTTGCCGGTGAATTTCGGCTTCTTGCCGAGCAGCCGGCCGAACTCTTCCGCCACCTTGGCAACCTCGAAGGTCTCGGGCCCGGTGACATTGATCGGTGTGGTCGGCGTCGTCGCGTGCGCAAGACAACGCAGCGCCACCGCGTTGGCGTCGCCCTGCCAGATCACGTTGGCGTGCCCCATAGTGACATCGATCGTCTCGCCGTCGCGTACCTTGCGACCGATGTCATGCAGCACGCCGTAGCGCATATCGATCGCATAGTTGAGCCGGAACAACCGGCCCGGCGTGCCGTGCCTGGCGGAAAAATACTCGAACATGCGCTCGCGACCGACGCAGGAATTGGCGTAGTCGCCGGATGGCGGCACCGGTGGCGTGTCCTCGGTCGCTCCGCCGCTCTCGACGGGCACGAAAGGATAAACATTGCCGGTCGAGAAGGCGATGATACGCGAGTCCTTGAAAACCTCGGCCACCATCGCCGGCATCTGCACGTTCATCGCCCAGGTGAGCGGCACGTCGCCGGAGGCGCCGAACTTGCGGCCGGCCATGAACACGACGTTGGCCGCCTTAGGCAGCTTCTCGAGCGCGGCTCGATCCAGCAGGTCGGCGGGGATGGTCTCGATCCCTGCTTTGGTCAGTTGCTCGCGCACGCCCTTCTCGCTGAACCGGGCAACACCGATCACCTTCTTGTCGGGGGCGGCCCGCTTGGCCATGCGCGCAAGCGTCGGCCCCATCTTGCCGCCGACGCCCATCACCATGATGTCGCCGGGTGTCCTGGCAAGATCGGCGATCAGCGCCTCGGATGGCGCGGTCATGAAATCTTCCATGGCTTCGACCGAGTCGAAGCGATCGGGCAGCTTGTTCATGTCGATGCCTTCAATCTTTCTTTGGGAGCGGCCGACATGGGCCGCATCGACTTGAAGTCGAGATCGACACCCACGGCG
>JANMKC010000031.1:0-1896 GCA_031371785.1 Flavobacteriales bacterium | reverse complement strand
CAGGCCATCACCGCGGAAGTGCGCATCGCCGATGTGGTGGATCCGGATGATGTTGACCTGTACCGCGATCTTGCCGGTGGTGTGGTGGCCGTGCAGCAGTTGCACGGCAGTGCGAACCCCATCGGCGGGCAGAGCTCACTGATCAAACTGCGTTGGGGTGCTGATGCGAACGACATGCACATCGCAGGATCTCCCGGCTTCATCAAGTTCGCGCTGGGCGAGAACGTGAAACAGAGCAACTGGGGTGATCACGGCAGCCGATTCCCACAGACCCGCATGGGTGTGGAACAACTGATGTACGATGCCTTCCACAGGGCTCGGGAATACGATCTTGAGTGGCGCGCGTGGCAGCAGGAACAGATGCCCCAAGGCCGGCGTACCGTTCGAACGAACCCCACCAGACCAGCTCCGCGTCGCGACCTGGAGCTGGACGCACTGGCGGAGATCCTCCGTAAGGAGCGTTTCATCACCTGCCACAGTTACGTGCAGAGCGAGGTGCTCATGCTGATGCGTGTGGCCGACAGCATGGGCTTCCACGTGAACACCTTCACGCATATCCTCGAAGGCTACAAGGTGGCGAAGCAACTGAAGGCCCACGGTGCCACGGCCAGCACCTTCAGCGACTGGTGGGCCTACAAGTACGAGGTGAACGATGCCATTCCGCAGAACGCGGCGTTATTGACCCGCATGGGCGTGAACACGTGCATCAACAGCGACGATGCCGAGATGAGCCGCCGGTTGAATCAGGAAGCAGCGAAGACGATGAAGTATGGCGGGCTTTCGCGCGAGGAGGCCTGGAGGACCGTGACCCTGAATCCGGCGAAGGCCCTCCACCTTGATGCGCACATGGGTAGTGTTGAACTGGGCAAGGACGCCGACATCGTGCTGTGGAGCGCCGATCCGCTCAGCATCGATGCGAAGGTGGAGACGACCTTTGTGGACGGTGTGCGACGCTTCGATCGTGCTGTGGACAGCGAGTTGCGCAAGGCCATGACAGCGGAACGGGAGCGCATCATCACGCGCATGATCGCCGCAAAGAAGGCGGGTGCCCCAGCGAAGAAGGCGGGCCGCAAGGAGCACCGCCACTGGACCTGTGAAACACTTGGTGAAGCACCATGAGGACAGGGGCGGTATCAGACGCAGGACCAGGCGCAGGAGCAGTTGGCAGGGGCATTGCGGTCCTACTGATGCTCCTGCCACTGTTCCTGAACAAAGCATACGCTCAGCGCCCAACGCCGGCTCCACCTCAATCCAAGAGCATCCTGCTCAAAGGTGGCACTGTGCATGTGGGCGATGGCACCGTGATCGATGATGGAGCCGTGGGCTTCCGCAATGGCACCATCGACTTCGTGGGACACAGCTATGGTGTGAAGCAGACCTACGATTCCATCATCGTTACGGATGGGCAGCAGATCTATCCGGGCTTCATCCTGCCGGACAATACGCTGGGCCTGCATGAGATCGATCTCGTGCGCGCAACGGATGACGAGGATGAGACCGGAGAAATGGAACCGGAGGTGCGGGCCATGGCCGCCTTCAATGTGGATTCGCGGATCATTCCCACGGTGCGGAGCAATGGTGTGCTGCTCACCCAGGCCACCCCACGTGGCGGCGTGATCAGCGGACAGACCGTGTCGACGAAACAGTCGTTAACGCTCGATCCGGAATCGAAAGAGTTGATCGTCGAGCGGCTGGTGATCGTGCAGCACGGCTACACGCTACGCGGCACCAGGAATTACGCCACCGTGAAGGACGCGTTCACGCGCGCCGGCGGGTAGCCCGCCGCGCGATCGCGCATCGCGTCGATCACTCGGCGATATACCGCCACGGCGCGGTGACCGTCGCGCGACGCCAGATGGTGAAAAACGGGCGGCCGGGTTGCGGCTTGCCATCGGC
>JANMKC010000027.1:0-2040 GCA_031371785.1 Flavobacteriales bacterium | reverse complement strand
GAAGAAGCAGGAACCCGCCAAGAAAGAACATGCCGCCAAGAATGCGCACAAGGGCAAGGGGCACACGGCGCACAAGACCATGAAGGGCGAAGCGAAACCCACGACCGGAACGAAGCCGATGAAACCTGCGGATACGAAACCGGCGAGCAAGCCTGCGGAGAAAAAGTGAGGTGGTGACTCATCTCCGTAATGGCGAAGGGCCGATCCGCGAGGGTCGGCCCATTGTACGCGGTCGCAGGCGTCGGATCAATAACGAGTGGAACCCTTCAAGGCGATCACCGTGCGCGCGGCGGAGCGGTAGTGATCGTACAGGCCCACCACATCGCGAACGTAGGTGAAGGTCTGGTCGCCTTTCCACGGGCCGCTCTTCACTTCGCGCTCGCGGAAGAAGCGCGGCAGTGCGAGCAAGGTGAGGGCGCGTTCCACATGGCCTTCCCAGCGTTGCGGATCCAGTCGTGATCGGGCGGCGAGGGTCTGCGCATCCACGACATGACCGGGTCCGGCATGGTAAGCGGCCACCACGAACCGCAGCCGTTGATCGGGATCGGGAATGGAACGCGACCAGATGGTATCGAGCGCGGAGAGGTAACGGGCGGCAGCGCGGATCTGCGCATCCACGCGGTCCGCAGCGTCATCATCGGCACGCTGCGCGGTATTGGGCATCATCGGCAAAGGGTCTTCCGTCCCGTTCTCCGTTGGGCCGGTGTTCGCAGTTCGCGTTTCGCGGAAGGCGATAGCGGCGAGCAGTTCCCAGTCCCGGTGGCGGCGCTCCACCTGTTCGCGAAGTTTGTCCTCCAAGGGCAACAAGCTGTCCAGTGAAGCGGCCGCGAAGGGTTCCTCGCTCATGGGTTCGCGATGCGGTAGGCGGCTGCCGTAAGCGCTCATCAGCAGCGCCATGGCTTCCTTCTCGTGCGGATCATTGAGCCTTCTGTCCAAGGCCCGTAGGAGCTGTCGGGCGTTCGTGCGCACACCGAACACCAGTGGCACCGGCACATCGGGCGCTTCGGCGAAAGCCAGTTGCGGGAACCGATCGGCGAAATGCACCGCTTCGGCATCGCTGATGACGGCTGCGCGCATGCGGCCCAGGGCTACATTGATCACGGGGTCATCTCCGAACCGCGAGGTGTCCGTGAAGACCGTTCGGGTGTTCAGGTTGGCACCGCCGTCATTGCCGGGAAAGCGATGTTCGGCGGGAGCGAAGGGCGAACAAGCGCTCACCCAGACCGAATCGGGCGGTGATCCTTGCGATAGTGCGGAATGGTCGGAAATACCCAACGCGCGATCAGCACGTAGCGTGGTGATCATGGGTGAAACGAACCGGTAGGGCACGGTACAGGCGATCCACCGTTCGATCGGCGATCTCTTGGCGAGCTGCGCGGCGATCACGTCGCCTTCGCCGCGTTGAAGCATGGGCAGCAGGTTGTCGCTGCGGTCCACCACCACGGCGCGTACCGGAACGCCGATCTGTTTGGCGAAGCGTTCAAGCAGCTCGTATTCCAAGCCGGTCTCTGCGCCGGGCATGTGCTCGTAGGTAAGGTGGTGCTCGATCACCAGCACGCGCAGCGTGTCGTGCAGGATCACGTCCAGGTCGCGTTCAACAAGCGGATCGGACCACGGCCCACTTCCGGTCCGGCCCGATCGCACATCCGGCCACAGCAGCATGATCGCTACCACCACAGCTGTAGCGACCAACAGGCCGAAGAGGTAGCGCCTCCTCATGTGGTCTCCAGCGGAACGGCCTTCATGCCACGAAGGAACGCGAAGAAAGTGAACAGCTCAAGGCAATTGCTGCGTCCGCGTGTTCGTTGGCACGGTGCTCCCCACGTTCAGCAGTATCGGATCGCGGTCGTTGTTCGTGCCGGTGTATTTGACCAGGCCATCAAGGTTCACATCGCGGCGGTCGTACACATTGCTTACCGTGTTGTTCGGCGTATTACCGCCCACGGCCACCAAAATAGGGTCGCGATCGTTGTTCGCGCCGGTGTATTTCAACTGGCCTTCGCCCGTGACGTCGCCGGCCCACATCAGCATCTTCGTTCC
>JANMKC010000501.1:0-3241 GCA_031371785.1 Flavobacteriales bacterium | reverse complement strand
TGCACCTGCGCCCCGCGGAACTGCACCGATGGCCGGATTGGGTCTTGGTTATTCGCTTCGGACCGTTTCCGCTGCGGCTCCCAAGTTCAGCCTGGCGAGCCGGGAACAGCGGATCGCTGCCGCACAGAGCGGACTGCTGTTCGCGCTGCCCGATGCGACAGTCGGGCGCGATCGGTCGCGGATGCAGCAACTGAGCGAGGTTGCCCGTCTGACTCATCGGGCTACAGCTTAAGCCGGCGATAGCGCGGCATTAGGGCTGGGTCAGGCGCGCAGAACACCATTCGGCCGGGTGAGTTCGATTACCGGACCAAACGGATCAGCGGCGGGATTGGGTATGAAGCCGAGCCGCGTGTAGATCCGCTGAGCCGGATTGCCGACTGCTACCTGCAAAGTGCAAGGCCGATCCAGCGCGTCGGCGGTTGCGATCCAGGCTTCAAGCAAGGCAGTACCGATCCCGCCGCACTGAGCCTGCGGCAGGACTGCGATATCGACGCAGGTGCAACTGCCGGTGCCGCTCCAGTCGATCAGGATCCGGCCGATATCGACCTCCCCACGCGTGGCGATGCGAGACATCGCTTGCGGGAAATCGGCGCGATAGCTGGCCTGCTGGGCCTGCGCCTGCTGCGCCAGGACCGGCCCGGGCAACATCCCGGCGAGCGGTGAGGTGGCAAGAAACAGCCCGGTCAGGAACGCCGTATCCCCGGGTATTTCCGCCCGCACTTCCAAGTCGGCCAGGCGCATCGCAACAGCCGCATCGAACAAGATATCGGCGTGGTCCATCGAAGCCTTTCCGGGTTGGCTCGCTTCTGCGACTTGGGTCTTGCGTCGGCGTTGCTGTTGCGGTTTAGCAGCAAGCTCAAGAAATCACAGGTTCCCGCAATGACCGATACCTTGCTGCCCCGTTCGATGGTCCTGGAAGAATTTACGCCGCTGGTCGGCAACTGGTTTCTGGCCGACTGTGCGCCGCAAGCAGTCGAAATCCGTTTGGTCGGCGCGGCTGCCGGCCGGGTTCACGACACATCGACGCGGCCGTCATTTTCGCTGACCTTTTACACTGGACCCGAAACGCTGCTGCAAGACGGCATTTATAGGCTGCGCTGCGGGTCCTTCGGACCGGACCTCATCCACATTTCCAGCCTGGTCGCTCCGCAGGGCGGAGAACCAGGCTACTATTACCAAGCAATTTTCAATTAGGCGTGTGGCTCGCAATCAGTTGCGCGAAGGGAAGATGCCCTCGAGCGCGATGCAGAAGTTGATTGCGAGGTAAGGCTGGATGATCGAGGTCGGCAGATTCCCGCCGGTAGCGTTGACGGTCACCGTTCCCGCGACATTGAGCCCGCCAAGCGCTGCGACGGTTGCAGAACCCGCTGGCGAATAGATCAGCGGCGTAGTCGTACCAGCGTTGTCGATGCTCTTGCCAAGCAGGGCACCGGCGCTGGCAACCTGCGCGGTGGCTTTGACCCCCGATGCGCTGAGCGTCGAGGTTGAGCCGTTGAATGTCGCAGTGTGAGCGTGCGCGGGCAACTGGTTAGTGGTCAGCGTGACCGATTCGGTGCCGCCAGCCTGGCCGAGCACGTAGGACGAGAGCCCCGCACCCTGACCGAAATGGACCGGCACGCGGCCTTGGAGATTGGGCAATGCGAAAGTCGTCTGGCCGTTGCCACCATAGGTGGTGCCGAGCAGCGCGAACAAGGCGCTGTTCTGGGAGATTGAGAGAACTTGGCCGTTGCAGAATGCAAGACCACGGGGAGCGAAGTTGCAGCCGAATGGTATGATCTGGCTGAGATACACCGATGCCATATGCGAAACCCCTAATTCATTGATCGGAACGGCCGAAAACTCAGCGAACGCACCAGATTTTCGCCTCGCGTAGGCTAGTGCCGGTCGCGATGTTGTCAACACAGATTGATGCTATCGACCGCCCTTTTCGCAGCTGCGATAGTTCAATCCACCTACTACCAGAGCGGCTACGCCGTCAATTGCGCGACGGGAAAATCCCGAACAGCACAATGCAGAAGTTGATTGCGAGGTAAGGCTGGATAATCGTGGTCGGCAGATTCCCGCCGGTTGCGTTCACGGTGACCGTACCGGCAACGTTCAGCCCGCCAAGCGCCGCAGCGGTTGCAGAACCTGCTGGTGAATAGATCAGCGGCGTAGTGGTTCCGGCGTTGTCGATGCTCTTGCCGAGCAGCGCACCGGCGCTGGCCACCTGCGCCGTTGCCTTGACCCCCGATGCGCTGAGCGTCGAGGTCGAGCCGTTGAATGTCGCAGTGTGAGCGTGCGCGGGCAACTGGTTAGTGGTCAGCGTGACCGATTCGGTGCCGCCAGCCTGGCCGAGCGCATAGGATGAAAGCCCAGCGCCTTGGCCGAAATGTACCGGTACGCGACTCTGCAAATTGGGCAATTGGAAAGTCGTCTGGCCGTTGCCGCCGTAAGTCGTGCCGAGCAGCGAAAACAGTGCTGTGTTCTGCGCGATCGGCAGAGTCTGGCCGTTGCAGAAGGCCATGCTGCGCGGCGCAAAATTGCAACCGAACGGTATGATTTGACTGATATATGCGTTTGACACGAAATGCCCTCCTAGTTCGCTGAACGGTCGGCCGAATTATTCGCGTCGGCTTAGCCCACCCTTCCTTCGAGGCTAACCGAACGTGGACCGTTGTCAACAAGACTGGGCCCGAATCGAGAGGGAAATTTGCCGGTTCGTTCAAGCCGGGGCGAAGGTCTTGAGCTGACGGTCGAGGTCACGCATGTCGGCTGTGATCAGGCTGCGTAAGTCATCCCCTGCGGCTCGCTGTTTGGCGGCGGTGTCGTCGACAAATTGCTGACCCGGGGCCTTGGAATTGACCTTCGCCGCCGCTGCGAACGCGGCGGTCTCGTGCAGAGCGGGGACAAACCCGAAATGCCGCGGAATCGCTTCGCGCGCAGCCTCGCGCAAAGTCTTGTAGTCGATTGCCAGTCCGCCACCGGTACAGAGTGCACCGAGCGCAGCCCGCGAATATCCGGCAAGTACCTGAGCAAGGTACGCGTCGGGCCCCATGCTCTCACCAGCTTCGATGCCGGCCAACCGGTTGAGCACGGTGCCCGGCACAGCCTGCAAGCCCGGCATCTCGCGGTGCGAGACCAGGATCTCAACCGGATCGCGGTAGAGATAGACCCAGGGTACGTCCGGAAATGCTGCGCGAAACAACGGCATCGACAGGATATGCCAGCTATCGAGCTTGATGAAGTAGCGCCGCGTCGC
>JANMKC010000481.1:0-2821 GCA_031371785.1 Flavobacteriales bacterium | reverse complement strand
GCTCACTGCATCTCATAACCACCTCACCCGTGGGGATCGTGTGACCTGTCGGGCCAAATGGCCCAACTCAGAACACCAGAACCATGCATAATCTGAAGACCAATGAACAACTCGCGCAACATCGGTTCTTCGAGCTACCCTGAAGACAAATCCCTCCTCGCTGGCCTAGAAGAAGGATCGCAAGAGAAGCACGACCGAACAAGCAATACCCAGCAAGGCAACTAGTGACACCCTGCACCCTCTCGTAGTCCGATTGTACACACGATTGTATGCAGCCTTTTGGGGATTGGTAAGCCAGCCATAGCCTCTCGGTGCCTTCAATCCGAGCGAGTGCCTGATGTAACGTTTGACGGAAGTGCGAGCCGCGATGCGCTTGTTGAGCGAAGGCTTTCGGAATCCAAACTTCATCTGTAGAAGGATGTACCAAAGTAGCCCATTCGATTCGATCTCCGGTCGATCAAGTTCCCCAATGCCCATGCGCAGATTTTGCCGACTCGCAGTGCAGGACTGACGATCAAAGTAAACGCCCGGAACTCGCATCCATATTCTCCTTGGAGGAGACCCTGCGCACCGCGCTTTTCGGCGGAGTGAAGAACTATCAGTAGGCATCCTTTCGATGGCTGACGCGTTCGATTCGAACAAGCGGATCTCATCCCCAATGTGGTAGATGACCCGGTAGTTCCCGATGCGGATCCGCCAGAGACCTTTGAACCCTGCCAGTTTTTTGCTTCCTACAGGGCGCGGCGTGTTCGAAAGTCCACCGACCGCCTGTGTTATCCTGTTCCCGATGTCGACCGGCAACGTGCGCAGTTCACGAACCGCGCTTCGCGCCCATTCCAAGCGGTAGCTCACTTCCGCTTCCCTCGTTTGGCCATGGTGCGCAGCACTTCATCATGGCTGATCGTCGGTTCGCTGCGTCGCGCTTCGGCGATCAATCCATCGAGGTAGTCCTCCACCGCGTCAGGTTCTTTCGCGAGCGTTGCGATATCGATCTGCACGTAGCGTCGTTTGCTATTCTCCTCTGTGAGCAGGCTGATGCCCTTGGGTATGGTCTTGTTCATGGCTCTTCACAACTACGTTGTCACGCAACTACCACGAGCGCATACGCCTTCGCTTTTCCAAATTCCCTAAGTGTCCATCGCTCATACGGATCTTTGAGCGCGCTGCCCCTCAAAAGGGCGCGGGATCCCCAGCTATCTTCGCCGCCTTTGTTCGCCATAGTCCGCCGATAGGTGGACGACGGCGAACCCTACAGAGAACAATGGATCGCAGCAGCATCATCGGCCTCGTCCTCATCGCGGCCATCCTCATTGGTTACCAGCTCTGGACCGCGCCGAGCAAGGAGCAGGTCGCGCGCATGCAGCACGAGCAGGACAGCCTCACCACGCTCGCGATACAGAAGGAGGAACTGGCGAAGAAGGAAGCGGCGAACGCAACGATCGCCAGTGCCGCCACCGCGTTGGCGAAGGATCCGGTGATCGCCAGGCTGGAAGCCGACACGACACTGAGCGCCAGCGTGCGCGCCGCACGGGTCGACAGTTTGGAAAAGGCGGGGAGCACCGCACGCTTCGGCATCTTCCAACCGGCTTCCACGGGAACGGACGATGTGATCACCCTCGAGAACGAGAAACTGCAGGTGAGCATCAGCACGAAGGGCGCGCGGCCCGGCGTTATCCGCTTGAAGGACTACAAGACCTACCACGGCCAGCCCCTGTTGCTCGCCGATCCGGACAGCGGGATGTTCGAGTACAAGTTCTTCCTCGGCAACCTGGACCTGAGCACGAGCGATCTCCACTTCACGGCCGAAAAACTGGGCACCACCGGCGTCCGCTTGAAGGCCCCGACGACGGATCCCACCAAGTATCTCGCGATCACCTACCAACTGGACAGTGCCGCGTGGTTCATGTCCATGAACGTCGAACTGGTGGGGCTTCAGAAAGAAGTGGACCCACGCAACGTGATGTTCCATTGGGATCTGCTGGGTCGCAACAACGAGAAGCACCTGCCCACGGAACGCACGAAGTGTACGGTCTTCTACAAGTACATGAACGAGGACCGGGCCTACCTGGACGAGACCAAGGATGAGGTGAAACCGCTGGAAGGCCGCACCAATTGGATCGCCTTCAAGCAGGACTTCTTCAGCTTGGCCTTCGTAAAGGATGATGGTTTCCGCAGCAACGGCAGCGAGATCGCCATCACCACCCTGCCGCTGGATTCAGCGCATACCAAACGATACAGCGCGAAACTCTTCTTCGACCAGCCACCGGCCGCGCATGCCACGTTGGCCATGAAGCTCTACCTCGGCCCCAACCAGTACAATACGCTGCGGCGCACGAAGATCCCGGAGTTCGACCACATCATCGACCTGGGCTGGGGCATCTTCGGCTGGATCAACCGCTTCGTGGTGATCCCGATCTTCCAGTTCCTGGGCGGCTTCCATTGGAACTACGGCATCATCATCCTGGTGCTCACCATGGTGATCAAGCTGCTGCTGATGCCGATCGCTTACAAGAACCAGAAGAGCAGCGCACGCATGCGCGCGCTGAAACCCGAGACCGAAGCGATAAACAAGAAGTTCCCGGCGGATGAACCCATGAAACGCCAACAGGCGACGATGGACCTTTACCGCAAAGCCGGTGTGAGCCCCGCCGCAGGCTGTGTGCCGATGCTGCTCCAGATGCCGATCCTTTACGCCATGCTCTCCTTCTTCCCCAGCAGCATCGAACTGCGGCAACAGTCCTTTCTCTGGGCCGATGACCTGAGCAGCTATGATTCCATCGCGCAGCTGCCGTTCGAGGTGCCATTGGGCTATGGGAGCCAC
>JANMKC010000464.1:0-1893 GCA_031371785.1 Flavobacteriales bacterium | reverse complement strand
GCTTCGCCGAAAGTTCCACGTATGCGTTCAGCGGAACTGGCATCTTGCTGCATCCCTTCACCACCACGCGCGCGCCGCGATACGGTTCCACATCGATGGACTGCACGAAGCGCGTGAAGATCGCGCGCTCCAATTGGTCGGCATCGCCTTGCGTAACGAACGCCGCAAAGGGCTGCAGGTACGCGGCCACGAGCATGAAGGCCCATGTGGGAATGATCGCGTCCGCCGAACAATCCACGGAAACGAACTTGTCTTTGTACTGCGACCAGTTGTGCGACTTGCAGAACGCGCGCAGATCATCCTCCTTCAGCGCGATCTCCTGCCAGAGCAGAGGCTTCAGATCGAAGATCACGCGCTGGCCCAGCGGGTACATCTCCTCCAGGTCGAGGGTGATGATGCCGCTGGTGGCGACCTTGTTGAGGATGGGATCGGCGTCCATGTGGAACACAAATGTCGGGCGATCGGTGCCACCGCCGCGTTGCATCCGGAGCACCGTTGACCGCGCAAGCATGGGTCAGGCGATATGCCGCAAGGTGAGTGTTCGCCCGTTGAAGTTCACCTGATCACCCACGCGCTTGTCTTTCAGCAACTGCCCGATCGGCGACGCCAGTGAAATGGCGAAGAAAGATCCGCCTTCGAACTCGACGCGCCCCAAGCCGATGGCCACGAAGTAGGTTCCTTGATCCGTTTTGACGAGACTTCCGAAGGCCACGCGATCAAAGGTGCGCTCCAGTTGCACGCGCGCCAGTTCCTGTTGGAGAGCGATGAGCTTGGCGTGTTGTTCTTCCAACTTGTCCAGTTCCTGCTGCGCCATGGCACGGCCCACTTCGTGCTTGTCGCCAGCACTGCTTTTGGTATCACTGGTGAACGCGCTCCGTGTGGAAGCGATCGCCTGCTGTGCGGCACGCGCCCTTTCCTGTAGCAGGGTCTGCAGGTGGTGGACCAGATGGGGCTTATTCATGATCGCTTGCACGGAATGCCCAGGACCTATGCAAGCACCGCAGGCTTCAACACCTCCGTACACCATTCGCGGAAGCTCGTAGGCGTGCTGTTCTCAGCTGTGCGCACTTCGCCATTGTCGAGGCCCGCGTTCTTCGCTGTTACCATGTCCACCATGCCTTGAGCCATGGCATCGGTCATCCCGAAGCCCATCAACCGGGTCTTGAACGCATCATAAGGGATCTGTTGGAAACGCACCGGTGTGCCCAGCACGTCGCACATGATCCGCGCGATGTCGTTGTAGGACAGATCCTCCGGGCCGAGTACCGGAACGCTGCCCTGTCCGCTCCAGGAGCGATCGAGCAGCAAGCGCGCGGCGACGGCAGCGATGTCCCGGGTAGCGCAAGAAGGAAGCTTTCTATCACCATCGTTCGCCAGCATGAACACGCCTTGGCTCTTGATCAGCGCGACTTGCCGCAGGAGGTTGTCCATGAACGAAGGCATGGTGAGCGCGCGGTAGTGTACGCCCGTGCTCGTGATCAGTTCGTCCATCTTCAGCGCTGCGGTGACAAGCCCGGCGTTGTCGGCCACTGCGGTACCACGGCCAAGGCCGGAGATCCCGACCACGCGTTGAACACTGTGCTTGCGGAACGCTTCGCATGCCGGTCGTGTGAAGTCGATGTAAGCGGCTTCCAAACTTGGGGCCTGCGGCTGTGGTGGCACCAGCCAGAACACGGCATCCGCACCGCTGAACGCTTGATCAACGATAGCGGCATCACCGTGCGATCCCTGTATCACCTCCACGCGCTCGCGTGTTGCCGATGGAAGTCGGGACGGATCGCGCGCGATCACACGCACGGGTTGTCCGCTGCCGAGGATGTGGGCGAGGACTTGCCGGCCAATGGCACTTGTTGGAGCTGTGATGACGATCATGTCGGTTCACCTTTTGTTCGA
>JANMKC010000456.1:0-1624 GCA_031371785.1 Flavobacteriales bacterium | reverse complement strand
CATTACGCCACCCCGCGGTGAGGCCGCGATCCCTGTAGCCGCCGTCCCCACACCATCGTTGCGGGCCGGATTCAGGGGTCCGAAGACCGCCGGCCGCTGGCGCGGGCAGCGCGTCGCCCGTCGCTGGCGCTACCGGCTGGCGCCGGATCCGCTGCAGCGAAAGCCGAAGGGGGTCCTGCCTTTCTGGACCCGGATGCGGCGGCTGTTCTGGTCCTGGTGGCCCTGGGCCGCCGCCTGCCTCTGGAATCTTGTGCACGATAAATGGGGCTGGGCGGTCGGCATGGGCAGCATGGCGCTGTTCTGCTACCTGATCACTCCCGTTGAATCCTCCCCGCAGTACGGTCTCGATCACGAGTTCGCGATCGACGACGAGGAGTTTCTTCCGACGATCGCGGGAGCGACGGGCGTGGCGTTCCTGCCCGGTAACGCCCTGACGGTCCTCAACAACGGGGACGCCTTCTTTCCGGCGATGCTCGAGGCGATTGCCGGGGCCGAGGCGTCCATCACCATCGAGGCCTACATCTACTGGGCGGGGGACATCGGACGGACGTTCGCTGAAGCGCTGGCCGGCAAGGCCGCGTCGGGCGTGCGCGTCAAGATCCTTCTCGATGCCATCGGATCGTCGACGATCGGCGAGGACATCCTCCAGATTCTCGAACGCGGCAAGTGCCAGCTGGCCTGGTACAACCCGTTCAGCTGGCGGCGTCTCGGCCGCTACAATCACCGTACCCATCGCAAGTCGCTCCTCATCGACGGCCGCGTCGCGTTCACCGGCGGCGCCGGGATCGCGGACCACTGGCGGGGAGACGCGCGGCATCCGGGCGAGTGGCGGGATCTCCAGATCCGCATCGAGGGGCCGGCGGTGATGCCGCTGCAGACCGGTTTCGCGTAGAACTGGCTGCAGACCACCGGCGAGCTGATCACGGGCCCCCTTTACTATCCGATCTCCGAGCCCGCGGGCCCGCTCGCGCTGCAGACGATCATGAGCTCGCCGGAGATCGGCGCGTCGACGGCGCGGATCATGTACTACCTGTCGATCATCTGCGCGCGCCGCTCGATCCTGATTGCCAATCCCTACTTCGTCCCCGACGCGGCGGCGCGCGACGCGCTGATCGAGGCGCAGCGCCGCGGCGTGAAGGTGCGGGTGATGGTGGCGGCGCGCTACAACGACAACTGGCTGGCGCACCACAACAGCGTCCGCGTGTACGGCCGGCTGCTCGAGGCCGGCATCGAGATCCTCGAATACAACCACACGAT
Source organism: Flavobacteriales bacterium (assembly GCA_031371785.1). Classification (GTDB taxonomy): domain Bacteria; phylum Bacteroidota; class Bacteroidia; order Flavobacteriales_F; family PHOS-HE28; genus PHOS-HE28. Next base: position 367 of record JANMKC010000456.1, on the reverse strand, counting down.
GCTCCACCTGAAGACGATGGTCGTCGACGGCCTGTGGTGCACGATCGGGACCACCAACTTCGACAACCGCTCGTTCGCGCACAACGAAGAGAACAACACCTGCATCTACGACGAGGCGCTGGCGAAACAGATGCAGGAGATGTTCAACGCCGACGCCGACGGCTGCGATCGAATCACCCTGGAGAGATGGGCGCGCCGCGGCCTGTGGCGCCGCGCGCAGGAGGTGGTCGCCGCCTTCTTCGAGGAGCAGATCTAATTGAAGACTGCAGGTTGCAGATTGAAGATTAACGGATTGGGCGATTGGCGATTGACGATTGGGGTTGTCGCTCAGAGCCGCGATTCAGATCCCGATTGACAATCCGCAGTC
>JANMKC010000389.1:0-12267 GCA_031371785.1 Flavobacteriales bacterium | reverse complement strand
CTCTCGACGAAATTGCCCTCGATCGTGATGTTGGTCGCGAACACGCCGTTGTTGTCGAAGGTCTGGAACCCGTCCACGTGCGCTGTACCGATCTCCGCCAATTGCGCACCGTGGAACCAGTTGTGCCGGAAGACGATGCTGTCCCCGAAGAAGCGCGTGTAATCACCCGCACCGCCCGCGAACAAGGGTCGCTCGATCTCGTTGTCCTCGATGGTCCAGTTGAAGCCTTCCGCACTGATGCCGTCATCGCAATGGAAGATCCGGTTGCGCGCGATATGCACGTACCGCGACCAGCCCGCAGGTGTTCCCCAGATCCCTTGAATGGCCGCGCCCGGTATTTCGTAGAGGTAGTTGTGGATGATCTCCAAGTGGTCCGCCGCGACCCAGAATCCACCTCCTTGCCAACCCACGGCCTGTGTGGTGATGTTGAAGCCTTCCACCTGGTTGTAATCCCCATACATGCTGAAGCCCTGCACGGTAACGTTCAACGCGGGTTGTGCCAGGAACACGATCGCTTGGCCTGCGGTCCCGGCGTTGGAGAGGATCACGCGCTCGGCATACGTGCCGCTGGAAACCACCACGGTGTCGGCAGCAACGGTTTGATCGGCGGCGTATTGGATCGTGAGCCACGGTTGCGCTGCGGTGCCCGGATCGGCATTGCTGCCGGTGGTAGCCACATGGTAGGTGGCTGATCGTGATGGGCCCGACACGAGCAGCATGATGAGCGTGATCACACCGCGCGTGTTGTTCTTTGTGGATAGCATAGGGCGAAGATCTCTTTTCCCACACAACGGGGAAGCGACCGTCTCATGCGGCCCTTCTGTTCACGATCATGAAGAGAGCGGAGAACCTACGGGCAGGAAGAGGCAACTTTGCGTTCGGTGAGACGTCAATTGTCAGTGAACGAAGAAGCGTATGTTTCGCCAAGACGGCTTTTACCGATGTCCGGATCCTGTGTCGCACGTTCTGTTCTGGTAGTGCTGCTTGTGCTGGGTTTGGCCAGGCCCAGTATCGCGCAGGACGTCTTCGTTCCGTTCACCAGCGGCCCGATCCCCTTGTGCGACACCAGCACGTTCACGGCCAATGTCAGCGGTATTGGCACGCTCTATCCACCGGGCTGGAACCCATGGACGTTCTGGTTGAGCACGTTGACCATAAACATCACCAGCGACCACCCGCAAACGCTGCAGATCTTCCTCACCTCGCCCGCAGGCACCGAGCTGCTGCTCTCGGAATTCAACGGGGCAGGTGGCCAGAACTACACCAATACCACCTTCGCTTACGACGGCTCGCCATCCATCACCACCGGTTCCGCACCGTTCACCGGGACATGGAACGCGCAGGGAGGTTCCTTCAGCGCGTTCGACTACGAGAACGCTGAGGGTGTGTGGACGATCACGGTGATCGACACGGCCTGCACCAACACCGGTGGCGGTGGAGGTGGCAATGCGTGGACGCCCGGCTGGTTCGATGGTTCTTCGGGAACGGGCGGCTTCGCCTTCGGCTTCACCGGGCCGCCTCCGTGTTGGGGCGGAATACCCTACGGACAATCGTACATCTGCCCCGGCCAAACGGTGGACATCCTGGGCTATTATTCCGGGTCCGGCTACACCATCAATATCTCCCTGAACGGGAACCCCGTCCCCGATCCATCATCCGTGACCGAGCCGGGTACCTACAATGTGGATGCCTGGGATCCGTGGGACGGTTGTGGGTATTGGGCCAGCTACGATGTGATCGCTGTAACCCCGGCATCGCTGGGCCCGGATCAAGTGGTGGACCAATGCAGCGGTGCTGGCCCCGTGGATCTGACGGCGCTGTTCACAGTGACAGGGAACTGGCCCGCGTGGTCGTTCAACGGCTCACCGATCTCCGCCGCCGCTGCCGCCACCGCCACTGCCGCTGGCGTATACCAAGTGATCGACGATACCGGGAGCAGCTGCAATGACACGGCATCGGTCACGCTCAACATCACGGCCGATCCGGTGCTGGGTCCGGACCAACAGGTGAACATTTGTGCGGGCGCGAGTACCGACCTCACCACGCTCTATGACACCAATGGTCTCGTAGCGGCATGGACCTTCGGGGGCAGCCCGTTCCTTACGCCCACGGCTGCGGCCAATGTCGGTGTGTACTCGCTGCTGGTGACCTCGGCAGGCGGATGCACGGACATGGCGGATGTGACGCTTGCCCTGCAAGCGCCTCCAACGTTGGGTGCCGATCAGTCGCTCGACCTGTGCGGCAATGCATCCCTCGACCTTACCTCGTTGTTCACCACCACGGGACTTACCGCATCGTGGACATTGATGGGTGTTCCTGTGGCCACCCCTACGTCCGTCAGTTCGGCGGGCACCTACCAGTTGGAAGCCTCGAACGGTTCAGGATGCAGTGACACGGCCTTGGTTTCCGTGAACGCGATCGCACCGCCAGCGCTCGGACCGGATGCCTCGGCTGCAGCGTGCGCGGGCGATGTGGTGGACCTCACCACGAACTTCATCACCAGCGGCCTCACCGCGACATGGACAGTGTCCGGTTCCCCCGTGCCCGACCCTTCTTCGGTAGGTGCGACCGGCCTTTACACGTTGATCGCGACAAGTGCGGCAGGTTGCAGTGACACCGCCCAAGTGGATGTGACCGTATCGGCCAACCCGCTGCTGGACCCCGACCAGGCGGTGACCGAGTGCGATGGCGCAATGGTGGACCTCACCGCGATGTACGCCACCGGGACGAATGCGACGACATGGACAGCGAACGGTGTTCCCGTTGCGGACCCGACAGCCGTCACGAGCGCTGGCACCTATACCCTTACCGCTACCAATTTGGCGGGTTGCACGGCCACTGCCGTGGTTACGCTGAACATGAACCCATCACCGGCCTTGGGCGCGGACCAGTCGCCATCGATCTGCACCGGTTCAACTTTCGACCTTACGTCACTGTATTCCACCACCGGCCTTACCGCAACATGGACGTTGAGCGGTGCTGCAGTGGCCGACCCCTTGGCCGCGTCGGCTACCGGCGATTACCAAGTGGTGGTGACCAATGGATCCGGCTGCACCGATACGGCGATGGTGGCCTTGACGGTAAACCCCGGCCCTTCGCTGGGTGCGGACCTGTGGTTCTCGCTCTGCCCTTGGCAGACGGTGGACCTGAGCGCTGTATTTCCTGTGGCCGGCATGTCCGCCTCGTACGCGATGAGCGGCCAACCAGTAGGTGATCCCATGGCAGTTTCCGATACCGGCATTTATGTGGTCACGGTGACGGATGTGTACGGTTGCACCGATGAGGCCATGGCTTCCGTGTCCGCTGTGGAGTGCTTGTGCGTGGCGGACTTCAGCCATGATGCAACGTGCATGCAGGATCCGGTGCGGTTCACACTGCTGGCCGACTCCACAGTGCTGGGTGCCCACTGGGATCTCAGCGGTGCGGCGGCTGTATCCACCGATATCGATCCGGTGGTAAGGTTCACTTCGAGCGGAGAGGTGCTCGTTACACTGGAGGCTACGCTCAGCTGCGGTGTGGTCACCGTGCAACGAACGATCCATGTGCCGGACTGCTCGGACTCGTGCAGCGTATGGATACCCTCGGCCTTCACGCCAGAGAAGAACGGCATGAACGACTCCTGGACCTGGAACGGCGAGTGCGAACCAGCTGACTTTTCCATGGAGATCTTCAGCCGTTGGGGTGAGCTCATCTTCACGTCAACGGACCCGTTGAGCTCTTGGGATGGCACATACCATGGCACGTTGTCTCCTCCAGGCGTGTACGTGTATCACGCAGGATACCGCCTGCCGTACCAGAAACGGAAGGAGGTGATGGGGTCGATCACGTTGGTGAGATAGGTGGGTGACATGTTTGCCTAGGCGGGGTCTTCCATGCATGGCCGTTGATGGGTACACGGTCTCCAACTCCCGCAGGTCTCTACCTCATCTCAGGCGCGAGGGGAAACTCGGGCATGCTGGCTCCTTGTATCTTCGATCAAAACCAGGGTACAGGGTATATGAAACACACAACTACGCTCGCCGTTCTCGCAGCCTTGTTCTCCGCGAACAGTGCGCTTGCCCAATTCATCGTCAGGGATGACGTTTTCCAACCCACAGGTCTCACCAACGAAGGTCTGGTCGCGGGGTATGCCCAACAGGCCGGTCCCTACTCGATCTGGAATCCCGATCTGGCGAGCACGGAAGATATCGGAGGGCTCGCTCCCGGAAACGGTATTGGCGGTCAAGCCCAATGCTCCTATGACGGCAACTTTCTTTCGGGAACAAGCTTGGGTACGAATGGAATTGAACTTTCCAGGTACGATCGCACCAGTGGCGAGTGGACTGCCCTTGGGAGCTTGGGGATCCAGATCGACGCCGCGTTCAGCGGTGGGTTCAGTATCTCCGGCGATGGCACGACCGTGGTGGGGCTCGCATGGGGAGACACCACCGGAGGACTGCCTGCACATGCGCATGCGGTAGCCCACACACAAGCCGAGGGCTTGATGGACCTGGGCACCTTGTTCCCCGGAAAAAGCACGCGCGCCAATGCCGTTAGCGAGGATGGAAGTGCGGTGGTGGGATGGCAAGACTTCAACGGCCCATGGAAATCCGCTGTCTGGAGAAAGAACCCCAATGGAGGTTACTTCCCGAACGAGTACCTGCTCATTGATGATGCTGGTGACCCGAATGATGAGTACAACCAGATCGGCGAGTGCAGCACCGTTTCCGCCAACGGCGAATGGATCGGTGGCTACGGCGATTATGCCAACAATGACGAACCCTGGATCTGGAGCCTGGACTCCGGCGTGATCAACCTTGGAGTTCTTCCCAATGCAGGCAGGGGGTTCGTGGCAGGCATGAGCGCTGATGCATCCATCGTGGTGGGATGGTTCGACGGCCAGTTCTTCGGCGATGCGCAGATCCCGTTCATATGGACCGCAGCGGACGGGCTGCAGGACCTCAACGCATACCTCAACAACGTTGTGGGAATTTTCACTGGCACAAGCCGGATCTATGGGGCTAGCTGCATTTCATCCAACGGCCGGTACATCGCGGGGTACGGTGTTGATAATATCACGTTCGGTCCGTTCTCTTTCCGCGTGGATCTGGACGCGTCCAATGGTTTGAGCGAGCAGCCTGTCGACCATGGGATCGGGGCCTGCCCCAACCCCACTTCTGGCCTCCTCACCGTTCAAACCCCGGCGCGTGCCGAGTTGAGCATCACCGCCGTGGATGGTCGTGTGGTCTTCCGTTCCATGGTGAACGGAACCATCACGTTGGATCTATCAACTTACAGTCCCGGTGTCTATTCGCTCGCGCTTCGATACGATGGTTCAGTGCGCACCCAACAGATCGTCAAGTACTGACGGGTACCGCACAGAACCATTACTCAAACGCCAGTACCAATGAAAAAGCCCCCGGATCGATCCGGGGGCTTTTCGCATCGTGTTGGTTCGGAGATCAACCCAGATCGAAACGGTCCAACTCCATCACCTTGGTCCACGCCGCCACGAAGTCCTTCACGAACCGTTCCTCGGCATCGGCACAGGCATAGACCTCGGCGAGGGCCCGAAGCTCTGAGTTGGATCCGAAAATGAGATCGGCACGGGTACCGGTCCACTTGTGTTCACCTGTCTTGCGGTCGCGGCCCTCGAAGAGATCATCGGCCGTAGAGATCGCCTTCCATGTGATACCCGGATCGAGGAGGTTGACGAAGAAATCGGTCGTCAACGTCTCCGGACGCTTGGTGAAAACGCCGTGCGTGGAGTAACCGAAGTTCGTGCCCAGTACACGCATGCCGCCGAGGAGTACGGTCATCTCGGGCGCGGTCAGCGTCAACAGTTGCGCGCGATCAACGAGCAGTTCCTCCGCCGATGCGCTGTGGCGGGCCTTCAGGTAGTTGCGGAACCCATCGGCGATCGGCTCGAGGACAGCGAACGACTCCACATCGGTTTGCGCTTGTGATGCATCGGTGCGTCCTGGCGAAAAAGGCACCGTCACCGCGTGACCGGCATTCTGGGCCGCCTGTTCCACGCCTGCGCAGCCGCCAAGAACGATCAGGTCAGCGATCGAGACGCGCTTACCGCCGTGCTGCGCGCTGTCGAATTCCTTCTGGATGTGCTCGAACGTGCCGAGCACCTTGGCCAATTGCGCAGGATGGTTCACCTCCCAATCCTTTTGCGGTGCCAAGCGAATGCGCGCACCGTTCGCGCCCCCGCGTTTGTCGGAACCGCGGAACGTGGACGCGGACGCCCAAGCTGTGGATACGAGTTGTGACACGGACAGTCCTGAAGCGATGATCCTCCCTTTCAACGCAGCGATGTCAGTGTCATCGATCAGTTCGTGATCGACTGCTGGAACAGGATCCTGCCAGATCAGCTCTTCGGCAGGCACTTCCGGACCTAGGTAGCGCACACGAGGCCCCATATCGCGGTGGGTGAGTTTGAACCATGCCCGTGCGAACGCGTCCGCGAAGTGGTCGGGGTTCTCGTGGAAACGCTTGGAGATCGGCGCGTATAGCGGATCCATCCGCAATGCCAGGTCCGTCGTGAGCATGAAGGGTGCGTGACGATCTGATGCGCCGTGCGCATCGGGCACTGTTCCTGCACCTGCGCCGTCCTTCGGTCTCCACTGGTTGGCACCGGCCGGACTCTTCGTAAGCTCCCATTCATAGCCGAACAGATGATCGAAGAAGTCGTTGCTCCATTTCGCTGGTGTCTTTGTCCATGCGCCTTCCAAACCGCTGGTGATCGTATCGGCACCGCTACCACTTCCGAACGAGTTCGTCCAACCCAGGCCTTGCTCCGCCATGCTCGCGCCGGCGGGTGCCTTGCCCACGTACTTGCCGGGATCGGCAGCACCATGGGTCTTTCCGAACGTATGCCCACCTGCGATCAGCGCTACGGTCTCTTCATCGTTCATGGCCATGCGACGGAAGGTTTCCCGGATGTCACGCGCCGAAGCGATGGGGTCCGGGTGGCCGTTCGGCCCTTCGGGATTCACATAGATCAGACCCATCTGAACGGCACCGAGGGGATCCTCCAGTTCGCGGTCACCGGAATACCGCTTGTCCCCCAACCACTCGCTTTCAGAACCCCAATAGATGTCTTCCGCCGGTTCCCAAACATCCGCTCGTCCCCCGGCGAACCCGAAGGTTTTGAAGCCCATCGAATCGAGCGCGCAGTTGCCCGCGAGGATCATGAGGTCGGCCCAGGAGATCTTCCTGCCGTACTTCTGTTTGATCGGCCAGAGCAGCAGGCGCGCCTTGTCGAGGTTCGCATTGTCCGGCCAACTGTTCAGCGGCGCGAAGTGTTGTGTGCCGAAGCCCGCGCCACCGCGACCATCTGCGATGCGGTACGTGCCTGCGCTGTGCCACGCCATGCGGATGAAGAACGGCCCATAGTGACCGTAGTCGGCGGGCCACCACTCCTGCGAGGTCGTCATCAACATTACGACGTCCTTCTTCACCGCTGCGAGGTCAAGCGTTCTGAACTCCTCCGCATAGTTGAATCCATCGCCCATGGGATCGGACAATGGAGAGTGTTGGCGCAGGATGTTCAACTTCAACTGGTTCGGCCACCAGTCGCGGTTACTGGTGCCATGGCCGGCGACGGGCTTACCGATCATTCCATGCGGGAAAGGGCACTTGCCTTCACCGTTGCCATCGTGGCTTCCTTCGCCTGTGCCGTGGTGGCTTGCGGTACCCGCAGGCAGGTCCGGGTGCTTGTTATCGCTCATAATGCGTTCGTGTTGGATTTCTTGTGTTGTTCAGGAACCACGCGTTCCCGCTCTTGCACGGCGGCGGTTCTCATGGAAAAGTGGACTTCTCGCGCCTTTTCTTTCCGTTGCAGGACGTAGTTGATCCATGTTGGTATCCACTGCGGGATCCGCTCCGCATGGGAATCGACCCGGCAACGGGGCCGCGAAGTTGACAACGGTGCAGGGAAGGAACAAACACATCCGTAAGTTCTTGCGCGTACGCCACCTTCGGTGATCTTTGGCCCGTGCCGCACCGATCGAATTCCACATCGTGTCGTTCTCCGCTCAGCCTCGCCGCCAGCCTGCTCTTCGTGATCGCCGCCGTGTGGGTGATCTTCAACACGCGCCGCTGGAACAACCGCGAAGTGTTCCAGTGGGACACTGACGGCTACTACCTCTACCTGCCCGCCGCGTTGATCCATCACGACCTCCTGGAACTTCATTTCCTCGATAGCATCCCTCCCACCTCTCCGCGCAAGGATTACCACTTCGGGCAAGGGGCGTTCCGGGTGGCGGCAACAGGTCACTACGCTGACAAGTACACCATGGGCACGGCGGTATTCGAATTGCCGTTCTTCCTTGCCGCTCATGCGTGGTGCATACTCTTCCCTGCTGACGGGACCGCCGATGGTTATTCACCGCCTTATCATCTGGCGATCGCGCTCGCATCGGCTGTGTGGCCCTGGCTCGGGCTGCTGGTGCTGATCCGCTTCCTGCGCCGCTACCTGGAGGATGCGCATTCCGCTATCGCATTGCTCGCCATTTCCATCGGAACGAACCTCTTCTTCTACAGCTCCCTCGCTTCGGGCATGAGCCATCCGTTCCTCTTCTTCCTATGCGCATGGCTGATCGAACGAACGGACGCATGGTACACGAAGCCATCGCTGCGGGCGGCCATCATCATCGGCGCTTCGATCGGATGGATGGTACTGACGCGGCCGACATGCGCGCTGTTCGCGCTCGTGCCGATCGGATGGTCGTTGCGATCCGGAGGGCTGCGCATGTTGTTGGCACATCGCGGCCACCTCATCGCGGCAGTCCTCATGGCACTGCTTTGCATAATTCCCCAACTCTTCTACTGGAAAGCGGCCACCGATCATTTCCTCTTCTACTCTTATGGTGATGAAGGCTTCCGGTTCGCGCATCCGCACATGCTCGACGGCCTCTTCGGTTTTCGCAAAGGATGGTTCGTGTATTCGCCGATCGCGTTGGTGGCATGCATGGGCGTTCCGCTGCTGCTTCGCGATGAGCGCTCCCGATCGTATCCGCTGATGCTGGGGATCTTCTTCGTTCCCTTCCTGTTCGTGGTCTTCTCATGGACCCCCTGGTGGTACGGCGGCGGTTTCGGCAGCCGGGTGCTCATCGAAACGCTTCCGCTGCTAATGCTGCCATTGGCCATGCTGGTGCGCTGGACATTCACGCGCGGAAGGCCGCTCGCGATCACACTCTGCACAGTGCTCGTGCTCGGCATCTGCCTGAACCTGTTCCAGCAGTGGCAATACCTGCACGGCATCATCCATTACGAGAACATGAACAGGGAACTCTATTGGAAGACCTTCCTCGCGCCCAGCCATGAGGCGGCAGGCATTCCGCTGGACCAATGACCCTCGCGAGCCGACTGCTGAAGCTCATCCACGGGATCTCGTTGGATTATCTCGATCTGCCGAAGGACGTGCAGGTGCTCGACCCATTGCGCGGGAAGAACAGTGTGGAAGTGGAACGCATCGTGCGTGATTTCCATACCCGTTTCTTCAGCGATGATCGGTCGCGCGTACTTATGCTCGGCATCAATCCGGGCAGGCTGGGCGCGGGAAGCACGGGGCTGTGCTTCACCGATACGAAGCGCTGCGAAAGCGATCTCGGCATCACCGTGAACGGCTTCCGCACGCACGAACCGAGCAGCGACTTCTTCTATCGCGTGGTGCGCGCGATGGGCGGCGCAGCCGAATTCTACAAGGATGTGTACGTGCAGGCGATCTGCCCGTTCGGCTTCACACGCACCGGTCCGAAGGGATCACCGATCAACCTGAACTACTACGATGATCGCGCGCTGCAGGAAGCCATCACGCCGTTCGTGATCGTTTGGTTGAAAGACCTCATCGCGACCGGCATGCGCACTGATGTCCTCTTCTGCATCGGTACAGGCAAGAACCTCGCTTACCTCGAAGCGCTCAATTCAACGCACCGCTTCTTCGATCGCATCGTTCCGCTGGAACACCCGCGATTCATCATGCAGTACAAGGCGAAGAGCGTAGATACATATGTACGGAAGTATGCTGATGCACTGTATGCCGTGATGAGGTGAACCGCAACGCCGCGCATGCTCGGCGTCGGTGCGGCTGGAACTCTACGCGGGCTTCCGGAACAGGTACCGTGTGATGAAGATCCCGGCCTTGTCGCTGCTCTGCACGCCCGTGGTCACATTGGTCAGTTCCCAGCCCTCGCCGGTCCATTGATTGATGTTGTCCACGATGAGCTTGTCGTTGTTGGCGATGTTCTTGAAGTTGATGCCCACCAGCGAGTAGAAGTTGAGCAGGTCCTTGCCGATCTCCTGGTCGCCCGCGTCGCTGATGATGATGCGCGAACGGCCCAGACCGCCGGGCACCACGCTCTCGATCGTGCTGAACTGGCGCCATGTGTAGCTGGCAGGGGCGGCACGGAAACTGAAGAACGCGACAAGGCCCGCCGTGAGCACGCAGCCGATCAGGAGGGAACGCAGGTTGATGTGGATGTTCATGGTAGTTGGTTGATGGTTGTTGCCCCGGTGAAGGCCGGGGGTTGGTTGCTGGTTCTTGGTCAGGAGGCGCTGAAATTCCAATTTCGTTCCCAACCTTGCAACACAATTCCATCCACATGCGCATCCTCCTCACTTCCATCACGCTCATCGCCGTCCAGGCCTTGATCGCCCAAACACAGGTCCTCATCACCAACGTCCATACGCTGGACAACGGGCAGACGCTGAAAGGCAATGAGGTCACCATCCAGCTGAACGGCGCCGAAGGCAGCGAACGCCAGGTGATCTTCGCCGGAGGCGACATGGAGGCGAAGACCTGGGTGAAAGTGAGCACGCACAATGTGCGCCGCAGCAGTTTGAAGGACAGCGCTGTGAACCTGATGTTCGAGATCGCCCTGAAGGCGGGCGATGATCGCGACAACAAACGCGTGGAGAAGATCTTCTACCTCGATCAGAGCCGCACGTCCACCGTGTCGCAGAAGTTCATCTTCAAGCATGGCATCCAGGTGCGGGTCGTCACACTCTCGTTCGATGTGGAAGTGAAGTGATGCGGGTCGAACGCCTCTTCGACATCCTGGAGCACCAGTTGGCCGAGTGCCCGCAAGCGGATTGCATCGCCACAAAGGAGAACGGCGCGTGGCGCTTCTGGTCCACGCAAGAGGTGCTCGATACAAGTGAGATGCTCGCGATGGGCCTGCTCGCGCTCGGTATCAAGCCCGGCGACAAGGTGGCCATGGCCAGCGGCAACCGCAGTGAATGGTGCCTGCTCGACCAAGCGATGTTGCGGATCGGCGTCATCAACGTTCCGCTCTACCCCACCAGCAGCGCGGCCGATTACGCCTATGTATTGAGGCACAGCGGAGCACGCCTCTTCTTCGCCGGTGACAAGGATATTCTCGCCAAAGGGATCGAGGCGCGCAAGGATGCTCCGGCGATCGAGCACCTGTTCAGCTTCGATGTGCTGGATGGCGCGCGCTACTGGCGCGAGGTGGTGGAACTGGGCGGCAACGGCGATCGCGAAGCGCTGGAGCGGTGCAAGGCGAACGTGAAGCGCGACGATCTGGCGAGCATCATCTATACCAGCGGCACCACCGGCAAACCCAAGGGCGTGATGCTCACGCACGGCAACATCCTCAGCAATGTGGAGGCGAGCTACGAGCGCCTGCCCGTGAGCAGCGATGCGCGCGCGATCAGCTTCCTGCCGCTGTGCCACATCTACGAACGCATGCTCATGTACCTCTATCTGCGCACCGGAGTGAGCATTTATTTCCAGCCGACCCTCGACGATCTGGGCGATCGCATCCGCGAGGTGAAGCCGCATGTGTTCACCGCCGTGCCGCGCCTCCTGGAGAAGATCTACGCGCGCATCATGGCGAAAGGCGAAGACCTTACCGGCATCAAGCGCAAGCTGTTCTACTGGTCGCTGTGGCTGGGCGAACGCTACGATGTGAAAAGCAAAGGCCCCTGGTACAACCTGCAGCTGGCGATCGCGCGCAAGCTCGTGTTCAGCAAATGGCAGGCGGCGCTCGGCGGCAACGTGCGCTGTGTGGCCAGCGGCAGCAGCGCCCTGCAAGTGCGGTTGGCGCGCATCTTCAACGCGGCGGGCATCCCGTTGATGGAAGGCTACGGCCTCACGGAGACGAGTCCGGTGGTGAGCGTGAACGATGCGCGTAACGATGGCCTGCGCTTCGGCACCGTGGGTAAGCCCATCGGTGATGTGCAGGTGCGCATCGCCGAGGATGGTGAGATCCTGATCAAGGGGCCCAACGTGATGATCGGCTATTACAATGAGCC
>JANMKC010000387.1:0-1946 GCA_031371785.1 Flavobacteriales bacterium | reverse complement strand
GAGGCCCTGGGCATACTGCGCCGGATCCTCGGGGACGAGCATCCGGATGTGGCACGGTCGCATGGGCTCATGGCCTTTGTCTATCGTGACCAGGAACTTTGGGACCCGGCATTGGCCGAACTGGACACCGCTGTGGCGATCGAACGGAACATGCTCGGTGATCTCAGTGAGGTCCTGGCCGCCACCTTGGCCAACCGCGCGAACATATACTACCGCAAGGACGATCTGGTTCGCGCCAAGGCGGACGTGGACCGTGCCATCGGGATCGAGAAAAGGATCGGCCTTAACCACGGTGACCCCTCGCCGATCAACCTGAACATGCTGGCCATCATTTACAACGACATGGGCCAGCTCGACAGCGCCACCACATGCTACGAAAACGCATTGCGCATAACCAAAGCCACGCTCGGCCCGGCACATCCCAACGTGGGTGTGCTGGAGAACAACATCGGCCTGTTGTGGTTCGCGAAAGGCGGGTTCAGCAAGGCGCGGGACCACTATAGGGCGGCGATGGCGGTGTTTGAAAAGGCTTTCCCGGATCCGCATCCGCAACGCGCCAACACCTGGTTCAACATGGCCACGGCGTATTCCTACAACGACCAGTATGACAGTTGCATGATCTGCTCCGACAGTGCACTGGTGAAGTACGCGGCCCTGTTCGGCGCGGATCATCCGGTGCTGGCCGCATCGTACATGTACCTGATCGGATGCATGGTGAAGTACCACGGCGACATGGACAGGGCCTGGTCGCTGGCACAGAAGAACATCGACGCGATGATCAAGGCGAAGGGGCCCACGGGCGCGCACCTTGCCCTGCCTTACTGGGCCGCGGGTCTTGTGCGCGAGGAACAGAAGGATCTCCCCGGTGCGCTGGACTATCAGCAACGTGCGGTGAGTGCGCTCAAACTTGGCGATCCGTTCGATGTGGTGAGAGCGAGCCGGATCGAGGCCATGATCGGAAAACTGCAACACGCGTTGGGGAAAGACGATCGCGCGATCGCCGCGCTGGATTCATCCAGTTCCTTCAACCCCAACAGCGAAGCACTGTGGTACCGGTACCTCATCGCACGCGATGCCGGTGATGACAAGAAAGCGCTGGACCGGCTGATCGAATGCGAGCGCATGCGTGAGGGTGAGGTGATGATGCGCAGCACAGCGCGCAAAGAGGTGAAGGAAGCGCTCACGGCATTGGCGACAAGGCTCGGTCGCAAGGATGTATTGGAGGAGTTCCATTTGAACTGATCGCCATGCGTTTCTGCTTCACCGCTTCACTGTTCTACTGCTTCACTACGATGTTCGGGCAATCCATTTCCCTCCCTGGCGTGGTTGTCATCCAGAATAGCGAGTACGAGACTGGGCATAAGATATACGTGAGCGGGGCAAGCATTCGTGCACCCCATGCTAAGGCCGTGACATCGGACAAGGATGGTCAGTTCGCACTGGCGTTCGCTGGTGTGGAAAGTGGAACGCCTACGCGTATCACCGTTGCGAAGCCGGGGATGGAAGTGGTGAATTCGCAGGAGACCGAGCAAGTGATTCTGGGTCGCGAACCACAGTTAATAGTGGTGATGGCCGATACGCTGAAGTTGGCCGAGGCACGGGCGAAGTTCTACAACATCGCGACCGAAGGCATCGCACGCGGTTTCGATCGGAAGATGAGCATACTATGCGACTCGAATGTGGCGGTGGAGTATCGACTTGCGGCCCTCACCAAGGAGATGGATGATACGCTCGCCACTCTGGGTGACGCGATGACTGCTTTATCGGACCAACGCGATGCCGCCATGAAGAGCGCACCGAACCTGGCCCGCGAATTCTCGCTGATGGATCTCGATGAAGCCTCCGCACTCTACCGCGAAGCCTACGGATTCTTTTCCCTCGGCGAGATCGATAGCGCACTGCTCGTATTGAGCAAGGACAGACTGGACCGCGACTATGCAAATGCC
>JANMKC010000348.1:0-1944 GCA_031371785.1 Flavobacteriales bacterium | reverse complement strand
CGGGAATGATGCCATCGAAGAAGGCGAAGAGCATGTCGCTGTGGTAGGCTTCGACGCGCAAGGGCAACGTGAGACTTACGGCCATGGCATCCGGCTGCTCCAAGTATTCCGCATGGTAAGCGAAGTGGTAGCCATCGGAGTCCTCCATGAGCGTGCCTGCCTGCAAGCCGGCCACTAAGACTTTAGCCGTCCGCATTTCCGGATGTGTTGCGGTCCATTGGCGTGGCACCGAGTTCATGGCCGAAAAGGCGCAACACCTCGTTCACCTTGTCCATACGCAGCGTGGGCTTGTCGTCCTCCAGCTCGCGCACGAAGCGCAAGCCCACACCAGCCTTGTCCGCAAGCTGCCGCTGGGTGAGCTTCAGCGATTTGCGGCGACGAGCAACGAATTGGGCCAAGGACTCGGTCGGCATGATTGTTCCCTTTCGGGACGAAAGTACATAGAATCATCCAATTGAACCCTATCGGGGTGATAATGTTCCAGAGGAGGACATTGACACCGTTCGGGGACATTTGAAGCGAAGTCTGACCACAGAAACTGCTGCGGTAGCTTTGCCCCGCTTCCGAACCCGATGCCCGGAATCCCCGGCACCGGGTTTCGGGCATTTTGGCGTCCATGAAACGATCCACCATAGCTGCCCTTGTGTTCCTGCTTGCCTCTGGTCAGTCCATATCGCAGGATACAACGAGGTATATCACGTCCGACACGATTCATGTTCTCGGCCTCCTTTCCGAAGATTGGCCTGAAGAGCCTTTTGACTCTGTATGGATGTGTCCGGGTCTCTACGTGTTCGATGCCTCGGTCAGTTTTCACTATCCGACGGTGGCGGAGGTCTATTCCAAGGATTCTGCCCAATTGCTTCTCACGCGAGAAACCATCTACCGCGATAGCCTTGTCTCGTGCTCCTATCATTCAAACGGGACGTTGAAATCTCGCCACGTCTCGGGTCGGCCGACTCCTAAGCTGCTCTCGACAGAATTGTACTATTCAAATGACCAACTCCGGTACGGAATGCGCTATGACCTCGATACGCTTCAACTCTCAACGACCTACTATGCCAATGGAAAAAAGCAGCTTGAATACTGGTGGTATGAATGGCGCGCTTTCAATGACTGGACGGAGTGGTATGACGACGGCCGGTTGAAGCTCCAAGGGCATTACGAACCTGGCCCACTGACCGAAGAGTTGAAGCATCGCGAACCATTGCCGATTGGACAGTGGCATTATTTCAAGCCCAATGGAGAACCGGAGAAGATTGAGGTCTATAGCGAAGGCAAACTGATTAGGACCAAGGTGTATTAGGTGCTTTGGCATGACCTCCCTCCCCAACCTCCTCACCCTCTTCCGCAACGATCCACGCGTCGCGCGCATCGCCGAAGGCCTGCAACCCGCGAATGCGCGTGTGCAGATCGCTGGCACCATCGGTTCATCGCAAGCGCTCATCGCGGCATCGGTCATCGATCGCATGAAGGGCGTGCACGTCTTCGTCCTCACCGACAAGGAAGAAGCGGCGTATTTCCTCAACGATCTCGAAGCGTTGCGTGGTGGTTCGCGCAGCGTCGATCAACCCGGTCGGCCTTCTGCGGACCGCAAGCATGACGACCTGTTCTTCTATCCCGCTCCATCGCGATCACCCTATGATCCCGATGGCCATCACGACGGTGAGCGCGTGAGCCGGACGGAGGTGCTGGAGGTACTGATGAAGCTCAAAGGCACTGTCACTCCGAGCAATGCCGCAGGCATGGACCGCAGGGCGCAAAGCGACCAAGGGCTCGAGGAGCAACATGAAAGCGTCTCGACTGCGCTCGACGTGACAAGTCATAAGAGCGCCCAAGGTCTGATCATCGTCACGTATCCGGATGCGTTGGTGCCGCTGGTGGTGGGCCAGGAGACGATGGTGAAGAACACGCTCACGGTGAAGCGCAACGAAGAGCTGCCCATCG
>JANMKC010000311.1:0-5989 GCA_031371785.1 Flavobacteriales bacterium | reverse complement strand
GCACGGGGAAGTGCTCGCCGGTTCGGAACAGGTGCTGGCCGCTCATCACGCTGCATACGTCGCCGAGTGTACTTCCTTTCTTCGCGATCTGCGTATGAACCTGGGCAGTGAGGAAGGATAACGGCGCACGGATCGGCACGATGATCTTCATCGCCTTGATGGGCCTGATGGTGATCGGTCCATCGGTGCGGTCCCGTTTGTTCCGCCCATCCGGTGCCCTGTGGGCTTTTCCTATCGTGGACCGCGACATGAACGCGATACGCGCGGACAGCTTGCGCGTGATCGTGCTGCGTGATCCGCTCTCGTGGGAGCAGCACCCCGGAGCCGTGACCGGGCTGGAGTGGGAACTGTTGGAGCGCTTCGCACGAAAGGAGAAACTTCCGATGAAAGCCGTGCCCGCGTTCCATCCGGACAGCGCATTGGCCATGTTGCAGCGTGGCGACGGCGATGTGATCGCCGCGCAGTTGTGTCCCGATGGACCGCTCCGTCGCTTCGTCGCGTTCACGGTACCGTACCGCAGCGTAGCGCCCTTGCGAGCGTCGCTGAACACGGATGCGCTCGTGCGGACCACCGCAAGGAGCAAGCGCGCGCCCGGCGTTCCGGATACACTGGCGATCAGCGTATGGTCACCGTTCCACGGTCTTGAAAATGCCTTCGACACCTCGGCCCATGTGGTGCTGGTGAACGACACCGCACTTCCCGAAGACCTCTTGGTGAATGTGGCGATGGGGCTCCGCCGCGCGGCGCTCATTACCGATGCCACCGGCAACCTCGAAGGGCAACAGCTGCCGCATATCGCCTTTGGACCACGGCTGGGCCGCTCGGTCCCGCTCTGCTTCGCCGTACGCCGGAACTCGCCCTTGCTCCTGCGCGCGTTGGACGCGTGGCTCGGTGCAGCGGCGGAAAAGGAAGCACGCGACGCACTGATCACCTCTTACAATGATGGCGCGCTTACCAAAGGTCCCGTGCGCGTGCTCCGCGATCTCGCGCTCGGCACGGACAGTATCTCACCCTTCGACAGCTTGTTCCAAGTACACGCGGACAGTTCAGCATACGATTGGCGGTTGCTCGCCGCAGTGGCCTTCAAGGAATCGCGCTTCGATACGTCCGTCGTTTCCCGGGCCGGAGCCGAAGGCCTCATGCAGATGATGCCCGCCACATCCGCAGCGCTGGGCGTTGATACCGCCGATGGCGTGGACGGCCACATCGGCGGAGCCACGAAGTACCTCGCGGAACTCGACACGCTCTGGCGCAGCACCGTGCCCAACAAGGACCAACGCTTGAAGTTCGTACTCGCCTCCTACAATGCCGGGCCGGGACACATCAAGGATGCACAGCGGCTCGCCGAGAAGTACGGAATGGACACGCATCGCTGGGACGGCTCGGTGGAACGCGCGCTGCTGCTGCTCTCGAAACCACGCTACTTCGACCGGCCCGAAGTGAAGAACGGTTACTGCCGCGCCTACCAGACCTTCTGGTACGTGCGCGATGTGGTGGCGGCCTTCGGCCAGTTCCGCAAACTTCATCGGCCCGATCCGTCGGGAGGCGCGAAGAAGTAGCTCGGCCTTCCCACGATCACGCGTTCCGCGCATTCGCCTCCGCGGATCGCCCCTCTATCTTGGCCGCCCATTCCGAACCTATGAACCGAATTTTTGCCGTGCTGCTCGCGATGAGCACAGCGTCTTTCACCTTCGCGCAGCACCAGGCCCTGCCCCATGTGCTTGCACCGGAAGAGATCGGGCGCATACCGGCCTATCGCGCGAGCCACGCTGCGGATGATCGTGCCACTACCACACCGCCGGACTTCCCGGTGCGAACCATGGCCGAGTGGGAGGAGATCCAAACACTGTGCATCTGCTGGGCGCAGTACGAAGGGATCCTGAAGCAGATCGTTCGCTACGCGAAGGACGAATGCCAGGTTCTCATCGTTTGCGATGATTCCCTTGTGGTGAAGAACACGTTGCTCGACAACACCTACGGCGGTCCGTTGCCGAACCTCAACAACATCGTCTACCTCATCGCACCCTTCAACAGCGTGTGGATCCGGGATTATGGTGCGGAGTGCATTTACCGCAACGAAGTGGACAGCCTCTACCTGATGGACTGGATCTACAACCGCCCACGACCAGAGGACGATGCCGTGCCTGATGCGATCGGTGCGTTCAAGAACATCCCCGTGTACGGCACCACTGCGACACCTTATGACCTGGTCGGCACCGGTGGCAACTTCCAGGCCGACGGAGCAGGCACGGTGATCTGTACGAACCTGATCCTCGACGATAACGGCTCCGCTGGGCAATACAACCTCACGGTGCGGAACGAAGCGCAGGTCGATGCGATCATGCAACAGTTCATGGGCATCCCTCCGGCCCGCTATATCAAGATGACGGACCTGCCCAACGACGTGATCCACCACGTGGACATGCACTTGAAGATGATCGATGAGGAACGGCTGCTCGTCGGGGAATTCCCGCAAGGCGTGAGCGATGGCCCGCAGATGGAAGCGAACGTGCAGGCCATCATGGACAATGAAGTGAACACGTTCGGCCAGCCCTACCGCATGGTGCGCATCCCCATGCCGTCGAGCACCGGTGGCAATTATCCACCCGACGCATCCTACCGCACGTACGCGAACAATGTCTTCGTGAACAAGACCATCCTCGTGCCCACGTACCGCACCGAATACGATACCACCGCGTTGCGCATCCTCCAGGAAGCACAGCCCGGCTATCGGATCATCGGCATTGATTGCGACAACAACGATGCGAACATCATCAGCGCGAGCGGCGCGTTGCATTGCATCACCAAGGCCATCGGTGTTGAAGAGCCGATGCTGATCCGCCACCAGAGCTTGCAGGACACATACGACACACAGAACCCTTATGCTGTCACCGCATACATCCGTCACAAGAGCGGCATCGCGTCGGCACGACTGTTCTGGAGTATCGACACCACGCAAGCATGGAACGAGGTGGACATGGCCGATCTGGGATCGGGCAACTGGAGCGCGGCGATCCCCGCGCAGCCGTTCATCACGACGGTGTACTACTTTGTACAAGGCACGGCTAACAGCGGCAAGGTGCAGGTGCGCCCCATCGTGGCACCGCTGGGCTGGTTCCATTTCCGCGTGCTCGACATCAACTCCTCCATCGCCGATCCGCAAGGCCCAGCCATCATGGAGGTCTTCCCGAACCCCTGCTCATCGCATCTGGTCATCACGCTGGACCGCGTTCATGATGAGCGCGTGCGCATCAGCGTGAGCGACATGCTCGGGCGCGAAACGATGTTGCTGCACAACGGGCCCATCGCGCACGACGGCCGCATCTTCCTCGATGTCACCCCGCTTCCTGTCGGAACCTATGCACTCACTGTGGAAAGCCCACTGGGCCGCACTTCACAACGCATCGTTAAGGACCGTTGACCGATCGGACAACGAGCATCATATTTGGCACGATGATGGATCAGCGACCACTCAACCACCTATGACCATGAAGGATCTCCGCTCCCCACTCCTGTTCTCGTTCCTGCTCATCGCCTTCAGCCTGAGCGCCCAAGCACCGAAGACGATATGGAGCTATGCGATCGGTGACTGGCGCAACGGACCTGTGGTCACCATATCACCGCTCTTCGAAACCACTGAGGCCTTCACCACACTGCAATTGATCGCCCGTGTAAGGAAGGACTATCCCGATTTCACGAACATCTCCGACATTGATGTCCAGCGCTTCGCCACCACGGAGGAAGGCAACCTTTCTCGCGTCACGTTGAAAGGAAAGTACGAAACGCGCAAGCTGCAAGTGAAGATGGTGGAGGCACCGGCAGCGGAACCATCGGTGAAGGATGTTGCGCCCCCGCCTCCGCAGCGCTGAGCACACCATACCCATGAAAAAGGCCCCGACATGTCGGGGCCTTTTTCATTCGATCGGCGATGGGATCAGCGGGCCATGACCTCCACTTTCACGGCCGCGTAATGGACGTCTCCCGCGATCACGCGAACGAGGTAGGTACCGGCACCCAGTTCGCTGAGATCCACATCGGTGCTCCTCTGTGAAGAAGGCACTACACTCAACGCGAGCCGTCCGGCCAGATCGAGCACTTCGATACGATCTGCATGCTCAAGACCGGAGGGCAGTTCGACCCGCACATGGTCCACGGCCGGGTTCGGTGATATCGTGGGTATATCGAGCGATGGGTCCGCCACACCGAGCGTGCCGCATGGGCCGTAACTTCCTTCCATCACCATGGTGCCGGTGTTGTTGGGGTCGAGCCAATGCTTGAGCTGCTCGGTAGCTGGAGAACCATTGCCGGCCCAGTGGTAGTTCACGCGGCCGTAGTAATCGGGCTGGTTCTCTCCGCCAGGCTGAACGCTGTTGCAAAAGGATGCGCCACCGGTCAAGGTACCGATCACATGGCCCGTGTTGTCGAACAGCGGTGAGCCTGAAGAGCCTGGTTCGGTGACGCCGTGACCGTTGGTGGTGCCCGTCCAAATGACGCGATAGTGCGTGCTCATCCCGTTCCATGCGCTGCTGTTCTGCGCATTGCCGGTATAGGTGCTGATCTTCTTCTCATCCCCATTCGGATGGTGGATCCCCCTGCCGCCGGTGTGCGTGGTGGTGGTGGCATCCCAGCCGAGCCAGAACGGTGTGTAGCTCACCGGAACGGGGTTGTTCGCCTCCATCAGCAGGAAATCCGACCCGCTATCACCACCATTGTCATGGCTGGTACCACGTTGCGAGCAACCGGTCATCACCTTCGAGGTGGACGCGCTTCCGGTTCCGCAACCGGAACGTTGATACTTGAAGTAGAATTTCCATTGGGCGAGTTCCGTCGTGGTCACGTTGGGGCCGCAGTGGTTGGCGAGCAGGAAATAGGGTTTGCAGTCCTGCGTCACATTGTTCATCAACCCGCCCGAGCACCAGCCCGCTCCGCCGCCCTCGACCACGCCCACGCGGACCGTGCCATCGCGCTGGTGGTCCCAACCTGAACCTTCCGGGCTGCAGTTCACATCCACTTCGCAATCATCCGCCTTGGCGCTTCCCGCCCAGCGGTAAGCATGCCCGATGGAGGCGACAGTGAAATGGCCTTCACCCGAAACCGCCAAGGGTTCGAGGTATTCAAGAATGCATTCGTCACCATCGATCTGCGCTGTGCTGAAGTAACCCGATGCACTGTTGTTGTAAGTGGTGAAGCCGCCGAGCACTTGGCCGCCTTGATCGTCATAGATGTACAGCAACGCTCCGTTGGGAAGGAAGAAGTCGCGGAAGTAAAGTTCGTTGGCCAATGCAGCATGGCTCACCACCCGCAACCGCCACAGGCGATCGCCGTTCGGCAATGTGGACCAGATGCCGCTGTTCGAGAGGTTCGCGTTCACATCCAGCAAGCGGCCATAGAAGGGCAACTTGCGATCGCGCGCACGTTGTTCGTCCTCCTGCGCCACGGCTTGCGCATCGAACGCTGCGGCATACGCGGTGGGGATCACCGAACGGTCCATCGCTGTGCGAAGTCCATGCGGAATGCCGCCCACGTTCTCTTGGGCGTGCGCTCGGGGTGCCGCCAATGCGGCCAAAAGAACAACGGCGTAAAAGCGTCTCATCGGTCAGGGTTCAAGGGGTTGAAGTGCGGCCAAATTAGCCCAACCGAACATCCCTTCAACACCAACCCGACGACCCGGCCCGGATGCTTGCCGGACGGGGCGATCGGCCCGACGATGGGTGACGACCGCCACACTTCCAACGCTCCATCGCAACAGGCGATCTTGGCAGCCCGTTATGGATGCATCAATGTGTGGTCATTCGTTGAAGTGGGTGTCGCGGAGAAGGAAGTTCCTCCTGTTCCTGCTGGCTGCTTTTGTCATGCTGTATTCCTGGGCGCGCTGGGGTCCGATGGATCCCCTGTTCAATGCGCCGCGCTCCACTGTGCTCCTCGATCGGGATGGTCATTTGCTGGGAGCATCCGTGGCAACGGATGGTCAATGGCGCTTCCCGGCCGC
>JANMKC010000299.1:0-1712 GCA_031371785.1 Flavobacteriales bacterium | reverse complement strand
GGCGATGAAGGGCACGGTGCGGCTGGCGCGCGGGTTGGCCTCGATCACGTACACCACGTCGTCCTTGATGGCGAACTGGATGTTCACCAGGCCCACGGTCTTCAGGGCGAGGGCGATCTTGTGCGTGTGCTCGCGGATCTGCGAGATCACTTTTTCGCTGAGGTCGAAGGGAGGCAGCACGGCATTGCTGTCGCCGCTGTGGATGCCCGCCGGTTCGATGTGCTCCATGATGCCGATGATGCGCACCATCTCGCCGTCGCAGATGGAATCGCTCTCCGCTTCGATGGCGCCGTCGAGGAAGTGATCGATGAGGATGCGGTTGTCGGGCATCAGGCGCAGGATGTCCAGCACCTGGTCCACGAGTTCCTCCTCGTTGATCACGATCTTCATCTTCTGCCCACCGAGCACGTAGCTGGGGCGCACCAACAGCGGGAAGCCGAGCTCGCGGCTGAGGCGCACAGCTTCTTCGGCGTTGTTCACCGCAGCGAATGCGGGGTACGGAATGCCGAGGTCGCGAAGGAGCGATGAGAAACGTTCGCGGTCCTCGGCCATGTCCAGCGCGGCGAAGCTGGTGCCGATGATCTTGATGCCGTACTTCTCCAGCTTCTCGGCGAGCTTCAAGGCGGTCTGTCCGCCGAGCTGCACGATCACGCCTTCGGGCTGCTCGTGCTGGATGATGTCGTAGATGTGCTCCCAGAACACCGGCTCGAAGTAGAGCTTGTCGGCGGTGTCAAAGTCCGTGCTCACGGTCTCCGGGTTGCAGTTGATCATGATGGTCTCATAGCCCATCTCCTTCGCGGCCAGCACGCCGTGCACGCAGCTGTAATCGAACTCGATGCCCTGGCCGATGCGGTTGGGGCCGCTGCCAAGCACCACGATCTTCTTGCGGTCGCTGCGGATGCTTTCGTTCTCTTCCTCGAAGGTGCTGTAGTAGTACGGCGTCTTCGCGGGGAACTCACCGGCGCAGGTGTCCACCAATTTGTACACGCGTTTGATGCCGAGCTCGTTCCGCTTCTTGTATACCTGGCTTTCGAGGCAGCCGAGCAGATGGGCGACCTGTCGATCGGCGTAGCCTTTCTGTTTCGCTTCGAAGAGCAGGTCCCGTGGAATGGTATCGAGCGTGTACTTCTCCACTTCCTTCTCGGTGAGGATCATGTCCTCGATCTGCTTCAGGAACCAGATGTCGATGCGCGTGAGCTCGTGGATCTTCGAGAAGGGAATGCCGAGCTTGATGGCGTCGTACACGTGGAAGAGGCGGCTCCAGCTCGGGTTGGCGAGGCTGTCCAACAACACGGCGGCGTCGCGGGTTTCCTTGCCATCAGCGCCGAGGCCGTTGCGTTTGATCTCCAAGCTCTGACAGGCTTTCTGCAACGCCTCCTGGAAGCTGCGGCCGATGCCCATCGTCTCACCGACGCTCTTCATCTGCACGCCCAAGCGGCGATCCGCGCCTTCGAACTTGTCGAAGTTCCAGCGCGGCACTTTCACGATGACATAGTCGAGCGTGGGCTCGAAGAAGGCGCTGGTGCCGGTGATGGGGTTCTCCAGTTCATCCAGGCGATAACCGATGGCGAGCTTGCTGGCGATCTTGGCGATGGGATACCCCGTGGCCTTGGAAGCGAGCGCGCTGCTACGGCTCACGCGCGGATTGATCTCGATGGCGTAGATGTGCTCGTGCTCATCGGGGCTCACGGCGAACTGCACGTTGCAGCCGC
>JANMKC010000283.1:0-7131 GCA_031371785.1 Flavobacteriales bacterium | reverse complement strand
GACCTGGGCCGCGTGCAGGTAAACGACTACGGAACGCTCGACTACAAGGGCGACAGCGCACGCGCTTCGGCGCAAGTGAGCATGTACATCGACTTCTTCTTCCACGAGAACGCATTGGAGAAAATGGCGCAGGACATTCTCGCCTATCCGGAGCAGAAGCAAGTGGACATCACCAAGACGCCGTACGAGAAGAGCATGCGCGAGGTGCTGGGCAAGGAAAAGAGCGACAAGCTCATCAGCGAGCTCAGCATCAAGGGCGAGATCAAGCGATTACCGGACGAACTGATCAAGGCGCTGGTGCTGTGCGACGTGAAAATGCGCTGGAACCCAGAGGACCAGGCATGGCAGAGCACCGGACCCATCGGCATCGGCACCATCCTCAAGAAGCCGCTCTTCCGTTATGTGAAAGGCAAGATCGAACTGCAACGCAAGCGCAGCGGCGACGTGATGAACATCCTGCTGATGCTCGATGAACAGACGTACTGGTTCTTCTCCTACGCGCGCGGCCAGATGCTCACGTACAGCAGCGATGCCGCCTTCAACACCATGCTGAGCGAGCTGAAGGAGGACAAGATGAAGCAGGACAGCAAGAAGGACGAGGCCGAATTCCGCTACATGCTCACCGGCAAACCGAAGGCGAACCAATTCCGTGACCGCTTCGGTCTTTGAACCATGGACATGCACTGGGTGTATGCGGGAGTGGCGATGGTACTGAGCTACCTGTGCGGCAGCATACCCACGAGTGTCTGGTGGGGCAAAGCCTTCTACAAGGTGGACGTGCGCGACCATGGCAGCCACAACGCGGGTGCCACCAATACCTTCCGGGTACTGGGGCCGAAGGCGGGTGTTCCTGTGCTGCTGATCGATGTGCTGAAAGGATTCGCACCGGTGCGCGCGCTCGCATGGTGGAGCGGGCTGGAACCCTATTCACCGGATTGGACCTGGCTGCGCGTTGTCATGGTGCTCGCGGCGGTGCTCGGCCACTTGTATCCGGTGTTCGCCGGTTTCCGCGGGGGCAAAGGCGTGGCCACCTCGCTCGGCGGTGTGCTGGCCGTGCATCCGGGTTCGGCCATCGTGTGCCTGGGGGTCTTCACCATCGTGTACGCATTGACCCGCTATGTTTCATTGGGGTCCTTATGTGCCGCCTTCGCATTCCCGATTACTTTGGAACTTGTTTTCAGGGAACACAACGACGTGCTTCTCGGCTTTTCGATCACGCTGTTCGCGATCGTTCTCTGGACACATCGGCAGAACATCGGCAGGTTGTGGCGTGGTGAAGAGAACCGTATGCGGTTCAACAGTGGCATCTCCCCATGAAACCCGGACGCACCCCAGCAACTTCAAGCGCCCGCTCCCGGATGATGGCACGCTGCACGGGCATAACCTCCATCTTCTGTTTTCCCTTCGCCCTCGCGGCGCAGGGGGGCGATGCGGAACTTCGGTCCCGCGCCGATGCGCTTTTCGCCAAGGGTGAATACGCGCAGGCGTTCGAGCCTTACCAGACCTTGATGAGCAATGCGATCGAGGACTTCGACCTGAACTTCCGTTATGGGGTTTGCGCGATGTACGCAGGGTCGGACAAGGAGGAAGCGATCAAGTACCTGAAGCGCGCCACGCAAGGCCCGACCCCTCCCGCGCTCGCGTGGTACTACCTCGGCAGGGCCTACCACCTGACGTACCACTTCAACGACGCGCTCCAAGCGTATGATCGTTTCCATGGCACGTCGGACAAAAAGAGCCTCGGCGATCACCCGGTGGACGCGTTGGAACTCCAATGCCGGAACGGCCAGAACCTGTTGAGCAACCTGAAGGAGATCGACGTACACAACAAGGTGGAGGTGGACGCGAACGATTTTTTCCGGTTCTATGACCTGGGCAGTATCGGAGGAAAGATCGTGGTGTTGCCGGATGAACTGAAAACATCGCTTGACCGGAAGAGCAAAGGCCCCGACCTGGTGTACTTGCCGGACAAGGGCGGGCCGATCTACTTCGCCAGCTTCGGGAAGAACAATGACACCGGCCGCGACATCTACCGTACGGAGCTGCTTCCCAATGGACAGTTCGCCGAACCCTTGAAGCTCGCGGGCTACATCAACACCGACCAGGACGAGGACTATCCCTTCATGTCGCCCGATGGCAAGACCTTCTACTTCTGCAGCAAGGGCCACAACAGCATGGGCGGCTACGATGTGTTCAAGAGCAGTTATGACAAGGGTCTTGATGTGTTCGGCGCACCGGTGAACCTGGATTTCGCGGTGAACACGCCCGACGATGACATGCTCTACCTCACCGATCCGGAAGGCAAGGAGGCCTGCTTCGCCAGTGGGCGCGACAGCAAACAGGGCATGGTGCATGTGTATCGTGTAAGTACCGCGCAGGCACCGGTGAACATCACCGTGCTGAAGGGCACGTTCGCTTCCACCTTCGACGAGAAGGACCGCAAGGCCCACATCCTGGTGCAGGACGCGCTCACCCAGGAGACCGTGGCGGACGTGCGCACGGACATCGATGGGGGTTACGTGCTCTCGCTACCGCGCAGCGGCAAATACAAATTCATGGTAGAAGCGGGACCGAGCGGAAAAACCCATGTCGGCATCGTGGAGGTTCCGCGCAACGAGGAGCCGCGTGCGTACCGCCAAGAGATGGCTTTGGTCGAGCAGGGCGGTGAGAAGTTGATGATCAAGAACTACTTCGAGCAGCCCCTGGAAGAGGACATGGTGGCGCTGGCGCTCAACGAGATCAGGCGGCGTGCCAAACTCGATGTGGGCACCCACGCGGTGGTGGCTGAAGAACCCGCCCCACAGAAACCCGCGGGTGATGTGATGACGCGCGCCGGGTTCGCGGGTGATGTCGGCCGGCAGGACGCGCAGCGCATGGCCAGCGAGGATGCCGTGCAGTTGAAAAGAACGGCCGATGAACTGGACGAACAGTCCAAGGCAGCGTACAGCATCGCATTGGAGAACGCCGCGCAAGCGAACGCCTTCGCACGCAAGGCGGAAGAACTCGTGGCACAGGCCACCGCCGAAAAGGATGATGCGCGCGAACAGACCCTGATGATCGAGGCCGCCCGCCAACGCCAGCACGCGCGCACGGCCAACCAGCGGGCCCGCGCCGCTTACCAGGCCGGGCAGGATCTGGAGATCGAGCACACGGCCACAGCACTGAAAGCACAGAAAGCCGACAAGCTGCGGGAGGATCTGGCACAGGTGCTTGGGGGCGCCGACGACAATGCGACGGTGATCAAGTTGGTGGAATTGCGCACGCGTATGGACGCGAAGAACGCGCCGGACGGGAGCATCACCGCCGCCGAGAAGATGCGTCGCGCAGCCACCGAACGCGAGCGTGAAGCGGGTGCGCAATTGCAACGCGCGAATGCGGGAAGGAGCGATGAGAACGAACTGGCGGACCGAGTCGCGCGCAAGAAGCGCGAAGAGGCCGAGGCGAAAGGCCGGAAGAAAGATGAACTGGGACGGGAACGCGCAGAGCTCGAAGCACAGCACACCGCACTGCACGAGGAGAACGAAGGAGCCTTCGCCAAGGCACGCGTGGCCGAGCGCACTACCGCCACCGCCCGCGGACAGGCCGAACTGGCGAAGTACCTGGCCGCAAGAACGGGCACGCTCACAGTGAACGAACTCGACAACGACCAGGTGGCGCAGCTCTCGCACCGCATCGCCGACACGGACGATCGCATGAGCACCTTGGCGCTGGACGAGCGCTATGACGCAGCGATAGCGGATGAAACACGCGAAGCCGAGAAGAGCCTGTTCGATTGGGATCATGCACTCACAACGACCTCGGATAGTCCATTGGCGAACAACAGCGCAACGACAGCGAAGGAGGGACAACAGGCCGCTCCAGATGCGGGATCATCGACCAGTGAGAACAAGCAAGGGGTTGCGGACAACAGCACAATGCCGGCGAAGGATGGTCAGCAAGCAACTCGTGATACGGGATCATCGACCAGTGAGAACAAGCAAGACGTTGGGGACAATAGCGCAACGATAGCGAAGGATGGTCAGCAAGCAACTCGTGATACGGGATCATCGACCAGCGAGAACAAGCAAGGAGTTGCGGATAACAGCACAATGCCGGCGAAGGATGGTCAACAGATCGCCGAAAACTCACACTCGATAACGGATACCGACCATCCAGCGAACGATACTGCACAGCATGCAGTGGACAACGTACACCCTCCCGCCAGCGGAAAAGATCGCACCGGTGATCACGGCCAGGCGAACACGATCAACGAGCCGAGCAGCACCGCACGCACCGGGACCGACATGGCGTCCGCGCGTGGGATCACCACACCGGACGAGGCACGCAACACCGGAACAGCGACATCCAACAGCATCGATCCCGGAACAAAGGCCGTTGCCGAACGTGATCCTGAAGAGGCGGCCTTCGTGCTCTCCAACGAGCTTTCCGAACTCAAGCAGTTGCGCGCTGCGGAAAAGAACCGCACTCGCCGTGACAGCCTCGACGCCAGTATCAACTTGGTGGAACGCGAACTGCGCAACACGGCGAACGTGATCCAGCCACATCCGGAGAACACGGGCAACGCTACGCGCGCCATCGCAGACACGAACACCGGTTCCACGACCAGCCAGGTACAACGCACGGGCTCGGACCTGAAGGCATCGTCGCCCGAGGAAGCGCGAGCGAAGGTGGACAGCATCAGCCTCTCGCGGCCCGCATTGGAATTCGGATCCACCGCCAACGAGGATCTCCTGATCAGCGACATCTATCCGGATTACAGCACCAACAAGCGGCGTCTCGATAAGGACATCACCGATCAGCAGGAGCGCGCTACCGGCCTGCATGGTCTTGAACTCATGCTGGTGGATAGTATCGATGCGGAAACTTCACGACAATTGGCCTACTTGGACCATCACGCCGATCAGGCCTCGGTGGTACTCGCGCGCGTGGACCGTTTGCGCGGCATGAAGGAGACGCATCTACAGGAAGCCGAGCGGGTACTCGCGGAAGGCGACCAACGCTATGCGGCGCAAGAATCAAAGGCCTTGGAAGACGCGGCCAATGCCAACCAGCGCAGCAGCACTTCCGTGGAAGGAGGCGTCGTTGGGCACGGAGACGATATGCCGCATACCGATCGGTACGTCTCCGTGGTGGAGGAACCCGAACAGGTGTACATGAGCATGGTCGACTTCCGGGCCGCATCCTCGAAAAAAGATCTGGGCCAGCTCGAGCAACGCACTTTGGCCCTGGCCGATATGGAGGACCGCATCGACTCGATGGAGGATGTGCTCACAGCGATGCCGCAAGGCAAGACCTACAACAAACTGCGCGATCGCACGGATCGGTTGATCGATGACCGGATGATCCAGCGGACGGAGATCGGGCAGGGCATGGCCTATTTCACGAGGGCGGAGTACAAGGCCGCGCAGGACAGTGCGAAAGAACTGATAGCCGCCAACTTCAGACTTGGCCTGCCACCAAATGAGCCGATGATGCAATTGGCCGAACAGATGGAGGCCCATGCCGGGCAGACCATGGCCCGGACCGGGCAGATCAGGAAGAAGGCCGATCATACCGAGGACATCGTTCTTCGCGACAGCTTGCTGCGCACGGCCTATGCCCAAGAACTCGGTGCGTTGCGTGACATGGACCGTTCGTTCACGGTCAGGAACTACGTGCAGAGCGCGGGCTACCAAAGGGGGGTCGAACTTTCGTACGAGGCCGTGGAGAAGAAAATGTTCGGACCTCCCGCAGAGCCTATGCTCGCGGATGCTGATCGCGCAGCACCGGAAGCGGGCTCCACGACTATGGATAGTTCCGTTGCAGCCGGCGGTGATGCGCTGGCACGATCGAGGTTCAAGGAATTCATGGGCAGCGATACCACAGGGCACGTGTTCGCACCAGTACCGGGCGACGACGCTTCCGCCTTGCGCATCGATGCGGAACGTGCCGCGGCACAAGCCCGTGACCTGGAAGCGCGATCGATCATCATGGCCGATCGTGCGAACGCCTTGCAGGACAGTGCTGCCAATGCGAAGCAGAACGGACGGACGCGCATGGAGGGCGAGGTTGCCCGCATGCGCTTGCTCGCTGATTCACTGCACACCGCCTCGCTAAGCATGGAGCAGCGCGCGAACGAACTCGCCATGCGTGCGGAGGAGACCGCTGCGCACGACCGTTCGATCAAGCGGATGATGAAATTCTATTACCTCGACGAGCAGGAGCAGGCATTGGTGATGAACGAGGATGATCGTAGCCGCTACTTCGAAGCAAGGTCGAAAGCGATGGAGCAACGTGAGCAGGCATCCGAAGCGAAGGAGCAGGCCATCGGCAGCAAACAGCTCGCCGATGCATTGTTGAAGCAAAGCGCGGACATTCTCGCGAACCACGACCCGGGAGGCGCTGCGCTCACCCCCGCGCAAATGGACCAGGCCCGCCAGCTCACCGACCAAGCGGTGCGCCTGACGCATCGTTCCGATTCGCTGAACACCGCCGAACAGCGATTGAGCGCGGCGGCCACGATCAATGAAGCACAAGCCGCTGCTCTTCTGCAAAGTCTGGAACCGCAACGCGCCACGGAGATCATGGCCATGGAACAGCGGTCGCGCCGAGTGGAACCCGAACTGGCGCAAGCGCGATCCACCGGGAACGCCGCTGCGCAGGAAGTGGTACCAGCCGCTGCGACAGGAACCCTCGCCGATGTGCCGCATGCGCCTGACAATGCGCATGCGCCGACTGACAGCACGACCACTTCCGTAGCTGCTGAGAACATGACCGCTCCGATATTGTTGGAGCCATTGCTCGCGGACGAATTCTCCATGACCTCACCGGACCAGCCGCGCACCAGCCCGATCCCCATGGACCCGCCGATGCCCGAGGGGGTGGTGTTCAAGGTGCAGATCGGGGCCTTCAAGCACGATATACCGAAGGAACTCTTCAGTGACATGGCACCCGTGTCCGGTGAGAATGTGGGAAATGGGATGAAGCGCTATACGGTGGGCATGTTCACCAGCGCACAGAGCGCCGCACAAGCCACAGCACAGGTCCGCGGTCGCGGATATCGCGATGCCTTTGTGGTCGCCTACCAGGACGGGCACCGTGTGTCGCTGGCCCAAGCGATGCGCACGGCGCAGCCCAACTCAGCGGCCCTGA
>JANMKC010000162.1:0-20088 GCA_031371785.1 Flavobacteriales bacterium | reverse complement strand
TTGTCGATACCACGCTTCAGGTCCATCGGGTTCGCACCGGCGGCCACGTTCTTCAGGCCTGCGGTCACGATCGCTTGTGCGAGCACGGTGGCGGTCGTAGTTCCGTCGCCTGCGGCGTCAGCGGTTTTGCTGGCCACTTCTTTCAGCATCTGGGCGCCCATGTTCTCCACGGCGTCCTTCAGCTCGATCTCCTTGGCCACGGTAACGCCGTCCTTGGTCACTTGGGGTGCACCGAATTTCTTGTCGATGATCACATTGCGGCCTTTGGGGCCGAGGGTCACTTTCACTGCGTCGGCCAGACGGTCAACGCCTCTCTTCAGGCGATCGCGTGCGTCGAGGTCGAACTGTATGTTCTTGGCTGCCATTTGTTGTTCTGTTGTTATGGGTTGGATCGGGGAGCGCTCAGTTCAACACCGCGTAGATGTCGCTTTCGCGCATGATCAAAAGCTCCTTCCCTTCGAGGGTGAGCTCCGTGCCGCTGTACTTGCCGTACAGGATCTCATCACCCACTTTCACGGTGAGCGGGGTCACTTTGCCGTCGTCGGCCACGCGGCCTGTGCCGATGGCTACGACCTTGCCACGCTGGGGTTTCTCCTTCGCGGTGTCCGGGATGATGATGCCACCCTTGGTGGTCTCTTCGGCGGCGGCGGCTTCAACGAGCACGCGGTCGGCCAGGGGTTTTACTTTGTTTGCCATGATGGGATATGGATCGTTGTGGTTGGGGTCTTTGTTGATCGGCCACGCTCGTCAATGACGGTGCCATGAGGAGGGTATGGCCGAATGCTGCCAAATTCACAGTGAAAGGTGACGCGTGTCGGACATGTCATTTCAATTTTGACAGTCGCGAACGGGTGACGAAAGACTCAATTGGTTCCGTCGTCGGAAGCCGGTACCGTGGCCGATGAATCCGGCGCGGTCGCGCCAGCGGGGGCGGCTGATCCCTTGGGCTGTTCCACTTCGATCTTCTCGTCCAAGGGATCGCCCGAACCAGGACCGCTGCGAGCTACACCGCTGATGAGGCAAAGGACCATGAGTGCGGTGGCGAGCGTCCATGTGCTCTTCTCCAAGAAATCCGCTGTGCGTTGCACACCACCGATCTGTTGCGCTCCGGTAAAACCGGCGGCCAAGCCACCGCCTTTGGGGTTCTGTGCGAGGACCACCAAGGCCAGCAGGGCTGCCACGATGATCATGAGGACGGAGATGAACATGGGTTTCGGCTGAAAAGGGCTGCGAATGTAAACGGTTTTTGGACTATGCTCAACGTTGGCTGGAGTGGGCAGTGGCAGTTGCCAGTGGCAGTGGCAACAGGTAGTAGGCAAGTGCAAGGTGTACTGGCAACTGCCACTGCCCACTGGCGACTCTCGATGGCGACTCTCAACCTACTTCCCTTCCAACCCCTTCGCCAACGCTCGGAAATAAGCGCTCCGTTCCGGATGTTTCACCGCGAGACGTTCGTACGCGGTGATCGCTTTGACATGGTTGCCTTGTTTCTCATAGATACGGGCAAGCGTCTCGGTCACCAGGTCGGCGTGGTCTTCCAAACTGCGCTTGGCGGCTTGTTGCGGGTTGAAGAACTCCGTCTTCTTTATCGGGGCCTGCGGTGCTGCCTGTTGGATAAAGCCATGGATCAGTGCCTTCGTGTCCGGCTCAGTTCCCATCGCATCCGCAGCGTTGGTCAGCCGGCCCTCTTCCTTCCGGGCCATGGCGGGACCTGTATCGCGCGCTGGTACTGCCGTCACGTCCCGATCCGCCAGTTCCAACCATTGGATGAAGCTCAATGCGGAGGGAAGCATCGCGAACCGTTCTACTGGCTCAATGACTTCCCGCATCGGTTCCGCTTGTGGCAGGTCGGTTGGCTGTTCCTGTGCGAGGTCGATAGCGGGCATCAGGGTCGCCCCGGCGTGTTCGATCAGCAGTTCATAGCTGCCAGCCAATGCGGACTGGCGCATCTGCTGGTCCAGCGGATCCGGCGCGTCCTGTTCTCTCGGCCGTGGGAATTCTTCCAACGGAGGGGCAGCAACAACAGGTTCGAGCACATCCAACTTCGCCTCGATCCTGGTGGGTTCCGCGGTAGGAGGCTGTTCTTCTTGCTCGGATCGAGGCGGTACCGGTCGTGACACATGCACTTGATCGAAAAGCACGGATCGCGAAGGCAGGTGTGCCGCCGAGGTGCGTAGCTGCTCATCGAAGAGCACATCCCCTTGGCGATGCTCGCCCACGGCCAGAAGCAGATGCGCCGCGCTGAACCACGGGTAGCGCTCGGTCATCGCGCGCAGGTCCGTGATGTCGTCATGTTGCACGCGTGCAGGGTCGTCTATCAGGTGGGTAAGGTGGTCGCGGTCCATATCAAGCTGCAAGGCCCACGCTTCGAACTCAAAGCTTGAAACGCAGGCGACAAAGGAATGCCGATCCCCGAAACCTCCGCCAGTCGACTTGAAGCTTGGAACTTGAGACTTGCACTTGACGGGGCTGAGCTACCAGTTCCCCAAAGTCTTGTCGAAGATATCCTGCGCGAGCAGCTTGCTGATGTCCCGCACCAGTTGGTCTTCCACTGTGCGAAGGTCCTGGGTACTGCTGTAATCCGCGAAGCGGGATACATTGATGTCCGAGCTGGCCTTGGGTTCCAGTGCGTTGGTGAAGTGTAGGCTCACCCCGATAGTGAGGCGGTTCAACGCGGCGGTTTCGCTGGCCTGGATAGCCACGGGCTGCACATCGTAGGCGGTGATGGAGCCCTCGTACCGGATGTCGCCGTCCTTGCGGGTAAGGTTGAGCGGTGTTTGCGCCTGCATCAGGTCGCGCAATGCCTCAGTGAAGGTCTGGGCGCTCTGGGGTGTGCAGAGGGGGGCTCGTGCATCGAAGAGATCGATGCTCATGGTCTTGGCACCGGGGGGAACGCTTCCGCCGCTGAAGGAATAGTTCACGCCGCAGGAGAGCAGGAGCAGGGGCAAAAGCGGGAGCAGGCAGTTGGCAGATGGCAGGTGCAGCCTCGCCACCTGCCACCTGCCTATCGCCAACTGGCCAGCCGCGCGTGGTTGATCGTGCATGGAAGACCGGCGATTCACGTGATATCGTACTCCTTGATCTTGCGGTACAGCGTACGCTCGCTGATGCCCAGTTCGTTGGCGGCACCCTTGCGACGGCCGCGGTGTTTCACAAGTGCTTTTTGGATCAGCTCCTTCTCTTTTTCATGAAGGCTCAACGTTTCCTCCACTTCGGTGTGCTCCACATCGTGCATCACCTCGCCGGTCCTTGGGGCGCGTTCAATGGTCATCGGGGCATGGGCGTGTCCCTGCGGGGAAAGGATGATGTCGTCCCGGTATACCGGTGGAATGGCGCGTTGCGGGATCGGCTGGCCCTCCAGCACGGCACCGAGATGTTCCTTCAGCGTGTTCACATCCTGCTGCAATTTCGTGATCACGGTGTAGAGCATCTCCCGTTCATTGGGCCCTTGGGCTTCGCCGTTCGGTCTGTCCAGCAGTGCAGGTAGAAGCGAAGCATCCACGGTGGGCAGGTAGAAGCGCAGTTTCTTCACATCGATCACGCGCTGACCCTGTTCGATCACGTTCATCTGCTCCACGATGTTGCGGAGCTGGCGTACGTTGCCGGGCCAGCGGTAGCCGATGAGCAGCTGTTGGGCCTCCGGAGTGAGCGTGATGGGCTCCTTTATGCGGTGCCGCTCGGCGCTGTCGATCGCGAACTTGCGGAAGAGCAAGTGGATGTCGTCCACGCGTTCCCGCAACGGGGGAAGAAAGATGGGAATGGCGCTGAGGCGATAGTAAAGGTCTTCGCGGAAGTTCCCCTTTTGCACGGCCTGCCACATGTTCACATTGGTGGCGGCCACCACACGCACGCTTGTTTTTTGGGACTTGCTGCTGCCCACGCGGATGAATTCACCGGTCTCCAGCACACGGAGCAACCGCACTTGGGTCGTCAGTGGAAGCTCGCCCACTTCGTCCAGGAAGATCGTTCCGTTGTCGGCCACTTCGAAGTAACCCTTGCGCGCTTCGTGCGCACCGGTGAAGGACCCTTTCTCGTGGCCGAAGAGTTCGCTATCGATGGTGCCCTCGGGTATCGCACCGCAGTTCACAGCTATGAAAGGTCCGTGTTTGCGCGGGCTGTTCTCGTGGACGATCTTGGGCATCACTTCCTTGCCACTTCCACTTTCCCCGGTGATGAGAACGCCCAGATCGGTGGGCGCCACCACCGCCGCGATCTCGATGGCGCGGTCCAGTTCCGGCGAATGGCCGATGATGCCGAAGCGCTGCTTGATCTGCTGTACGTTCATGCGGGAATGGGCTCGGTTGTTCGGGAGAACGCGACGAATTCACCCTGCAATGAACTGGCCGTCGCCGAAAGGATCCGTACGCGGATGTGATCGCCGGACTTCAATCCCGTTCCCGGTACGATCACAGTGGTATAGCGATCACTTCGCCCGTACATGTGTTCGCTGCTGCGTTTGCTCACGCCTTCGATCAGCACGTCCTGTATGGATCCGATCAAGCGCTGGTTGCCTTGGTCGGCTGAGCGCGTCACCGCCGCGATCACCTCCTGCAAGCGTCGGCCCTTCACTTCGTCGGGAACATCGTCCGGGTATTTTCGTGCGGCCAGTGTCTTCGGCCGTTCGCTGTATTTGAACATGTAGGCCATATCGAAGCGAACCTCTTCGAGCAGGTCCAGGGTCTGTTGATGGTCGTCTTCTGTTTCACCGCAGAATCCGGTGATGATGTCGGTACTGATGGCGGCATCGGGCATGTGCCTGCGGATGCTCGCGATGCGGCCGAGGTACCACTCGCGCGTGTAGCCGCGGTTCATGCGATCGAGCACCGCACTGCTTCCGCTCTGCACCGGCAGGTGGATGTAGTTGCAGATGTTCGCATGGCGCGCCATGGTCGCCAGTACCTTGTCGGTCATGTCCTTCGGGTGGCTGGTACTGAAGCGCACGCGGAGCGTGGGAGAAACCGCGGCGACCATCGCCAGCAGATCGGCGAAGTCCACCCCCTCCCGTCCTCCCCCGGCGGGGTAGGGGGAATGCGCCTCAGCGCTATTTCCAACTGTCGCAGAAGCGACCAACTGAAGTGCATCGATGGCCAAAAGTGATGCGGCCTCAGGCTCCCTTCCCCCCCGGGGAAGGGTTGGGGATGGGGTGCGGGAAGGATGGGGTGGGGTGTTCCATTTGTAGCTGTCCACGTTCTGCCCCAGCAGCGTGACTTCCTTGTAGCCTTTGCTTACCAGATCGCGGCACTCATGCACGATGGTCAGCGGATCGCGGCTCCGCTCTCTTCCCCGCGTGAAGGGCACCACGCAGAACGCGCACATGTTGTCGCAGCCCCGCATGATGGTGACGAACGCGGTGACACCGTTGCTCTCCAACCGCACAGGTTCGATCTCCGCGTATGTTTCCTCGCGGCTCAATAGCACGTTCACCGCACGCTGCCCGCCCTGCACCTCGTCCAACAAGGAAGGAAGGCTGCGGTAGGCATCGGGGCCAACGACCAGGTCCACGACCTTCTTCTTCATCAACAGGTCCTCCCGCATGCGTTCGGCCATGCAGCCGAGCACACCCACCTTCAGCCCGGGCTTTGCCAGTTTGTACGCCTTCATCTCATTGATCCGCTGCATCACGGTGTACTCGGCTTTCTCCCGGATGCTGCATGTGTTCAGCAGCACCAGGTCGGCCCCTTCGGGCGTGGCCGTGGTCACATACCCTTCCTTCGTCAGGATGCTCGCGACGATCTCGCTGTCGCTATGGTTCATCTGGCAACCGTAGCTCTCGATATAGACCTTCTTGGCCACTGTTTTTGGAAAGGACCGCGAAGGTACTGACGTTGTCATGCGCATCGATCGACCTTCACAGCGGCGAAGTACGAATGCATGAAGGGCGGCCGACCGGGCCGCCCTTCATGCAGGTCGAAGTGGTACCGAGCTACTATTTCTTGTCGAGCGTGATCGTGCCTTTGGAATTGCTTGCACCGGTGATCTTGTAGCCGGGTACTTTGGCGTTGAGCTTGGTCGCCAGGTCTTCCGTGGTGCCCTCGTGCGATGCGGTGATCACCGCTTGGCCATCCTCGAATTCACCCTCCGCGTTCTTCACACCGGGAACGGCTTTGATCGCGTTGATCAACGCGCTCTTGCCCTCGAAGTCCACACCGCGTGCGGTGATCGTGGTCTCGGTGAGGCCGGCATCAACCGGTTTCGGCAGGTCCAAGGTCTTGACCTTGTCGGCCAACAGATCACAGCTCTGGATGATGCCCTTCTGCAAGGCGTCCATAAGTGCGGGGTTGTCCTTTATGGAACTGGCCAGGTTGAGGCGTCCCACCCAAGGAAGCCCGATCCCGAAGCCGAAACTTCCGCCCGCCTTGCCGTCCGTGTTCACCGGCTGCGACCATAGCATCTCGCGGGTCTCAGGGTTGAGGATCTTCAGGATGAATCCAAGATGAACGGTCTTGGTGGTGGTCTTCACGAGCCCGACACCGAAACCGCTGGAACCCTCGTTGTACTCGGTAAGTTCGCCGGTGATCACCACCTGCGGGCCGAGCATCTTGCCCTTTTTCGGGGAACTGCCCTTCTTCATATAGCCATTGTCCCTGGCATCGATCTCCTGCTTCATGTCGCTCATGTTGTCCATGCTTTCGAGCACGTTGAAACAGCCCATCTGCTGCAATGCGGATTCGAGCGTGGTAGCCATGTTCGCACCGAGCTCGGGCGGGTTGTTCGTTGTGGTCACATTGAAGCGGGTGACGGATACGCGGGTGCGCTGCTCGCGTGGCACCAGCGAATCGCACTTGTTCTTCACATCGTCGAAGGTCACTTGCACCTTCTTTGGTTTCTGGGCGTGCAGTATGCCGGGCAGTGCCAGCAGGGCAAGGAGCGGGATGCTCTTGAAGGTGATCGGGGTTCTCATGTGTTACAGGGTCAGGTGGTTGTTGTTTGGTGACGGACCGAAATTGCATGCCATGATCCGGGCTGGGTTGTGCGATCGCGTATCCGGAGGTGTCCGGTTAGTGAATGCCGATCAAGAGCGCAAAAGCGCGGACCGGTCCGGAAGAGAAGGTCATTCGGTGTTGCTGTATGATGCGTTGGAAAGGTAAGCGCATCGGCCGATCGCGCAATTCGAACATCGGGGCGCATATCTGTACCGTCCGCGCTGATCGGTTGGTAGTTGGGATCACCATCCGCGCGGGGCGTGATCGTCGTGCTCAAAGTGGGAGAAGTGAACTGGTCTGCGTTCCCTGTTCGAGAGCAGCGCTGGCACGATCGCGACAGCGGTGGCGAGAAGCATGATGGTGATCATGGGGCGTGGAGTTGCGCGGTTGATGTCAGTGCGTTACCGGGATCGAGAAGCTGCCGTTCGTTACGGTGTGCGTACCGGGAATGATGGTGTGCTGCACATCGTACAGTTGAACACCGCTCACCGAGAAAGTTCCTTCCACGAGACCGCCCGACGCGGTGTCCAGTTGCGTGAACTCCAATATGCCGATGGAGGAATACATATCGGACATGTAAGCATTGCCTCCTGCGGCCATGTCCGCCCAAACGAAACCGAATCCTTGAACCCCGGCGAAGGGTGAGTGCAGCGTCTGGGGACCGAGGCTGTCGGTGCTGAGGGTCACGTTCACCGATCCGGCAGTGGTCGATCCACCGACGGTAATGGTGTAAAGTGCTGAAGGTGCCGAGGGCAGCACCGCGAACGGGGCGAGCATGTGGTGCGCCACGCCATCCAGGGTGAAATCGAAGGTTCCGCTGGTGACGGGATCGGGAAGGCCGTTGCCGCTTGATGAAGGGACGACGACCTCGTTCTTCGAGCAGCTCGTGGCGAGCAAGCCAACAAGAGCGAGGGCAAATGGGTTGAACGACGAGCGCTTGGAAGTGAGCAGGGTTTTCATGGGTTCCAGTTCTGTTTTCGGGTTCTGCCTGATGGCGGACCAAAAGTCCTTGACCACAACTGGCTGGTGAAGCGCGATCGAGCTATGCGCGTGTCCCACTTAGCGTATCCCGATCACAGGCATGAAAAGCGAAAGGCACCCCGGAGAGTGCCTTTCGCTCGATGAGGACCAGCGTCCTCCTATTGCTTGATCAATGTCACCCGGTGTATCCGCTCCAGGTCTTTCCAGAAGAACACGGTGTACGCGCCGTTGGAAAGGCCGGACAGGTCGATGCGCTTCGAGGTCGTCAGGACTTCATCATGTACGAGTTTGCCTTGCGGGTCGTAGAGGATCACACGCAAGGGTTGGGCGTCGGCGGGCTGCACGGTGAAGGCATCGGTGAAGGGGTTGGGGAAGACGGAGATGCCGGTTGAATTGGCCAGGTGTTCGACATCCGTCCATTCGCTGACTTGGACATGGTTTGTCAAGCTCCATGAACCGCGCGAATCGTGCGAGCGGATCATCAGTGTGTCACCCGGAACAAAATCCACCGGCACAGGGGCGTTGAACAGCTCGTTCATCAGATCAGTGCCGGGTGATGGGACCACGTACTGATCGGCCGATCCGAATCCTGGATCGGGTCCTGGCAGTACGAACGTCTCAATACGATCGATCACTCCTGCGGTGTCGGGCACCGTGATCAATACCGGCGTATGGTTCGTCAAGCTCCATTTTCCATCCGCAGTGCGGCTTCGGATGAAGAGCGTGTTCGTTCCGGGCACAGCGTTCGAGAGATCCGCCGTGAACGAGATCCCGGCAGTATCCGGGTCGCTTCCGAGCCATGCGGTATCACCGCCGCCGAAGTAGGGATCCTGGTTGAGGAAGTACTCAACTTGCACGATGTTGGAGAGCGGCGGTAGTTCAGTGATGAGCACCGGTGTGAAGTTGGTCAGGCTCCAGCGCGCGCTATCGTCCAAGGTGCGGATGCCAATGGTATGCGTGCCGGGTGCAAGACCGGTAAGGTCCACGGTGTACGTTGTATCGGTCACATTGGAGGTTGGCGTGATCGCCAGCGCGTGGTTCAGCGGGGATCCGAATCCATTGTCCTGATCGATCCAGTATTCACCCGCTATGATATTCTGCGCTTGCGCCGAGCTGAACACGGCCAAGGCCCCAAGCCAAGTTGTTGCGCGTTGCATGGCGATCAAGGATTGGTGCGGGTGCTCAACGTGACCTGCACTGTGCCACCGGGCGAAGCGTTCAATGTGGACTGTAGCGCGTAGATCGCAGGGATGTTCGGGATGCCGCTCAGGCGGTAAGGGGAGATGCCGCTGAACATGCCGTATTCATCCGCGCCTCCGGGCGCGTACGTCGCGTTCGCCGGGATGTCCCACTTGCCATCATCCGACGCCGGGGTGATGGGTATCCCCACTTGGGTGCCCATCTGAACGACCAGATTGTCCGGAAACCCGGTGAGAGCTTGAGTAATGAGGTTGTCGTGGATCGTATTGCTCGAGCCGGTGATGGTGCCGGAGTAGAACACGTTATAGGCGACTTGAGCATTCCGTACCGCTTGGGTGGCGTTATTCCCTATGAAAGTATTGTTCACTACGGACAGGTTGTCCATGACGTCATTGGGGTCGTTCAGGTCGATAGTGCCCACGACCAAATTGTTGCGGATCGCGAGGTTGTTGATCGTCTGTGCGTTGTTCTGCACGATACCCTGTATGATGTTCTCGGCGATGATGATATCCGAAACGCCAACTCCTACACTGGGAAAGTTGATGAGCGGCCCATCGAAAAAATTGCGTTCGATGGTGATATGGTCCGTCTGGGAGACTTCGACACCGGAGTTCCCACCGTTGAAACGCAGGCCCATGATCTTGGCTCCTTGGGAACCTGCGATGAACTTCAGCTTGCGCGCAATGGTGGCAGGCCAAGTGTTAGCCTGGAGCCCTGTGTTTGCTCCTGTACCGGAAAGCTTGTAGCCCGGACCGATGATGGTCAGGTTCTGAGCGGCTATCTGTATGTCCGCAGTCGCGTAGGAGTTGCTGGACCCTTCCACATGGATCGTATCGCCGTCTTGCGCTGCAGCAATAGCAACGGCAAGATCCGTGTAGCAGGTCTGGCAGGTGGTGGCAAGCACCGGATTGTTGTTCACTCGCAGGATATGAGATTGTTGCGCGTTGCTCAGTATTGGCACCAGCGCCATAGCGCCAGCAAGAAAGAGGGTCATCGTTTTCATGGTCGTGTATTTTTTGTGGGTTCTTGTTGCTGCCCGCTCACCGGGCGTTGGGTGCGATCAAATGTTCATCGTCGGTCTTGCCTGTGGGCTGTACGATCGCGCATATCCCGCGGTCGGGTTAGTCTATCCCGATCAGGGTTTCTCCAAGCGGCTCATGAGCTCAGCTTTCATGCGGCGGCTTACGGGCACGTTCTGGCCGTTGTCCAGGATCAGTTCGCCCCCATCGCCACGAATGTAGCGGGTGGCGTGGTCCATGTGTACGATGTGCGAATCATGCACACGGAAGAAGCGCGGCTCGTCCAGCAGGTGTTCGAACTCCTTCAGCGTGCGGCACACGAGGATGGTGCGCTTGTCGCGCAAGGTGACCTTGGTGTAGTTGCTGTCGCTTTGGCAATGGACCACATCATCCATGTCCACGATCTCGTAGCCTTTCTCTTCGGGCAGTGCGATGCGGCGCGAGCCGTTGTAGTTCGCCGTGGCGGTCTTCAATCGTTCGCTCTGTTGCGGTTCGGCCGCGTGTGCTTTGGCGATGGCCGCGTCCAACTCAGCGGGCACGATGGGCTTCATCAGGAAATCCACCGCGCTGAGGCGGAACGCGCGGATCGCGTGCTGCTGGTGGGCCGTGGTGAAGATCACGCGCGGCTGGTGCTCGCCCAACGCGTTCAGCACATCGAAGCCGGTACCATCGCCCAGGTCGATATCCAGGAAAAGAATGTCCGGTCGCTGTTTATCGAGCAGCGCGATGCCTTCCGCAGCGGAAGCAGCTGTGCTGATCAAGCGGATGTCCGGATGCCGTCGTTTCAGCAGCGCAGTGAGCGACGTGCGGCAGAGCTCCTCATCGTCCACGATGATCGCGGTGGTTTCCATGCGGTTCGGGGTTTTGTGCGGAGCGCTGTCAATGTACCTGTACCGATGATCCGCGCAACTTCCGTCATGCGGCCTGAGTCATCGGCAATGTCACTGTCTGGTGCTGGAGCGAGCGGTCACGCCCGCTCCGGTTGCATTCCGGGCGTGCCGCCTGCATGTGCATACTAGGCCGCGATCGATGCAGGCAACGTCACTTCCACCCGCGTTCCTTGCGGAAGATCGGTGTAGGTGAATCCCGCTGGCCGTCCCTTCTGCTTGCTCACCAGGTCCAATCGCGCTTGCGTGATCGCGGTGCCGAGCGAGGACTTCTTCACCTGGCCCGTCCCGGAACCGCGGGGGATCGGGCTTGAGCGTAGGGCGGTATCCGGGACCTCTTCCGTTGATCGCTTCTTCCTTCCCACGCCGTCATCCTCCACCGTCATCACGAGTTGATCGTCCTTCATCGACACCTTCAATCTTACGTGGCCCTTTTCCGATCGCCCCGCCATGCCGTGCCA
Source organism: Flavobacteriales bacterium (assembly GCA_031371785.1). Lineage (GTDB taxonomy): Bacteria > Bacteroidota > Bacteroidia > Flavobacteriales_F > PHOS-HE28 > PHOS-HE28. The sequence goes on along the minus strand of JANMKC010000162.1, from coordinate 8,617 downwards.
GATGGCGTTCTCCACGAAGGGTTGCAGAACAAGCGGTGGCACCAGCGTGCGCTCCATGTCAATGAAGTGATCCACCTCGATGGAGTAGTCGAAGCGTTCGTTTGATCGCGCGCGCTCGAGTTCGAGATAGGCACGTAACGCGTCCAGGTCGTCCTTCAACGGTACTTCCGCGTGCCGTGAATTTTCCAGCACCATGCGCATCAACCGCGCGAATTGCGCGAGATAGTCGGAGGCCTTGTCCGCTTCGTTCGTCTGCACGTAGGCATTGATCGAGTTGAGCGCGTTGAAGATGAAGTGCGGGTTCATTTGCGAGCGGAGCGCTTGTGTTTCGAGGAGTGCGGAGTCTTTCTCGAAACGCTCTTGCTTTCGGCGGCGATCGAGGTAGAAGGCGATGCCGGAACCAGCGAGCAGCAAGAGCGCGCCGCCGATCACCATCCAGAGCGTCTTGCGCTGGCTGGCGGCTTTGGCGTTCGATCCGGTCTCCTGGACGAAGAGGGCTTGGGCGTGGGCGAGGCTGTCGGTGAGTTGGCGCTTTTCATAGCCTGCGCGGGCTTCCACTTGGGCCACGACGCGGCTGGTTGAATCGGTGAACAACGTCAGCGACAGGGCTTTGGCCTTCCGCAAGCTGGCCAATGCGTTGGGCAGGTCGCCGTTAAGTTCATAGGCGAGGTGCATCCGATCCAGCAGATAGGCTTGGTGTTCTTTCCTTTCGAGCTGGTCGCAAATGGCCAGCGCTGCCTGGTAGTTCCGCAGGACCCCGGTCCAGTCCTTCGAAGAGAAAGCGACATCGCCGAGTCCTTCCAGCGCGGAACCCTCCATGAGCTTGTCCCCACTGGCTTGCGCAGCGACCAAGACCTTGCGCGTCCAGGTTTCGGCCAATGCTGGTTCTTTCTTGCGCAAGTATGCCTGACCCATGGTGAGCTCGAACTGGTGGCTTTGCTGCTGGTTGCCGGTTTTCGCAAGATGATCGAGTGTTACGCGCAGGGCACTGATCACGGTATCCAAGCGCGCGCGCTCCGGTATGCCCGCTCGTTCCAGGCCCGCGCTGTCCAATTCGAGCCAAATGGCCGTTTGCGCCCCGAAAGCGCACCACTGGAGATCTTCGTTCCGCACAGAATCAGCCAGTGCGCAAGCGCGCTTGTAGCAAGCCAATGCGTCGTGCGGTCGCAGAAGTGCCTTGTACGTATCGCCCAGGTTCAGTGTGTTGATGGCGACGTGCAATCGCATACCGAGCCGCTCGCCCAAGGCGATGGCCCGGAGTTGAAGGTCGACCACCTTGGCCCATTCCCCCTTTTCGCTGAGGTAGGCGGCCAGCATCGAGATCGAACCTACCAGACCTTGGTCATCATGGGAGTGTTCGTTCAGGCTCATGGCCAGTTTTATCTCCGTGATCGCACTGTCCAGCAAACCTTTGAGATAAAGCGCATTTGCCAGATCGACCCTGATCTTTCCGGCCAACAGGTCCTTGTACTTTCCGTTGCAAAAGGCGACCGCTTGGTCCGCCAAGGCCAAGGCCGTGTCAGCTGGCCAAATGGCGTTCGCGGTAGTCATGCGCAACATCAGGATCTGTGCTATGAGCGAACTGTCTTTGGTGGTTTCCGCAATGGGCGTGCTCGCGCGAAGCAGGGAATCGGCCCTGAAACTGTTGCCACGCTGCGCGAGCGCGAGAGCCAGGCTCATTCGCGCATAGACGCGTGGCTTGGGAGGTGCGTCAGGTTCACGCTCGACCACAAGGCGTTCGGCATAGCTGACCGCCGCGCTGTCACCCGGTCCATTGAGCACCTCGAAGTGCAGGTCTTCCACATCATATCGCAGGCTATCTCCGCCGATCTTTTTGGCCATGGCCTCGGCTTTCAATAGACAGGCCCAAGCGCTGTCGGGATCCGTTCTGGCGAACGATCGGGCTTGTTCGCAAAGGATGGAGTAGCGCGCGCTATCCGCGGTTCCTTCTATCAGTGCCGCACGGCGTTCATTCTCGCCTGTCGCGGGATGCTCGCTGCAACCAACGAGCAGGAGGATGATCGATAGGAGGGACCAAGAATATTTCATGGAGGATCGATCCGGCAGGTTTACCGGGGGAAGTTAGCCGGGCCAGGTCAAGTGCATGGCAACGCCCGGCCCCGGCATTCGCTGTTCAAAAAAAACCTTCCCCGTAGGGGAATACAGATAGGTACGGGTTGGGGTAGACCAGCGAGGCGGAATATCACCGTTCATTTGCGGCTTTCATTCGCGGAGGTGGATCCAAGGCGAACCAGATCGAACCGAACACATGGCCAAGAACAAGGAAGCAGGCGATCTCGTCATCGTAGAGTCTCCAGCCAAGGCGAAGACCATCGAGAAGTACCTCGGCGAAGGCTATACCGTGTTGAGCAGCTATGGCCACGTGCGTGACCTTCCTGAACGCGACCTCAGCGTGGATGTGGAGAACGGCTTCGAGCCCAACTACATCATTCCTGATGACAAGAAGGCCCGGCTTAGCGAACTGCAGCGATGCGCGGACCGATCGGTGACCGTATGGCTCGCGACTGACGAAGACCGCGAGGGGGAAGCCATCAGCTGGCACTTGAAGGAAGCACTGAAACTGCCCGATGCGAAAGTGAAACGCATCACCTTCAACGAGATAACCAAGAAGGCGGTGCTGGAAGCGATCGCCAATCCCCGCGAGATCGACATACATCTCGTGGATGCGCAACAAGCGCGTCGCGTGCTCGATCGGCTGGTGGGTTACGAATTGAGCCCGATCCTGTGGCGCAAGGTGAAACCGTCGTTGAGCGCGGGCCGCGTGCAGAGCGTGGCGGTGCGCTTGATCGTGGAACGTGAGCGCGAGATCCTCGGCTTTTCCGAGAAGTTCGCCTTCCGCATCACCGCGGATCTGTTGGCGAACGGCAAGTCCATTGTGAAAGCCGAGCTGCCCAAGCGCTTCGCTCTTGAAGAAGAGGCGATGGCCTTCCTGCAAGGCTGTGTCGGTGCGAGCTTCACGGTACACGCGGTAGAGAAGAAGCCCGGCAAGCGCACGCCTGCTGCGCCCTTCACCACATCAACGCTGCAACAAGAAGCCTCGCGCAAGCTGGGCTATGGAGTGGACCGCACGATGCGCATCGCGCAAGGGTTGTACGAGCAGGGCCACATCACCTACATGCGTACGGACTCGTTGAACCTGGGGGATCAGGCCATCGACGCAGCGAAGGTGGCGATCATCTCGCAGTATGGTGATCGCTACAGCAAGCCGCGCAAATTCGCCACCAAGAGCAAGGGCGCACAGGAAGCGCACGAAGCGATCCGCCCCACGGACATGATGGTGCGCAACGCCGGCAGCGATCGCGATGCCGAGCGCTTGTACGAGTTGATCAGCAAGCGCACCCTCGCCAGCCAGATGGCCGAGGCGGAACTGGAGAAGACCGTGGTGAACATCAACATCAGCGGCCACCCGGATGAAGCGCTGGTGGCACAAGGCGAAGTGATCCTCTTCGACGGTTTCCTGAAGGTGTACATGGAAGGTCGCGATGATGAGGACAGCGAAGAACAAGAGGGCTTGCTGCCCGACATGAAGCAAGGCGATGCGCTCGCGCTGCAAGCGATGACGGCAACGCAACGCTTCGATCGCCCTGCCCCGCGCTACACGGAAGCGAGCCTGGTGAAGAAGCTGGAAGAACTGGGCATCGGCCGACCTTCCACGTATGCGCCAACGATCAGTACCGTGCAAAAGCGCGGTTATGTGGTGAAGGAAAGCCGCGATGGCACGCCCCGACCTTACCGGATCCTCACGCTGGCCGACAATTCGATCTCCGACAAGACGGCTTCCGAGAACGTGGGTGCGGAAAAGCAGAAGCTCTTCCCCACGGACATCGGCATGGTGGTGAACGATTTCCTCGTGGAACACTTTCCCATCATCGTGGACTTCCACTTCACGGCGAAGGTGGAGGAGGAGTTCGACGTGATCGCGGAAGGGCAGGAGAACTGGCGCGAAATGATCCAGCGGTTCTACACCCCGTTCCACGCGACGATCGGTACGGTGAAGGACACTGCCGAGCGGGCCACCGGCGCTCGCGTGCTGGGCAAGGATCCGGTGAGCGGCAAGGACGTTGTCGCCCGTATCGGCCGCTTTGGCCCGATGATACAGATCGGCAACGTGGAGGATGAGGAGAAGCCCCGGTTCGCCAGCATCCGCAAGGACCAGAGCATTGCGAGCATCACGTTCGAGCAGGCGATGGACCTCTTCAAGTTGCCCCGCACTCTCGGCGAACGCGATGGTGAAGTGGTGATGATCGGCGTTGGACGTTTCGGTCCCTATGTGAAACTGGGCAGCACCTTCGCCAGCATACCGGCGGAAGACGATCCCCTCAGCATCGACCTGCAACGGGCCATTGAGATCGTTGACCAGAAGAAGGCGGGCAACCCGGTGCGTGAACTTGGCGAGTATGAAGGAGAAACACTCTTGGTGGCCAAGGGCCGATTCGGTCCCTATGTGAAGTTCAAGGGGTTGTATGCCAACATTCCGAAAAGCGAGGACATGAACACGGTCACACTGGAGCGTGCTATCGAACTCGTGCAAGCGAAACAGGCTGGCGCCGCCGCGCTTATCATCAAACAGTTCGATGGATCGAGCATCCAGATCCTGAAGGGCAAGTACGGGCCGTATGTCACCGACGGCAAGAAGAACGCGAACGTGCCCAAGGGAAAGGCACCCGAAGACCTGACCTTGGACGAATGCACAGTGCTGGTGGATCAAGCACCGAACAAGAAAGGCGGTGGCAAACAGGTGTTCAAGAAAGCAGCGTTCAAGAAAACCGCGCCACGGAAAGCGGCGGTGAAGAAGGATAGGGCCCGAAAGGCGGCAAAGCCCTGAAAGGCTCCGTTCTAGCGATCGCGAACCTATCGGCGAAGCCACGACGAACAGTACGCTGTGGGTAGGTCCGCCGTGGCGGTGGTTTTTCCATTTACCTGAGTGCGGACCTTCGGCGCGTCCCCAACAGGATCGGCACAAGCGACATGGACATCAGCTTCTACTTCAAACCCTCCAAGCGTTTCGGCCAAAGCCGTCCGGAGTGGTTGGCCCATTCGCTCGGCGACAACACGGTCTTCCATACGAAGAGTGGTATGCCCTCGCTGGAAGGACGGCAGGTGGCGATCATCGGTGTGCTGGACGATCCCGGCCACGCCAAACCACGCGGTTGTGTTGATGCGCCCGATGCGGTGCGCGAAGAACTCTACAAGCTCTACCTGCCGGCGGGCAATGTGAACGTGATCGATCTGGGCGATCTGCACCCCGGTCACACAGCGCAGGACACGCAGCATGCCCTATCGGAAACCATCGCTGAACTGATTCGCCAGAATATCATTCCGTTGATCATCGGCGGAGGGCAAGGGCACACCTTCACCCAATACCTCGCCTATGAAAAGCTCGAACGCACCGCCAACCTTGTCTGCGTGGACGGACGCTTCGATCTGGGAGAACCCGGCCAAAGCCTGGCCGACACCTCCTACTTGAGCCACATCGTTCTTCGTCAGCCCAACTACCTCTTCAACTACAGCAATCTTGGTTTCCAGACCTATCTAGTGGATCAGCCCGGCATCGAACTGATGGACAAGTTGTTCTTCGATGTCCACCGCTTGGGAGAGTTGCGCTCCACCATGGCCGATGCCGAACCGGTCCTTCGCAATGCTGATACGGTGAGTGTGGACATGAGTTCTGTGCGTTGGGCCGATGCACCGGGTACCACACGTCCAGGACCGAACGGATTCCATGGTGAGGAGATATGCCAGATCATGCGATACGCCGGAGTAAGCGAGAAGATCACCTCCGTTGGCATCTATGAACTGGACCCCCATCGCGACCAACAAGGAGTTACGGCACAACTTGCCGCACAAATGGTCTGGTGTTTTCTCGACGGCTTCCGCAGCCGTACCAATGATCTGCCGTGGCTTGACCGCAAGCGGTTCACCCGCTTCCGTGTGCCCATCCGGGGACATGAGCAGGAGATGGTGTTCTACAAGAGCATGGTGAGCGACCGCTGGTGGATGGACATCCCTTACAAAGCCGAACAGGAAGCGCGGTTCGAACGCCATCATTTGGTGCCGTGCGCTTATACTGACTACCAGATGGCCTGCCGTGAAGAAGTGCCTGACCGCTGGTGGCGCACGTTCCAGAAGCTCTCTTGAGCGCAGGTGTCCCGTTGGGATCCCTATCGGTGGGGACAGGTCAAAAAACCCCGACGGATTCCTTTTTTGCTACTTTGGCGGCGGGATCAAACCGCGTTCCGGTGCTGGGTCATTGCCCAGCACTTGACGCCAACGAACGAGAACACGCATGAGGGGGATACTTACCGCAGCGGCCTGCGCTGTGATGGCGAGCACATCGTTCGCCCAGCAGGATCCGCAGTACACACAGTACATGTTCGATCGGTTATCGGTCAATTCCGGGGTGGCCGGCACCAACGGCAACATCTGCTTCACAGCGTTGCTCAGGCAGCAGTGGTCCGGGTTTGATGGAGCGCCCAAGACGGGATTGATCAATGTGCAAGGGCCGCTCAACAAGATCAACAGCGGCATCGGTCTTTCCGTTTACTTCGACAAACTGGGCCAAGAGAACAGCACCATCGCACGGTTGCACTATGCCTATCACTTCAAGCCCGGCGGTGGGGTCGGTACCTTGGGACTCGGCATATATGCGGGACTCAGCAGCCGTTCGCTTGGAAGCGACTGGGTGGCCGTGAACCCGGTAACCGAGGATGATGCCATCCCGGACAATGGATCAAGTGCTTCCGGCTTCGATCTCGGTGCTGGCCTCTATTACGTGAACCCGAAACTATGGGCCGGTATCAGCAGCACGCAATTACCGGAGACCGAGTTGAAGACCGTGAGCATAAAGAACAGGCGGCACTATTATGTTCAGGGTGGGTATGACTGGCAGCTCAAGAACCCGAAGATGGCGATAGAGCCGAGCTTCATGTTGAAGAGCGATGGTACTTCCACCCAGTTCGACCTTACCGCTTTGTTCATGTACAACAAGATGGTCTGGTTGGGAGTAAGTTATCGCACCGAGGATGCGATCGCGCCGATCATCGGCTATCAGGTGGCCATGGGCAAGGACAAGTCCGCGATGCTTCGCTTGGGATACAGCTACGACGTGACAACGTCGGAACTGAAGAACTACAGCAGCGGCAGCCACGAACTAATGCTCAACTATTGCTTCAAGATCGTGAAGCCGAAGGTGATCGAGATCTATGGTCACCCGCGCTTCCTGTAATCAGAGGTAACAAAAGGAACCACAACGCCGTTGCATGTCTTGTCTGAGAGTGTTCACTTACCCGGACCCAAGGACCAGGACCCTGCAAGGACCTGAGACGCGACGGCAAAAAAGGAAGACCATGGAACTACGTCCCATCGCATACTTGTGCGGCATCGGCTTGCTCGCGAGCTGTGGCCAAGGTGGTCAGGGGCAGTTGATCGGTGCCCAGAACCGCCCCTCTTGGTACCAGGTCGATCCATATGGGATGAACTACATCCCCATGGGTGCATACACCATGGGGCCGAGCGACCAGGATGCCCCATATGCGCAGGTGGCCAAGTCCAAGACCGTTTCGGTACAGGCCTTCTACATGGACCAGACCGAGATCAGCAACAACGAGTACCGCCAGTTCGTGGAATATGTGGTGGACTCCATCACGAAGCGCATGCTCGGTGATGCGGACATCGGGGAGCACGTGATCACCGAGGACGAGTTCGGTGAGGAGATCGACCCGCCCATCATCAACTGGCAAGAGAAGATAGATTTCAACGACGAGGAGGTGCGTGATGCGTTGCAGGAACTCTACTATCCGGAGAGCGAGCGCTTTTACCGCAGGAAAGAGATCGACACGCGCAAGCTGATGTTCGAATACTATTGGATCGACCTGAAGGAGGCCGCCAAGAAGAGCGGTCGCGACCTGGACCTGAGCTACACCAACGTCAAAGGACAGAACAACGCGATCAAGGGCCACACCGACCGGAGCAAGTTCATCATCAAGGAGGTGATCAACGTGTTCCCGGATACGCTTTCCTGGGTGCATGATTTCACATACTCCTACAACGAGCCGATGGCCAAGAACTACTTCTGGCATCCGGCTTATGACGACTACCCTGTCGTGGGCATCACATGGCAGCAGGCCAATGCGTTCAACGTATGGCGTACACAGAACATGATGAACGCTTGGTTGATGGGCGATGGCGAACCGTTCATCAATGACTTCCGGCTGCCCACGGAAGCGGAATGGGAGTATGCTGCGCGCGGGGGACTCGACCTCTCACCATACCCTTGGGGTGGTCCTTACATCCGCAATCGACAAGGCTGTTTCCTGGGCAATTTCAAACCGCTTCTTGGCAACTACACGGATGATGGCGGCTTCCATACGGTGCCCGTGGACAGTTACAGCGCGAACGACTACGGCCTGTACAACATGGCCGGCAACGTGGCCGAGTGGACCAGCACAGCGTTCGATGAGAGCGTCTACGACTTCGATCACGACCTGAACCCGGAATACAGCTATGACGCGATGGCGAACGATCCACCCTCGCTCAAACGCAAGGTGATCCGCGGTGGCTCGTTCAAGGATGTGGGGCTCTACCTGCAGACCGGAAC
>JANMKC010000241.1:0-4391 GCA_031371785.1 Flavobacteriales bacterium | reverse complement strand
CCCGGGCATGACCATTCAGGTCAGGTTCACGGTCAAAGAGAAAGTCGATCAAGAGAAGCGCAGCCCTGAAGACGTAGCCAAGGGCATTGTGAAGTTCTTGGTCGATGTCTTTGATGAAACGGGTGAGACCGTTGCCATTGCGACCATTCTCACCATGGTGAAGAAGCTCGATCAGAATTGAAGATGAAGATCCCGGCGGCGATTGTCCTTAGCGGTCTGCTCGGCGCTGGTTGTTTGGCACCTTCAACTAGCGAGGTTCAGTTCTTCGTGAATTGGACCAGGAAGGATACCGTTATTTCTCCAACCAAGGTGAAGACCGTTCTTGCGAAGCATAGTGTGCGCGACTCGTTGATGGGCCGCATCACGTTCTGGCACTCGGGCATCGAACATGTGGTAACCGCATGGACAGTCGAGTACTATGCTCCCATCGATGGGGACGTACATGCTCGAGTTGGATAGTCTTGGCATCATCTACAGGCATTCTACTACTTGGAGAGGATATACCGCAGTGAGCACTACGAATGACAGCCTTGATAATCTCATCGTCATGGCACTTGGATCCGCGATGCGTCCCGCCCCGTTTGGTCTACGCTACCGACCGCCTGCCGGAGCTCCACAGGTCGACCTCAGCACTGTGGACTTCACCAAACTGGAGATCTACGACACCACGGAAGTGCAACGCTAGTGAGCATGGCCAAGGGAATCGTGAAGTTCCTCGTGGATGTGTTCGATGAAACCGGTGAGACGGTTGCCATTGCGACCATTCTCACGATGGTGATGAAGCTCGATCAGAACTGATGGCCAAGCGCAAGCACACCGGACTATCCTTCGAGATCGACAAGCTCACGCGCTCCATCGAGCATGTGGTCACGGGGCATAGTGCTCCAACTGTCGTCGTGCCTTTGACAGAAGCGGACCTGAGCCAAGTGACAAAGAAGAACGGCTGGCGCTTTAATTGGAAGCAAGAGTTGCGCGTAAGGGAGCGAAGCGTATACAAGCTGACCATCGTCTGGGAACCGATGGTGATACAAGGTCTGGTGAGCCTGGAGATACGCCCCGACCATGTGTATATGCATCTGGTGGAGAACGCCCCTTTCAACTTGGGCCGCAAAAAGGTCTACGCCGGTGTCCTGGGCAACTTGGTCGCATTCGGCTGTAAATTGGCCTTCGAGAGCGGGCATGAGGGCAACCTTGCGTTCGATTCGAAGACAGCGCTGATGCAGCACTACCACGAAACCCTCGGGGCCGAACATGTGGGCGGGCTTCGCATGGTGATCGACACGCCCGCTGCGTTGAAACTGTTGAACAAGTACTACCCAGCATGAGAACCCCCAAATTCGACCTCGACGATATCGGCTTCATCGGTGGTGGTCCACCTCCAACAGAGGAAGACTTCCGCGCTATCTCCGCATTCATCGCAGCCCGCAAAGCCAAGCGGGCGGCATCGCGCAAAGCCGTGGCCAAGCGGAGCACCAAACGAGCAACTGCCAAACGCGGTTCGACGACCAAGGCCAAGGTCTGAACGCTCAAGGCTTATGCTCTTGAACTATGGCTTGGACGAATGCCGCTTCATGAAGCCGGTGTACCCGGGCATGACCTGTCACCCCGGGCTCGACCCGGGGCAGGTGCGCTTCTCTGTGAAGGCGTCTTCGTCCCGACTTAGCGGGAAGAAGTTGGCTCAGGAGAAGAGGACGCCGGAGGATGTGGCAAAGGGTATCGTCAAATTCCTCGTTGATGTGTTCGATGAGACCGGGGAGACGGTGGCGATCGCGACGATCCTGACGCTGATCAGAACTGAACGATGCGTATTTGGTGGATCGCGAGGACCTGTTTCCCGCCTCTTTCGTGTTCGAGCGGCAATGAACGTGCGTTGGCGAAGGGCGCGGAGACAAGGGCGAATTCCGTAAAGCCTGTTCTGATCGGATCGGGTCGCAAGGCCGTTCATGGATCGCTCCCTGATCCCTGCGGTCGATACATCGTTGACTACAGAGGCATTTATCCGGTCATCGATACGCTCCCGGCGATCACGGGCGACAGCATCTACATCGATACGCTGTTGAAGAAGATGGGCATGAAGCAGGTCCACTTCGATCGGGGCAATTGGCAACTCGGTCCGCAGATGATGAACATGACGCTCGGCACTTGCACATGCACCGTGTCGAAGGCCTACTTCTTCAACCGCATGCTTCCGGATAGCGCGTACGATCTGCGCGTCATTGAACGCGTCGTCTGTAACGTGCCGGATACTCTTCCGGGCTGGATCGAGCGATGACAAGAACTCCCCGTTCCCGCCATCCCGGGATCACCGAGCTGCCTTGATGTAACCCCACCCGTCGTATTCGCGCTGCACGATCTCATAGATACCATCGGGTACCGTGTTGACACCGGCGAGCAACTGTTCCTTGGCGATGTGCTTGTTCTTCATCGCCACCTCGCACACGTTGAAGGCGACGTTCGGGTTGCCGATGAACTTCTTCACCCCGTCGGCGACCACTGACCGATCCTGCGTCACCATGTCCAGCGATGCGGCATAGAACACGACCTCGACCTGTGCCTCGGGGTGGGCAGTGATCTCGCCCACCCAACGGATCACCATCTGATGGACCAGTGTATCGGGGCTGGTCACATCGATGACCACCTTGTACGGTGCCTTCTGCGCCAAGGCGGAACAGGCAGCGATCAGCATGAGCGCTACAAGAACAACAGACTTTTTCATGGGGTTGATCATTTGGATGCGTGAAAGGAACACCAAGCGAAGCCGGGCCATGCCGGTGTGTTGTCGGCATGGCCCGGTGCTGCTTGCTGAGTGATCGGAGACTATCCCGCAAAAATGTACGCGCACCTGTGCTCTTGCGCACGGCCCAATGCCCACACGCCGGAGGGCACCGGTTGTATGCCGGGTATCAGGTGCTCGGTCCACTCCTTCAGGACCGCTGCGGGTTCCAGGCTCATCTTCCCGGCGACCGCCGCGGAGAATACCGTCATGGCGGCCTGGCACACGCAGAACATCACGCCACTGGCCATCAGGTCCTTGATGCCGATGTCCACGGCACCGAAACCGGGCAGCTTGAAATCACCGGGCTTCGTGTTCCAGAACGGGTTCCTGGTCTTGGTAGCTGTCGCCGCATCCGCCGCTTGGAAGGCGCCGCCAACCTCTGTGGCCTTGAACACTTCCCCGAAGCCATACTTCGCCCACATCTCATCTTGGAAGGCATAGCAGATGGCATCATGCCGCAGCACCACCACCACGCCACAATCGGCGGCCGGTGAGCCCGTGCTCTCATTGGTCAACAAGAATACCCGGGGCCATGCGAAGGGCATAACCTCGTGCGGCTGGGTCGCATCGTACACCACGCGGTGTGTGCCTTGCACCTTGTCGAACCATAGGTCGGCTTCGCTCTTCGGGGCCTTCGCAGGACCTTTCTGTCCGCCGCCTTTTGCCTGCGCCATCAGTTCCAAAGGTGTTCCTATCGCTGCCAACCCGGCAAGCGCCGCAGCACTACCGGTAAGCAAGCCGAGAAAATTCCTGCGTGGCGATCTTTCGTTGGTCTTTTCCTGTTCCATGGCTATGGGGATTAGGGTTGGTGAAAAAGGGCCGATCGTCGATCAGCGTTTGAAACTAAGAAAGTTCTCTGGAGAAACCGAAAACCGCGCAGCATCATGGTCCTCGATACCCTGCGATCATTGAACTCATTGGATACGGGGCGGCCATCCCGAACGCACACCATGTCGGGAAACCCGGCGCAAGGAGGGAGACTTCACCACGTACTCTTGGGCGAGGACGCCAAGCATTCGAACACGGCATACGCCGCTCAGGAAGATCCGCAATTGTTCGTGCGAACTATAACAGCCCATCACAAGACGCGGCCCGCATGCATCTGTTTGGCGTCCTTTGGAAGAACCCGATCGGTCGCTCCCATGAAGAAACTTCTGCTCATCGTACTCATCATCACCGGCATGCCCGCGGCCCACGCTCAACTGGATCCACCAAGCAATGCACCATCAGGAGAGCACGCACTCGACTTCTGGCTCGGGGAATGGGACCTCACGTGGAACGATACGATCCATGGCACCAACTCCATCACGTTGGAAATGGATGGCAAGGTGATCGCGGAACATTTCAACGACCCCACCAACAAGTATCGCGGAGCGAGCTGGTCCGTTTTTGACGCGAAGACCGGCCAGTGGAACCAGACCTGGGTGGACACACAGGCGGAATACATCGCGCTCACCGGAGGTCCGGTGGAGGATCGTTTCGAATTGCGCACGGCGGCGCGCAACGTCAAGGGCGTGATGACCACCCATCGCATGGTCTTCGCGAACATCCATAAGGATTCGTTCGATTGGGATTGGCAGCAGACCACCGATGATGGGAAGACCTGGACTTCGCA
>JANMKC010000223.1:0-7881 GCA_031371785.1 Flavobacteriales bacterium | reverse complement strand
CACACCGGCGCAATCCTGCGGGGTGTTCGCATCGATCACCACGGCGTAGTCTTCCGTTTCGCCGGCCTGGTAACTGTAGCAGGGGTCCACAGGTGTGGGTTCGCTGGTGCCGAAGGCGACGCCACGCACACGCATGATCGTGGAACCCAACTGCGCGCTCACCGGTACGGTGAAAGCGAAGTCATGGGACTCACCCGCTGCGCTGTTCTCGAACTCACCGAGCTTCTCCGATGCCTCGAACGCGCGATCGCCATCGTAGTCGATCCACACGGCGAAGTGATCACCGAGGTTCGCACCGGCGGTGATGGACACCACCTGCTGCGCGTTGCGTGAAAGCGGCGTGCTGAACTGCGCGCTGTAGTCCGTGTAGACAGCACCGGTTACGCTACCCGTTCCGGTGTTGCTGATGTTGCCCAGGACCACACCATCCACATAGTCGCCGAGCGCGGTGCCTTCGGTGCTGGATGGCTGGCAGTAGCTGCCAAAGTTGCCTACACCGAAGTGCGCCGAAAGGGTCCCGCTGGCGACGATATCACCGCATGCCGAGCTCAGGAACAACAGGAGCCCGTCGAAGTCGACGATGGAATTGTCAGGCTGGGCCAGGTAGATGTTCGCGACCGGTCGGCAGCCGTTCGCGGGTACCGTGAGTGAAACCGTAGCGCCGTTCGTGATGCCGTTGTATCCCGAAATGACCGCGCCCAAATTATTGCTGTCGTAATCGGCGGTAAGCAGATAGGTACGGGCTATGTCACTGTTGTTGCAGACATAGATGGGGAAGATCGCATTGCCACCGATGGGGACTTCGTTCAACTGCGCATTGGTGGAACCCATGCTGCCGATCCATAGCTGGGGCTGATCGATCTGGTAGCCCCCCTCGTAGTCGCAGCTGGTGCTCGACGCGGCACTGTCCAGCGCAAACACGTAGGAGCCGAACACCGGGTCTCTGTAGACCTTCACATGGAAATCGTCGCTGGCATTCTGATCCCCCAAGTTATATTCCACGGTATTGGTGTACTCATTGGTGCCGCTCACACCACGGCCATAGCCTTGCTGCATGTGCACGCTCCCCCCCCCGCTGACTCCGCTGCCACCGATGTTTATCCCGAACTCGAGGCTGAAGCCAGCGTCCAATTGGACGTCATAGTTGATGGCGTATGATTCCGTGGTAGTGGAGACGAGGGTATGGTTCACTGCTAGACCACCACCATTGAACAGTTCCACATGGTCATAGGGAGCGTTCGCCTTGATGGAGTCGTTCATCGCCAGGGTCTGGTACCAAACGCTCAATTGCGTTTCGGCACCAGCGCGCTCGGCACCCGGCGGCATGGTGGCGATAGCGGCGATCATGGCCGGGATCACGGCATCGCGTATGTGGCTCTCCGTATACGTGTAGCTCCCCAGCGAACCCACGGGCTGGGAAACGAAATCGTACTTGACCGATACGGAATCACAGGCGATGCGCTGAACGATGATGGCAAAGCCATACACATACTGTATCGCGCTACCGAGGAACACATCGTCAGGTGGGCCGCTCGTCGGCGTTCTGTAGGAGGACGAGCTGGAGAAACAGGTCGTGGCTTCGCCGGAAGTGTTCACGGACTGGCTGGCTGCAAAGCTCACACCGGCCTCCACGAAGATGTCGAAGTCCACAGTGGCGATGAGGCCGATGGAACCTTGCAGGCCGAGTCGCGCCTTGAAGAAGCCGTCCTCGCTATTACCGGTGGTCACGGACGAGCTGGTGCCTGTGCAGGCACCGTGCGTAGTGGTGAGGGCGCTGTTACTGAGGTCGCCGGGCGGATCGCGCAGGATGTACAGCGGTAGCTGAGGGGCATTGAAGTGGCCCATGACGTTCGTGTAGGTGGTGCCGATCATCATCGCCTTGAAGCGCACATCGCAATAGGGTCCGGCAACTCCAGGATAGTACAGGCGCAAGGCGAACTCCTTGGCACCGCCCTTCATGATGACCGAATCACTGGGGTGGTAGATAACGTTGTAGGAGCGGTCGACCTCGCCCCCAGATTCAAACGTCACCGAACTGCTGGTACTCAGTTCGCCATCCACGAAGAGCTGAATGGAGGGCGTGGGTATTTGAGGAAAGATAGAATAGTCGTACTGGATGTGCAGGTCGAACGCTATGGTAGTGTCCCCCCCAGGCAGGTCGAAATAGTTCTCCACGCCCCCGTAGTCGAATGTACCGAACGAGCTACTTGGATCCACCACGGCGAACTTGGGATGGCACGGGCTGATCTGGCCGTTGCCGATACTGATACCCAAGAACAGCAAATGGGGGGTGTTCCACTGTTCATTCAGGCTGGTCAAGGAAGTCCCACTCTGTTGTGTGGCGGAAGCGGATTGCGTGGAAGCGCCCAGCAGGAGCGCCAGAGCGGCAGTGGCCACCGTAGCGCACAGGCTTCGGCGGGGTGAGGGATGCGTACCGTGTTTCATGCTTTGAGCGCCGTAGCCCGGCGAAGGCGTTGGTGGAGGGGGTTGGTTGGGTCGGCCGTCTTCGGCGCCACGCCAAAAGTGCCCGCATGGATTGGCCCCCCAATGCGTAGAAACACCTGTTTTGCTTCCGGGACTACGGTCCAGGATCGGTCCTCAGTGGACACCCCCTAACCGGCGCTCGGGTATTTCCCGAGTGCCTTGATCCCCTTGATCCCGCGCAGGACTCCCGAACCAGGTGTGCGTTCAGAATGCCTGGGACCCTGCGCCCAACAAAGTTCAATGCGCAGGGACTCGAAGACGAAGAGCCTGCGTGAGGATAGACTACCGCGTTGATCCCCCAAGAACCACCCCGGCAGTGACCAGGAAGGTGAGATAACGCGCATCGTTGCTGACACCGTTCTGTTCCTTGTAGGCTTTGCTCAGTCCGTAGCTCACGCCGCCGTCGAGGGTGAAGATCGTCAGGTCGATCCCCAGGCCGGCGTCCACGCTCCAGGTGCCGGTGTTCATGTCGTCCATCTCGATCTTGATGTGGTCGTCCTTGCCGTGGGCGCTGAGCAACCAATTGTATGTGGGGCCCGCGTTCAGCCGCAACCGGAAGTCGTCGCCGTCCACGAGGTTGTACGCGGCCAGCGCTTTCAGTTTCAACGAATTCCAGACCAGGTGGTCCTCCGTCACCACACTATCGCCCACGCTCACCGCTGTCTTGGCGCTTACGAAGAAGGCGCCCGGCTGGAAGTAGAAGCGCTGTCCGATGCGCAGGTCCACCCCCGCGAGCACGCCCGGGTCGGCCTTGTACTGCACGCCCTCCTGCTCCGGCGTCAGCGTGGTGAGCGCCATGCCGATCTGTGGGTGGATGGCGACCTGCGCGCACAGGGCCATGGGAACGAAGAGGCTGAGGAGGGAGAACAGACGTGTCATGTTCGGTGGGTATGTATCGCAAAAGTGGAACAGTTGGGGCACCGCGCAACCCGTGGAAATACCTGTTCTGGAAATCCGGTCCAAAACAAGCAGGGTGGGCCTCCTTGCGAAGACCCACCCTACAGGAGACAAGCGCTAGTGCTCGGCTAGTGCTGCACCATGATCATGATCACCTGTTGCTCCCCTCCCGCATTCCGCTGTACAGCGGAACTGCGGGAGCGGGTGGCGAGCAGGTAGTACGCACCGGCCGATACGTCGCTCAGGTCCATGTCAATGGCGCGTTGACCAGCCACGGTGAATGGTGGCAGCACTTCTTGACCGAGGCCGTTGCGGATGCTGATGCGCAGCGGTGTTGCACCGGTGGTAGATGGGCGCAGTTGGAACACACCGTTCGACGGGTTCGGTTGTACGGTGAACCATTCGCCGCTGCCTGCATTCGTGGTAGCGATACCCGTGTTGAAGTCCACGGTGACCGTAACGCAACTGGTGAGCTCGCAGGCGCCGACCATGGCCGTTACGCAGAGGTCCACCGGACCGGGCGTATTGCTGACTTCCGCGACCAGCGCGAAAGCTCCGTTGTCGCCGGTAGTCCAGCCGTTCGGCAGGGCCCAGTTGTAGCTGGTCGCATTGGCCACGGGCGTTACCAGGTATACGTTGGTGGTATTCCCGAACACCATGGAGGAACCTGTCACGGCACCGATGGTGATGGTCGTTCCACTGCAGGCGCAATCCATGCCGCGCACATCATTCACGGTGCAGGCCACGCCATCATCACATGGGGTACCGGGCAACACGAAACCGCCGATGGTGCCTTCGCAGTCGATCAGCTGTCCGGCGCAGGTGCAGTTGGCGCTGTACACATCGTTACCGGTGTTCGCATCGCCATCATCGCAAGTGGTGCCGGGCTGTGCCGTTCCACCGGCCACGCCTTCGCAATCATTGGCCAGCTCACCTGCGCAGATGCAATTCGCGGTGTACATATCGTTGCTGGTGTTCGCATCGGCGTCATCGCACGCCGTTCCGACGGTGGTCGTTCCACCGGGCACGCCCAGGCAGTCAAGCAAGAGGCCCGCGCACTGGCAATTGGCGTCGATCACATCGCCGCCGGTAGCCGCGTTGCCATCATCGCAGGGGAAGCCGGGCTGGGTGGGGCCACCGACCACACCATTGCAGTCGATCGGTTCACCAGCGCAAGTGCAGAACGCATTGTACACATCGTTACCGGTGGCCGCATTGCCATCATCGCACGCAGTTCCGGGTTGGGCGGTGCCACCGGGTACACCGGCGCAATCGTTCGCCAGTTCGCCCAGGCATCCGCAATCCGCGGTGAAGGTGTCGTTGGTGCTCGCGCTGTTGCCATCATCGCAAGGCGTGCCAGGCAGTTGTGTTCCACCGGGCGTACCGGCGCAGTCGTAGGGTACACCGGCGCAGACGCAGTTCACGCTGTAGGTATCGTTGCCCGTGGCTGCAACATTGTCATCGCAGGCAGTGCCAGGTTGTGCGGTGCCACCTTCCACACCGGCGCAATCGGTGGCGAAGGCGCCCACGCATGCGCAGTTCGCATTGTACGCATCACCGCCGCTGAGGGGGTTGCCATCGTCGCAAGGCGTACCTGTAAGTGTGGTGCCTCCGGGCACGCCGAGGCAATCGATCAACTGCCCAGCGCATACGCAGTTCGGCCCCCAAGTGTCATTGCCCGTTCCGGCGTCGCCATCGTCGCAAGGCGAATCCTGCGTGGCTGTTCCACCCAGAATGCCCAAGCAATCGAAGGTCGCACCAGCGCATGCGCAGTTCGCGGTGTAAAGATCATTGGCCGTGTCCGGGTTGCCATCATCGCAGGGCGTTCCGGCCACTGCGGATCCGCCCGGTGTTCCAGCGCAATCCACTGCCACGCCAAGGCAAGCGCAGTTGGCGTTCCACGTATCGTTGCCCGTGTTCGCATTGCTGTCATCGCACGCGGTGCCGGGCAATGCCGGGCCGTTGTTCACGCCCGCGCAATCCTGTGGCGTGTTCGCGTTGATCACCACGGCATAGTCCTCCGTTTCGCCCGCGTGATAGTTGAAGCAGGGATCCAGCGGCGATGGTTCACCGGTGATGGCACCGATGCCGCGCACGCGCAGAAGCGTGTTGCCCAGCGTGGCGGTGTTCGGCACGGTGAAGGCGATGTTCTGCGCTTCGCCCGCAGAAGCGTTCGTGAACTCCCCAAGCTTCTCGTTCGCGTCGAACGTGCCGTTGTGGTCGTAGTCGATCCACGCGGCGAACCGGTCACCCGCGTTCGTGCCCGAAGTGATGGTGATGATCTTCTGCGCATTGCGCGAGAGCGGCGTGGTGAATTGCGACGTATAGTCCGTATAGGACGGACCGGTCACACCGCCAGTGCTCATGTTGTTGATGTTGGCGACTTGCACGCCGTCCACGTAGTCGCCTTGGGCGGTGCCCACATCGCTCACCGGTGCGCAGTACGCGCCGACATTGCCCACGCCGTAGTGCGCGGAGATGGTTATATAGGAGCGGATGTAAGGTGGGTATTCCTCATCGCACAAGGAGTACAGGTAGAGGTTGATGTTGTCGAAGTCCACCACACCGGCATTGGGCTGGGTCAGGTAAAGGATCGGATTGATGCACTCGCCTCCCGCCAGTTCGTAAAAGACTCCGTTGTCGCTCGTGTTGAGCACCGTACCGGAGGCCTCCATGTGCGCACCATGGCCATTGGTGTTCGTAGCGAATTTCAGGTAATAGGTGCGCGTGGTGTCACTGTTGTTGCAGATGATGAGCGGGAAGTTGGCCTGTGTGCCGATGGGCACCTCGTTCACCGTCATGCTCGTGTTGCCGGGCGTACCCAGGGAAAGCTCGGGGTTGTCGATGTGGTAGCCGCCTTCATAGCGGCAGCTCGTGCGGCTTGTGGCTGAATCCAGCAGGAAGGTGTAGGTGCCGAACACGTTGTCCGCTCCCACGATCACGTCGAAATTGTCATACACGTCCGGGTCTTTCAACGTGTAGGACATGGTGTTGGTGTACACGTTGGAATTGGTCTCACCATTGCCGTATTCAGCGCGGATCTTCACCTCCGCACCGCCGGAAAAGCCCGAACCGCCTATTTCCGCGCAGAATTCCAGGCTCAACGCGGTGGAAAGCGAGGCCGTGTAGGTGATGGAGCGCATGGTCTCGGTTGTGCGCGTGAGGGAATACGTCTGCCCCGTACCACCACCGTTGAACGATCGGGTGATCACCGGGGCCGCATCGGCCTTGATGGAATCGTTCATGTCCAGCATCTGGTGCCATACGCTGAGCTGCTGCTCGGCCTGTTTGTACGCAACGCTGCCCGGGGTGAGTTGGGCCAGTTGCTGCTGGGCTTGGGGTATTACGCTCTGGCGGATGTAGCTCTCGGTATAGTGGTAGCTGTGGTTCAACGCGAACGGCTGCGAGATGAAAGCGGCGTGCTTGGTGAAGGTCCCACAACCGGTGCGCTGTATGTCGATCGCCATGCCATACGCATACTTGATCGAACTCCCGTAGAACACATCGTCCGGTGTGCCATCGTCGCTGGTGGTCAGCTCGGAGCCTTGCTCAATGCAGGTCTTGTATTCATAGTCGGAGGTCTGGGACTGGCTTGCGGTGACGCTCACACCGCCTTCCACATAGAACTCGAAATCCTCCGTAACGAAGAGCCCGGCGGAACCGGCGATGCCGAGTTTGGCCTTGAACCAGCCGCCTTCTTCCATGTCATTGGTCACCGACTGCGATGTACCGAAGCAGGTGCTGGAGGTGGTGGAGATGCTGCTGGAGCTTTGGCCGCCCGGAGGATCGCGCATGATATAGAGCGGCAGCACGGGGGCGTCATAGTAGCCCAAGATGTTCGTTATGGTGGTGCCGATCATCACCGCCTTGAAGCGGACATCGCACAGGGGTTCTCCAGAATTCTGATTGGGCAGCCGCAAGCCGAACTCACGGGCACCGTCCTGCAGGTTGAGGTTGGTGGTATAGTTAGGGTGATAGGTGATACGCCATACCTGGTAATTATCGCCATATCCGTGCATCTCCACCGAACAACTGGTACATAAGCTGCCTTGCACGAAAAACTGCACGGAGTTGAACCAAAGGGGGTATTCGATCTCATGATCGATCGCCACATCAAAAACTATGGTACTATCCCCTGCAGGTAAAGAATAGTAGTACTCCAGGCCCCCGTAATCGATGGTGCCCCACGGGGAAAGTGGGTCCATCACCGCGAAATGGGCTAGGCACTCTTCTGTTGGTTCGAATCCGGGCGGGCTCAATATGCTCACATGCGTTAGATGGGGGGTGTTCCACTGCTCCTCCAGACTGGTTAAGGACTGCCCGTCGTGCCATGCTGCTGAAGCGGACTGCGTGGAAGTGCCCAGCAGGAGCGCCAGAGCGGCGGTGGCCACCGTAGCGAACAGGGGTTGGCGGGGTGAGGGATGTGTACCGTGTTTCATGGTTGGAGGGGTTGGTTGGGTCGGCCGTCTTCGGAGCCACGCCAAAAGTGCCCGCATGGGT
>JANMKC010000184.1:0-2742 GCA_031371785.1 Flavobacteriales bacterium | reverse complement strand
GCAGGGGAGAGGATGTTGCCGTACGCCACTGGCCAGATGACGAGCCCGATCGCCCGGATCGTCGGGACGTCCTCCGGTGTCGCTGCTCGTAGTTTCACTTCGCGAACGCCGGGGCCACCACCAGGTCCTTGCTGCCTGCGGTGTACTGGTAGAATCCTTCGCCGCTCTTCACTCCGAGTTTCCCCGCTGTCACCATCTGCACGAGCAACGGACAGGGCGCGTACTTCGGGTTGCCGAAGCCGTCCTGTAGCACGCGCAGGATCGCCAGGCAGGTATCCAAGCCGATGAAGTCGGCGAGTTGTAGTGGACCCATCGGGTGCGCCATGCCCAACTTCATCACCGTGTCGATCTCCACCACTCCGCCCACACCTTGGAAGAGGGTTTCGATCGCTTCGTTGATCATCGGCATCAGGATGCGGTTCGCCACGAAGCCGGCGTAGTCGTTTACTTCCACTGGTGATTTGCCGATGGCGGTGCTCAGGTCCATGATCGTCCTGGTGATCGCGTCGCTCGTATTGTACCCGCGGATCACTTCCACGAGCTTCATCACGGGCACCGGGTTCATGAAGTGCATGCCGATCACTTGCGTGGGTCGCGACGTTACCGCTGCGATGCGCGTTATGCTTATGCTGCTGGTATTCGTGGCCAGTATGCAGTCGGCTGGCGCGCTCGCATCAATGTCCTGGAAGATCTTCAGCTTCAGGTCAACGTTCTCCGTCGCAGCTTCGATCACGAGGCTCGCGTTCTTCACGCCCGATCCAAGTTCCGTTGCGGTGGTGATATTCTTCAGCGTGGCCGACTTCTGTTCTTCGGTCAAGGTGCCCTTCGCTATTTGCCGGTCCAGGTTCTTGCCGATGGTCGCCAGCGCCTTGTCCAATCGGTCCTGTGCGATGTCGATGATGATGACGCTGTGGCCGGCCTGTGCGAACACATGCGCGATGCCGTTGCCCATTTGCCCGGCACCGATTACTGAGATGTTCATGAGATCAGGATATGCTGGCAAAGAAAGGGCGATGTAGGGCACGGCAACCGGGGCGATGTGGGCACGACAACCAGGGGCGATGCGTGTACGACAACCGGGGCGATGCGTGCATCGCCCCTACTTGCCGTCGCCGCGCAGGATGATCAGCAGTGTGTACGCGAGGATCTTCAGGTCCACCGCGAGGCTCATGTTCTCGATGTACAGGATGTCGTATTTCAGGCGGCGCAGCATCTGCTCCACATTCTCCGCATAACCGAATTTCACTTGACCCCAGCTAGTGATGCCCGGCCGCACTTTGTGGAGGTGCCGATAGTGCGGTGCCACCTTGGTGATCTCGTCGATGAAGTGCTGCCGCTCCGGCCGCGGACCCACCAGGCTCATGTCGCCTTTCAGCACGTTCCAGAACTGGGGCAGCTCGTCCATGCGCGTGCGGCGGAGGAAGCGGCCGATCGGTGTGATGCGCGGATCGGTGGCGCTGCTCAATTGCGGGCCATCGCTTTCCGCGTTGGCGAACATGCTGCGGAACTTGATGATGTGGAACGGATGCCCGTGCCATCCGATACGCTCCTGCCGGAAGAACACCGGGCCCGGTGAGGAGCTTTTCACCAGCAACGCGATGATCGCCATGAACGGGGCCACGAGCAGCAGGGCCAATGAACTGAAGAGTATGTCCACCAGCCGCTTGATGGCGAACTGCCAGGCAGGCATGATCTGCGGGTTCACTTCGATCAGCGGTGCGCCGAAGATGCTCGTCATCTTCACACTGCCACTGAGGATGTCGTACATGTCCGGGATGATCTTGATCCGCACCGCGCTCCCTTCCAGCTCGTTGATGATGCGACTGATGTGCTCGTGTTCACTGCTTTCCACGGCGATAATGGCTTCCTCCACCGCATGCTCGCCAATGAGCATCCGCAACTCGTGCCACTTGCCCAATCGCGCAACACCCACCGCGCTGAGTTGTTGATCCCCACCGTTCACGTTCACGAAGCCGATGAAACGGTTGCCCGGTGATTTGCGCATGCCTTCGATCTCCTGGTAGATCTGCACCGCCCGCTCGTTCCCACCTACCAGTATCGTGTTGAAGCCGAGTTCGCGGCCATGCACCTTTCGCACCGTTCGACTGGTGAGGATGAAGCGCAGCAGGAAGGTGATGCTGAACTGAAGGCAGAACAGGGCAAGGAACGACTGGTAGTAGTACCGATAATTGGCCACCGTATCATCCAGCAACAGGATGAAGAAGATCACTGTCACCCCGATCAGGCTGATCAACAGTGTTTGTCCGAGTTCCTTGATACGGTAGCGCCGATAGACGTCCGAGTACCCGCCGATCATTACGTACAAGCCCAGCCAGAACACGGGGATGAGCAAGAGGCCCACCCAATAGTTGTTGTCGAACACGACCGGGACCTTGTACCCGAACTTGATCGGTTCGAGGTAGGCTTTGCGGAAGAGGTAGAACAGCGTCCATGCGGAGCAAGCGCTCACCAGATCGGCGAGCACGTACTTCGCGACTTGCAGGCGCTTGTTCATGGCTTTGATCAGAACACCACTTTCACGTTGTCGATCGTTACGTGCGCGATCGTTCCTCCATCCAGCGTTCCCTGGACGTAAAATCGGCGGTTGATCGATCCGCCCCCTCCCCAGGCGGCGGCCAGGTCGATATAGATGTGCTTCCACGGCATGGTGCCATCACCCAGTACCGATGGACTTACGTACACGTAGGGATCCGTGTAGGTCTGCCCGGCCAGGTCGTATCG
>JANMKC010000138.1:0-6157 GCA_031371785.1 Flavobacteriales bacterium | reverse complement strand
CACGGCACCGGGCGAAGAAGGGGAAGTAGGCAGGGGAAGGAGGCAGGGGCAGTTGGCAGTTGGCAGGGGCAGTGGCAGGGGCAGGGGCCGTAGGCAGGGGCAGTGGCAGTCGGCAGGAGCGGGCAGCGGTAAGGATCAGGCGGCGGCTTGTGCGATCAGGTGCATGAGCCAGCGATCGCTCACGGGGAAATCATACACGCCATAGCGATCAAGGATGTGCGGATCATCGCGATCCGTGATGTTCAGGTAGTCCACGGCGAGCTGTGTTGTGAAACCCATGTGCATTGCTGAAGTGATGGTTTCCGTGCTGTAGGATCCATCGGGCCAAGCGAGCTGATCAACGTCGCGCTCGGTGATCTCTTCCAAATACGCTTTCGCGGATCGCAGTTCCGCTTCGACCTCGTTCATCGGGATCCGGCCCATGTCGTTGTGCCACCAGCCATGCGCTCCCAGCGTAACCAGTGGATGCTTCGCGATCGCGCGCAATTCATCATCGCTCATCAGTTCCCAGAACGGTCGATCTTCCTGCAATGCACCATCGATCAGATCCCCCAATTGATCGTTCAGTTCCTGCTTCGGTGCCCAGGTGCCAGCGTGTTTGATGTGGTCGCGCAACAGGGATCCGGAAGCGGCATGTTCGGCATAGCGTCCATTCGCATTCTTGCGCCACCGCTTCCCGCTTATCACCAGTTCGCGGTCGGTGTGGCGTTCACCCAGATCCAACAGATCGCCCCAAAGAATGCGCAGGCCGATACGGTTCGCGCCGGTGATGAAAATAGATGCGGGCACCCGGTATTTCTCCAGCAACGGCAATGCGTGCGTGAGGTTGTTGCGATGACCATCATCGAAGGTGAGCGCAATGGTGAGCTTCTGCGGATGACGTTCGCCTGCGATGAGATCCGCCAAGGGCACCACATGGAAGTGCGACGTGTACAAGCGCAAGTGCCGGTCGAAGACCTCGCGACCGATATGGCGCACGTTCACCGTGTGGCAATCCTTCTCACCGATGCCATGGTACATCAGCACGCGCGCCTTGCCTGCTCCGCCTGTGCCGAGCAGGCCGCTTTCCACCGCCTTGCGGCGCAGAAGATGGGGGAGCGGTTCTGACATCGGTCTTCATCCCGGTACGTCGGGTAGCAGCAAAGGTGGGTTCACATAAGCCCAGCTGGATACATATTAGATTTGGATCTTCATTGCACGCCACATGTCCACGACCACCAAGAGAAAACCGCGACGTAAACGGATCTCGTCCACGCGGCAAGCCAAGTCAAGGCTGCTATCCTTGAAACCGTTCGATCCGGAACGGCATCTCGGGGTGATCGGATCCAAAGAGGATCTCTCCAAGGTCCTCCGCAGGACGCGCCCCGGACGT
Organism: Flavobacteriales bacterium; assembly: GCA_031371785.1. Classification (GTDB taxonomy): domain Bacteria; phylum Bacteroidota; class Bacteroidia; order Flavobacteriales_F; family PHOS-HE28; genus PHOS-HE28. The sequence goes on along the minus strand of JANMKC010000138.1, from coordinate 4,785 downwards.
GGATAGGATCGTTGCCGATACCAATGTTCTTGCGCATCTTCTTGCTGGCGATAGGCGCGCTGCGCGGTTGGTTGCGAAGAAGAAGGTTGTCGTTTCGTTCGTTACTGATATCGAACTACATGCGCATCCTTCTTTCACAAGGGAGGATGAGCAACGGATCGACCGATTGCTGGACGATCGCTTGATCATCGGGTTCGATGACAAAGTCCGTCGAACGACCATCACGATCAGGAGGGACTATCGTTTGGAGATACCCGATGCGATCATCGCTGCAACGGCCCGGATATTGGGAATACCGTTGGCAACAGCGGACAAGACCTTTCTGAAGTGCGCTGCCATCATCGATATCCAATTCCTCAAGCGCTAGGGTGATCCGCGGTATTCCTCGTTTGGTCTGGTGCGGCTTCGTAGCGTTGTCGGGGCCGACGGCCTGCGCCCAGTCCACCATCAATACCGCCTCTGCCCGCATCGAGATCCTCAATGCCGATCGCTGGGACCATGACGCCGGTCTCGCCCGTGGTGCGCAACGCCTCATCGGTAACGTGCGCTTCAAGCACGCGGATGCCACCATGCGGTGCGATAGTGCCTACCTCTTCGAGGACCAGACCATGCAAGCCTTCGGGCACGTGGGCATCGATCAGGGCGATTCCCTCCACATCACCGGCCAGCGGCTCGACTACAATGGACGTGATCGCCTCGCAACCATCACCGGCGATGTACACCTCACCGATCCCGGCATGGAACTCACTACCGACGCGCTCACGTATGCGCTCCGCGAACACATCGCGCATTACACCACCGGTGCCACCATCGTGAGCCGTCGTGAGCAGAACACCCTTACCAGCCTCAACGGTGCATACATCGCTCCGCAACATCTCTTCATCTTCAGCAAGAACGTTCACCTCCAGCACCCGGAGCGCACCATCGATGCGGACACCTTGCACTACATCACCACCACGGGTGTCGCTGACTTCTTCGGGCCCACACGTATTACACAGGGTACCACGCGCATGTGGTGCGAGCGTGGCAGCTACGACACCCATGCCGAGCGCGGCCGCTTCACCCGTGCCGCACGCATCGTGGACGGCCCGCAGGAACTGCGCGGGGACAGCTTGCACTATGACAAGCGCAGTGGCGAAGGGCTCGCTTGGGGGCATGTGTCCGTGACCGATACCTCCAGCAACATGGTGGTGTACGGTGATGTCGGCAAGCACCTGCAGCACGAGGATCGCTCCATGATCACGGGTCACGCGGAACTGGTGATGCTCATGGGACATGACTCGCTCTTCTTGCACGCCGACACGCTCTTCGCGAGCACCGATAGCAGCGGTGGCAAGCAGGTGCTCGCCCGCCGGGGCGTCCGCTTTTTCAAGAGCGACATGCAAGGCGTATGCGACACGATGACCTACATGGAACGCGACAGCCTCATCACCCTGCACGGCGATCCCTTCCTATGGAACGGCAAGGACCAGATCAGTGGCCGCACGATCACCATCTCACTTCTTGATTGCAAAGCGCACCGCCTGCACGTGCTGCGCGATGCCATGCTCGCCAACAGCGTGGACACACTGGTCACCGATCTGGAACACGCACGCTTCGATCAGGTTACCGGCACGCGCATCACCGGCTATTTCGCGCATGACCAACTGGTGAGCATCGTCGCCGAAGGCAACAGCCGCACGGTCTATTTCGCGAAGGACAAGGACACCAACGGGAAGGAGCGCATAAGCGGCGTGAACCGCGCGGATTGCAGCCGCATTCAAGTAGCGCTCGATAGTGGCAAGGTGAGCACCGTCTCCTTTATCACCAAGCCCGATGCGGTGATGTACCCGCTGAGCAAAGCACCGCCTGATGAGTTGCGTATGAAAGGCTTCGTGTGGAACGAGGCGGAAAGGCCGAGGGATCGCGCGGATATTTTCGACACGGCACGCTGAGGTTCACCCCCCTTCTCCGCGGGGGAAGGGGTCGGGGGATGAGGTCTCCCATTTCACGAATTCCACCCACGGCTTCCGATAACCCTTCGGCCATTCAACTGCGGGATAGCCCATGTAGAACACGCCGAGGCAGCGGTCTTTTTCGCTGAGGCCGAGGAAGCGCACCATGGCCTCGCTGGTGGTGGCCGCGCCAGTGCTCCAGAAAGCACCGAGGCCATAGGCCGTGCAGGTGAGGTACATGTTCTGCACCGCACAGGCCATGGCGAACATCTCCTCCAGTTCACTGATCTTCTCCTTCGGGTCGCGCGCCATGCCGAGGGCGATGGCCACGGTGCTCTGCAAGGGCCGCTCCGTATGGTTCGCGAATTTCTTCGGCAGGAATTTCTCCGGCGGGGTGAACCGTGTGTATTCCTCGCCAAGGAATGTGGAGAGGCGTTGGCGTGCATCGCCCGTGAAGACGGTGAACCGCCACGGCTGCGTCATGCCATGGTTCGGTGCCCATACCGCGTTCTGCACCACCCGTTCAATGATGTCCCGCTGCACTTCGCGCGCGGTGTAATCCTTGGGTTGTATGGTGCGCCGGTCGTGGATCAGGTCGCTGAGGTCACTCAAGCTGTATTTCATCGGTTGCTGGCGTGCTGTTGTCGAATTCGCGATCGCGCCGGGCAGCGAATCTATCCGCAACCCCCTCTTACCTTCGGCACCAACTCCATAGCCAGCTCCATGAACAGGATCATTACACTTTGCACTGCCGCTGCGATCAGCGGGCTCGCCGTTGCCCAACCAACGCTTACGGCAGCGAACAATGTCCCTTCCGGCGGTGATGTTTTTTCCGTCTCCATCGGCACATCCACCAACAACGGAACTCCCGGCGCGAACCAGCTCTGGGGTTTCTGGGCGCTCATGGAGACCGGCGCGCACGACATCCGCTACTATGACGCATCGGTGAGCGGCAGTTCCGCCTCCATGCCAACGGCTACCTTGCTCGGCACCGATGGCGGCACCGACACCGCCTGGTATGCGGTGACCGCGAACGGCCTGGAGCAGGTCGGGGAACGCACCAGTCTTGGGCTCGCACCGTATTCCGATGGCATCCTCCGCGTCAAATACCCCTGCACGTACAACACCGCATGGTCCGATAACTCGTTCGCCACATACACCACCTTCGGCCAGAATGTGACGCGTACGGGCACCATCGACGCGCTGGCCGATGGCTATGGCACCCTGCAATTGCCGAGTGGTGAATTCACCAACGTGCTGCGCGTATATGCGCGCCAAGTGATCGATGACCAGTCCATCCTCGCCACTGTGCATCGCACCTTCGACAGCTACTATTTCTACGTGGACACCGTGCCTTTCCCGATCCTGAAGTTCAGTACGGACACCACCATCTTCTCCGGTGGCTCGCCCGCCGTTTCGCGCTCCGCGGAATGGATGTACGGCGTGCATGTGGGTATCGGCGAGCTGGGCAACAACATCTCCTTCCAGTTGTACCCGAACCCGGCGAACGAACTGGTCACATTGGACCTCACTGCGTTCGGCGGTCGTCCGGTAGTGCTGTCCGTGACTGATGCCCTTGGTCGCGTGGTGCTGAACGAGAACGTGCGTGCCGCAGCACGGCATACGTTGGATACGCAAGCGTTCGCACCCGGATGCTATACGGCGACGATCACTGATGCGATAGGCGCACGAAACACCGTGCGCTTCGTGAGGGAGTAAGCGGTCACCCTCGTTCCCGAAAGGGCCGCGGTCCCGGACAACGATCCGGAGATCGGGGCCCTTCCGCTTTTCTGGCGGATTCGCCTCGGTGCCTTCCTCATTCCAATCGATCAGGTAGCTTCGTAGTTCAACCCAACAACGATGAACCGCTTTTTTGTTTTGACCGGCTTCGGCCTTACCATTTCAACTTGGAGCGGTGCCCAAACATTGGATAACACCTCCACCAGCATCACCCCAGGAGATCAGTTCACGACGCACCGCAGCGGTACGGATATCACCATCGGCCCAGGTGGTATGGGAATGACATGGAACTATAGCGCGCTGACGGACTCTCTGAGTAGTTACTTGAGCTATGTCTCGCCAGCGAACACGATGTACTTCGCTTCCTTTCCAACGGCCACGGTAGCCAGTGTGAATGTTGATGGCTACACCAGCTACTACCGTGCTTCGGCTGGGAGTTCCGAATATCTCGGCTCAGCATCCAATAGTCACACGACCGTGTTCGAAAACTCGCAGGTCGCGCTGGTATATCCGTGCAACTACAATTCCACATGGTCCGACGATTTCAGTTCTTCAGCCGACAGTATCTGGGGTATCCACGCCGACACCGCCGACGCGTTCGGTACATTGATCATGCCCTACGGACCGGTTGGCGGGGTTCTCCGGATCGCGTTCGCGGTAACATTTCATGAGGTCGTTCTTGGCGACACATTGACTTTAAGCGGCACTGTGATCGATTTCTATAAGCCTGGTGTTCACTATCCGTTGCTGGTCTCTCCACCATCTGGTGTGTCGCCCATCTGGTTGGACGGCTCCTCGGTAGGCATGGAAGAAGCCATGCACAACGCGATCGGTGTTGATGTTTTCCCCGATCCAGCGAGCGATCATGCGGATGTGGTCTTCTCTTCCGGTGGAAGCGACCTGGACCTGGAACTGTTCAATGCAGCCGGTGCCATTGTCATGCGCCGCGAGTTGAACGCCGCTCCGGGCATCTCGAAGGAAGGGCTCGATCTGGGCGAGATCGCTAAAGGCTTATACACCGTGCGTATCACGGACAGCCATGGCGGGCAGGGCGTGCGACGCTTGGTGGTCGAGTAGCGCAAACCTTCACCAGTTCAATAAGCGGAGGGCG
>JANMKC010000078.1:0-1985 GCA_031371785.1 Flavobacteriales bacterium | reverse complement strand
GGACGATAGTGGTAACGTGATCATCGGTGGATATTTCCAAGGCGACCAGATCGGTTTCGGCAGTGTGTCGCTCTATGGCAGTTCGGTGGATAACGACCTCTTCGTCGTGAAGTATGATACGGACGGCGAGGCGCTCTGGGGCCTCTCCGCGGGCGGTACGCTCGGCACTGCTCCCGAGTTCGTTACCGACGTATGTACCGATGCGGATGGCAACGTGTTCTTCACCGGCTATTCCAGCAGCGACCAGCTCATCATCGGCGGTGTAGCGCTGAGCAATCCCGGACCGAACCAATCCTTTCTGGTGAAGTTGGACCCGATGGGAACCGCCCTGTGGGTGCGCGGTTGCTATGGTTTGTGCAGCCACCAGAGCACCAGTGTTGCGGTGGATCCCGCAGGCAACGCCTACCTCAGCGGTTGGTTCTACAATTCCCCGCTCAGTTATGATGGTGTGGCCACGGCCACCGCCAGTGGCTATGACGGCTACCTCTTCAAATTCTCCCCGGACGGGCAGGCTCTCTGGGCCAAGAACGTCGCTGGCGTGGCTGATGAAGAGATCAAGGACATCAGCGCGGATGGGACAGGGCACCTCTATGCCGTTGGCACCACCAAAAGTCCGCTCGTTCATTTCGATGGTCTGCAAGTGAGCGATCCCGGCATCTCGTCCTCCTTCATTGCACGCTACGACACGGCGGGCACCGTGCAATGGGCGCGGGTGCTCTCGGATACCACGTGGATCTGGGATGTGAGCAGCGACGATCTTGGCAACAGCTACATCGCAGGCAGCTTCCGGTCGAACGTGATCATCATCGGCAACGACACGCTGATCAACTCCGGCTACAGTAATACGTACGTGGCTGCGTATGATCCGACCGGTACGCCCGTGTGGACCGCCCAGATCCAAGGACCTTGGGTGCTGTGCCAAGGCATCGCCGCCAATGACGCCGGTGATGTCTACCTATCGGGCTACTTCACCAATGGCAATGCGCTGTGTGGCACCATCCCACTTGTTCAGGCCGTGCCGGGCTCCATCGGCAATGTGCTCCTGGCCAAACTGCATGCACCTGTGATCACCACGCAAGTCACGGCCCTCTCGCAGGCACACCCACAACTTTATCCGAATCCCACCGCTGGTTTTTTGAACGTTGTCCAGCCCGCTTTCGCGCAATGCAACTACACCGTGCTCGATGCCGCAGGACAAGTGGTTCTTGCGGGGACACTGCATGACGGCACTGTGGATGTGCGATCGCTGGAGCCCGGGCTGTAGATCCTGCGGTGTACCGCGGACGGGCAACTTGCGCGAATGCGTTTTGTGCGGGAGTGATCCGGAAGGGGTTCGGATCCCAGGCCGGGCTACACAGGTGTCGCTATCCAGCTACCTTCGGAACGGACTAACTCTCACCCCAATGGAAACCAAGACCACCGACATCAGCACCGCGCAAAAGGCCACATGGAACAAATTCTCGCCCGGATGGAAGAAGTGGGACGAGATCGTGATCCAGTTCCTCGGGCCACAAGGTGCGGCCATCATCGATCATCTCGCACCCCACGGCGCGCAGCGGATCCTGGATATCGCAGCGGGCACAGGAGAGCCGGGCCTGCGCATCGCTGGTATGCTCGCGGGCGGCACGGTGGTGATCACCGATCTCGCTGAAGGCATGCTGCAAGTGGCCGCCGAAAAAGCCGCGCGCGAGGGACTGACGAACGTCGAGTTCAAGGAGGCCGATGCCAACGCACTGCCGTTCGCTGACAACAGCTTCGATGCGGTAAGCTGCCGATTGGGCTTCATGTTCTTCCCTGACATGGAGCAGGCCGCGCGTGAAATGGCGCGCGTACTGAAACCGGGCGGGCGCATCGCCACCACGGTATGGGCCGAGCCCGAGAAGAACTTCTTCGTCACCTGCACCATGCAGGCCATCAACAAACACATCCCCATGCCGCCGCCGCCGCCGGGTGCTCCGGGCATGTTCCGTTGCGCACAACCGGGC
>JANMKC010000061.1:0-4414 GCA_031371785.1 Flavobacteriales bacterium | reverse complement strand
CCTGCGTGGACCCCGGAGGTCATCCGTTCCGCAGGGTCCGCTTGCTGCCGCAAGTACATCTTGGCGTGACCCTGCGTGGACCCCGGAAATGTTCCCGCAGGGTTCCGTTCCGCAGGGTCCGCTGGCTGCCGCAAGTACATCTTGGCGTGACCCTGCGTGGACCCCGGAGGTCATCCGTTCCGCAGGGTCCGCTGGCTGCCGCAAGTACATCTTGGCGTGACCCTGCCTGGATCTCGTACATCTTGGCGTGACCCTGCGTGGACCCCATGTCATCTACATAGGGTCTCCAGCAGCAGCTTTCTGTCGGCTGCGAACTCCAGATCCTCGATCTCCTCAGTGGCATGCCGCTTCAGCAGTGCGCAGGCACGGGAGGTGTCTCCTTTGGCCAGGAGCAGTTTCCCCATCAGGTAGTGGGTGTCCGAGTTGGTGCTATCCAGTTCGAGCGCCTGGCGCAGGTCCGCCTCGGCGGCGGCCCATTGGCCGAGTTGTGATCCGCAGAAGGCACGCACGTTGTACAGGAAGGTCGCTTTGGGATCCAGCTTCAGCGCGCTGGTGGCATTGGCCCCGGCCTCCTGGTAGCGGCCCAGTTTCATGGTCGCATAGATCATGTTCTGCAGCAATTTGGGCGGCGACGTCACCTTCGCTTGGAACACCGGCAGGAAGTCCGCCATCGCTTCCTGGTAGCGGCCCAGGCTGAGCAAGGAGGTACCCCGATCGTACCGCACCATGATCAAGGCGGGATCCAGCCGCAAGGCGATGTTGTACTCGTACACCGCGCTGTCGAATTCCGCACGCGTGAAGTAAGTGGCCGCGCGGCTCACATGCGGTATGGCGTTGTGCGGGTTGCCTTGGATCATGTCCGCCCATACCGACATGGGCGCGCTCCAAACACGGATGCGGTCGCGGGACCATGCGACCGAAGCACCTGCATAGAGGAACACGAGCGTGAGCAGGAGGATCCGTTGTACACGTGATCCCTGCATCAGTTGGATCACGGACCACGCGAGAAGAAATGACAGGCCGATCCCGGCGACATACATGTAGCGATCGGCACGCACCATCGTTCCCACCTGGAAGAGTTGCAGCACAGTGAAGATGTTCACCCCGAAGAACAAGAGCCCGAACACATAGGCCCGATGTCTGCGCCATCGGTACATCGCGTAACCGGCGATCAATGTGGCCAATGCGGCCAGCAGATAAAGTCCCGGCATCCCGTCCGCCATCTCCGGGTAGTCGTAACGCGCGTTCAGGCCCAATGGGATCACGGACTGGAGCATATAGATCGTTGTGCTCGCGAGCGCGGTGATGATCCGTTGCACGGGTCCGAGCGGCGCGGCGTCCTCGATGGTCGCGGTGGCGATCTGGGCGTGAACGGCGACCACCCCGAAGACCAGGGCGGCCAGGATGAACGGTGCCTTTTCGACCCGGACCTTCGGTTCGCGAAGGGATCGGCCGAAGTAGTGGTCGATGAGCAACAGGGTGGGAGCGAGGGTTACGGCCATGCCTTTGCTGAGGCACGCGCACACGAAGAAGCCGAATGAGGCGATCAACCACGCCTTATGCGATCGGCGTTGATGGATCACATACGCGCAGAGCATCAACATACCGAAGAACAGCATCATCGTGTCCTTCCGGTCGGAGATCCAACCGATCGTTTCCGCGCGCGCCGGATGCAATGCGAAGAAGAGCGAAGCCATCGATGCCACGTCCGGGCGACCGCACAGCAACCACAGGAAAAGGAAGACCAGCAGGGCGTTGATGATGTGCAGCGCCAGGTTGGTGGCATGCATCACATGCGGGTTCTTCGCTCCGGCGATCAGGATGTCGCAGGAGTAGCTCAGCATGGTCAGTGGATGGTAGTTGCCCATTACCATCGACCGCGATTGGACCTTGACCTGCTCCCAGGAAAGGGCACCCAGGTCGTTGTTCTGGCTCACGTACTTGGGGTCATCCCAATCCACGAACGGATAGTGGATCGCTGGGCCGAAGGCGGTCAGGCTGCCGAGGATCATCAACAGCAATGCGGCCCAGGTGATCGGTCCGGGCGCCCGCATATCAGGTGGACCGACAGGCTCGCTAGCGGTCGCCACTTTGTCCGTTGGGATCGGTGCGCTTTGTCGAATCGTTCTTTTCCGTGGCATCAGGATCCTATGTGGCGTCGAAGGTCGTGATCAACGTCGAGCGAACGGTAAAGGATCATGGGCCGGGCGGATCTTCCGCAGGGTCCGTTCGTTACCGTGGGCCCATGCAAGCTCATCGGCTTCGGCACCCCGCGGATGTGCGCCCTTGCGCGGACACCCCAAAGCGCGAAGCCCCCCGGAATTTCCGGGGGGCTTCGCACAGGTTGTTGTTCCCGGTTACCGGGTGATCACCAGTCGCTGGGTGAACACTTTGTCACCAGCAGTGATGGTCACGAAGTAGAGCCCGTCGGCGATGTCGTTGTTCAGGCTGAACACATGGTTGATGTTCGCGCCGTCCACGCTGATCGTTTCCGAGGCCACACGTTTTCCGAAGAGGTCGATCACGTCGATCGTCGCGGTACCCACGTTGGCACCGAGGTCATCGATCGTGACGGTCACTTCATCACCGCGGTTCGGGTTGGGCCACAGTTGCAGTTCGCTGCTGGTGGTGTTGTCCGCCACTTCGCCACGGCCGCTGAAGGAGGCGGGGCAGGCGAAGGTCACCGTGCAAGTCGCACCGTACGCGCAGTAGTTGGTACCACCGTCGAAGCTCACACGCACCCGCACATTGTACGGAATACCGCAGGTAGGCAGCGCAATGGCCGTACCCCATGAACTCATGTTCAGGTTACGAGTACCGCTGGCGAGGCGACGCAGCAGCACGTTCGTGTTGGCGTTCACCAACTCGAACTGGTACTTGTTGGCACCGCTCACCATGTTGCTCCACAACACACCCGAAGTGCGGCTCACGTTGGTCGCACCGCACGAAATGATCGGTGTCGCCGTGGTGGTCAGCTGGGTGGTCTGGCAATTGGCCAGCGGGTCGATCTTGAAGCGGCACGCCGGACCGAACTCGCTATACGTACCGTTGATGCGGCTGCGTACGCGCACGTTCAGCAGGACGAACTGCGGGATCGTCGGAGCACTGCTCATGGCGCTCAGCACCATGTAGCGAGGCTTGTTCCACGCCAGGGTGCCTGCGGGCCAGCCCGCGCCAGGGCTCGTAATGCTCTGGAAGAGACGGCGCGAGTAGCCACCGTTCGGGTTGAAGACCCAGAACTGGTAACCGTCGTCCGTGTTCACACCATAGCCGTACTGTGCCGTTACCAGTGGGTCTTCCGAGCAACGGAGCGAGCTCGAGATCACCAGGTTCATGGCGTCGCAACCCTGATCGATGGTCCTTGCGCCCAGGGGCACGCAGAAGCTCACCGGTGTATTGGTGTTGTCGCGCACTTCGCTCAGCGTGGTGAAGTTCTGGCCGTTGCTGGCGTTGTCGATGATCCGGTTGTTGGCCGCATCACGCAGCACGTACCCACCGGGGTTGATGCCATCGCCAGCGCTGTCGAATACACGCAGATCATAGCAGCCGTTGGGCAGGCAGCAGTTCAAGGCGATGGTGCTGTTGTTGGCATATCCGCCGCCACTGCACACCGCCGTGGTCGTGCCGCTGTTCACGATGTTCCAGGTGGTCTGGCTCGCGTTCGCGTCCGTGTTCAGCGTAAGGGTCACCTGGTTGCCTGTGCAGCCCACGGGTGTTCCTACGCATACACAGCTGGCGTTCAGCGCATCGTTGGTGGTGGTCGAATTGCCGTCGTCGCAAGGGGAACCTTGCACGCCCGACACGTTCGGGCAGTTGTCGATGCAGTTCGCGATACCGTCACCATCGGTGTCGGTGTCCGCTACGCCGCAACCGCACACACCCGGAGCGATCTTGTTCGCATCGTTGGGGCAACCATCGTTGCAATCCGGTGTGCCGTCATGATCAGCATCGTTGTCAGAGATCCCGCAGCCGCAGATACCCGGAGCGATCTTGTTCGCATCGTTAGGGCAACCATCGTTGCAGTTGGCCGTGCCGTCACCATCGGTGTCGGTATCAGCTACGCCACAACCGCAGATACCCGGAGCGGTCTTGTTCGCATCGGTGGGGCAACCGTCGTTGCAGTTCGCCGTGCCCTCACCATCGGTGTCGGTATCAGCTACACCGCAGCCGCACTGACCAGCAGCGATCTTGTTGGGATCGGCAGGGCAGCCGTCGATGCAGTTCGCCGTGCCATCACCATCGGTGTCGGTATCAGCTACGCCGCAACCGCACTGGCCAGCAGCGATCTTGTTCGGATCAGAAGGTCAACCGTCGATGCAGTTCGCCGTGCCGTCACCATCGGTGTCGGTATCAGCTACGCCGCAACCGCAGATACCCGGAGCGGTCTTGTTCGCATCGGTGGGGCAACCGTCGT
>JANMKC010000055.1:0-39901 GCA_031371785.1 Flavobacteriales bacterium | reverse complement strand
CAGATCGATATCCGGCGCGATGTAGAACTGGCGGAACTGACCGGGATCGCCGTTCGCGTGCAGCATGCCTTCCGCGCCATAGCCTGCGGCAATGTTCAGCCAAGGAGGTAGCGCCTTGCACCCGAACGCACGCGGATTCCCACTGAGCCAGTAAGTGCAACCGTTGTAGTCCTTCAGGATCCGTTCGCTTAGTCCTTCACCCAGAAGGTCCGGTCGCTGCGGCGCGAAGTCGGTCAGGTGCGCAGAGTACTTCATCGTGATGCGCTGTTCGTTCCATGCAAGTTCCTGCCCGATGAACAGGCCGGTGCCCGCCGCGTTCGCCGCCATGTCCCAGCCACTGAAGCCCCAGCCGGAGCTGCGCCCGTCCATGTATTCGACCGCGCTCAGGTAGGCAAGACCCAGTGTACCACCCGCCCATATCCGGGTGTTCCGCGACATTCCGCACCAGCGCAATAGCCCGTGCCCCCACTTGCCGACGGTGTAGGTGGCGAACCCGTGACCCACCTTGTCCATCTCCTGCCATTCACCGCCATCATCGAAAAAGTGGAAGGGCACCCGCGCATATTGGCTGTACCACGCACGGTCCAGGCTGATGAGCGAACCGGCGATGAGCACCCCGCCTCCCACTACTGTTGCGATGGATCTGCCCCGATCAGGAACCACGTGCCGCGTTGTGTCCGTCACCTGCCCGGATAACGAATGGTGGACCAAGAAAAGCACCGCGCCCAGCCAGATCCCCACGCCTTTCAGCGGGCGCTTTCCCCTTTTCATCGGCAACCCCGCGAAAGTAGAGCCGTTATAGTCCCGGCTTGCGGATGGAACAGGCCCATACCCGGTACCTTTACTCACTCCGAAAACCTTTGAAGCGCCTCGGTTCCGCCTTTTCAGGGCCCGGTCCGGTCCTTGGCTTCATGCTCCTCCTCTGTAGCATGGACCTGCAGGCGCGTACCCATGATCCCGATAGCGCACACGAAAATGCACTTCGTTTGACAGAAGAGGTGGGAACCGGCCACTTCGAAGCGCACGGCATTCCCGGAGGTTTTTCCGCAGCGATCGATCCGCACGGATTCATCCTGCACGAGGACCATATGAAGAGCGCTACGCTCGCGCGCTTCGATGTCCTGGGGCTCTCGCGGTCGGGTATTCTCCTGCCGTGGAACCCTGGACCACCACAGCGCACGCAGTACGAGGTCTACTATCCCGGAGAGACCATCGGCGTGCATTACCAGCTTTCGGCCCAAGGGCTGCGCCAGAACTTCATGGTGTACAACGCACCGAACGGAACCGGTGAACTGCGCGTGACGATGAGGCTGTCAGGCACTTCCAACGCCCACTTGGATGGCACGGACGCATTGCACTTCATGGGCGAGAACGGCGAGGCCCTGTTCGATTACCGCGATCTGCACTGTTGGGACGCGATGAACACGCCGCTCCACGCGCATTTCGAATTGACCGGGGATGCACAGCAACAACAACTCGCTATCGTGGTGGACGATCGCGACGCGCATTATCCGATCACGATCGATCCCGTATCCACCTCAGCGGCCACGTTGCTCATCGGTGCGCAAGCCGGGGCGGAATTCGGCATTGCCGTAGCAACCGCAGGCGATCTCAATGGCGATGGCCGCAGCGATGTGGTGGTGGGCGCATGGCAGCAAACCGTAGGCGGCCTTACCCAAGCTGGCGCGGCCTACGTGTACTACGGGACGAACGCGGGCATCAGCACAGTGGCCAGCGTTACACTCACCAGCGGCCAGCAAGGCGCGCAGCTCGGCAATGCGGTAAGCACCGCTGGCGATGTCAATGGTGATGGTTACAGCGACCTGCTCGTCGGTGCGCGCACATGGGAAAGCAACGTGGTGACCGAGGTGAGCGAAGGCGGTGTCTTCGTCTATTACGGTTCCAGCACGGGCATCAGCACAGTGGCCAACCTGATCCTGCAGCCCGATCACCAGGATGACAACTTCGGAAGCAACGTGGCCTGCGCGGGCGACATCAACAACGATGGCTATAGCGACGTGCTGGTCGGTGCCTACCTCTCTTCCTATCCCACGTTCAATGAAGGGGCGGTCTTCGTGTACATGGGTTCAGCGACCGGCCTCAGCAACGTTCCCCAGCACCGACTGGAACGCAACCAGGGGGGCGCGTTCTTCGGACGAAGCATCGCCGGAGCGGGCGACATCAACGGCGATGGTTTCAGCGATGTGATCGTTGGCTCATCGAAATGGCTGTATACCGCTGGAGCGACGGACCAGGGTTCGGCGTTCATCTACTATGGATCGGCCACAAGCCTCGGCGCGGGCCTCAATCCCGCTCCCGCATTGCAGCTCTTCGGCACGGGCAACAACACGGCTTATTACGGATGGTGGGTCACCGGGGCCGGTGACCTGAACGGCGATGGGTACAGCGATGTGGCCGTGACCGCCTACAACGATGCGATGGGTGCACAGGTGAACGAGGGTCTTGTGTACGTCTACCAAGGTGCAGCGGCCGGGCTCAACATCGTTCCGGTGGCGATCCTGCAAAGCAACCAGGACAACGCATGGATGGGCCGCTGTGTGAGCACGGCCGGTGATGTGAACGGCGATGGATATGCCGACCTCCTGGTAGGCACCCCGCGGTACTCCAACCCTGAAGGCCTCGAAGGGATCAGCCAGATCTTTCTGGGTTCCGCCGTCGGCATTTCCACCACGGCATCGTTCCAGTTCGAATTGAACAACGCAGGAGCGAACTTCGGGGAATCGGTGAGCCCAGCGGGCGATGTGAACGGCGATGGCTATTCGGATTTCATCATCGGTGCGCGCATCTATGGCCTCGGCGGTGCAGCGGCCGTATACCTCGGTGGGCCGTACAGTACGAACCTCACATCGACTACGAGCCGGTTCGGTGGTGCGGCGGGTGCCCTGCTCGGTAGCAGCATCGCCAACGCGGGCGACTTGAACGGCGATGGCTATGCCGATGCGATCGTCGGTGCGCCCGGCGCCAGCAATGGACAGGCGGGCGAAGGGCTGGCCTACGTTCACTATGGTTCAGCGGTCGGCCTGTCCGTTCCACCCTCGGTGACCTTGGAGGCGAACGTGGCGGCGGCGCAGTTCGGTGCCAGTGTGGCGAGCGCCGGTGATGTGAATGGCGATGGCTACGCCGATGTGATCGTGGGCGCACCGTTCAACGGCACTGGAGCAGCCTATATCTACATGGGTTCACCGGGCGGGCTTTCCACCGCGCCAGCTCTTACCCTCACCGGTGGAGCGCAATTCGGGGCTTCCGTTTTCACGGCCGGTGATGTGAACGCCGACGGGTATTCCGAAGTCATCGTCGGTTCTCCTGGATCGGGCGAGGCATACGTCTATGAAGGCTCCATGACGGGGTTGGTAGGGGTGCCACAGATCGTGCTCAGCGAACCACCCGCCAGTGGCCTCTTCGGCTGTTCGGTCTCCACCGCTGGTGACGTGAACGGCGATGGATTCAGCGACATCATCGTGGGCGCGCGCGCATACTCCAACGGGCAGGCGGCTGAAGGTGTGGCGTTCGTCTTCCATGGATCCGACCTCGGCGTGGTAACGCCCTACGCGCGTTTGCTGGAAGTGAACCAGGCCAATGCCGACTTCGGCGTGAGCGTGGCAAGTGCGAGCGACGTGAACGGCGATGGTTTCTTCGATGTGGTCGTTGGTGCCGACCTCTGGGAGAGCGGCCAGACCGATGAGGGCGCGGCGTTCGTGTTCTACGGCACGGCCACAGGGGTGAACACGGGTGGCTTCACGACGCTGCAACGCAACATCACGGATGGCCGAATGGGCCGTAGTGTGGCTGAAGGCGGCGACGTGAACGGTGATGGCTATGCGGATGTGGTTGTAGGCGCACCGCTCGCGGAAAACCCCGCAGCCACCGCCAATGAAGGCATCGCGTATGTGTTCAAGGGTTCCAGCGCCGGGATCAACGCGGCAGTGTTCGATCAATTGGAACAGAACATCGCGGGCTACGAGTTCGGCACGGCCGTGAGCGGCGGTGGCGATGTTGATGGAGATGGCTACAGCGATGTGATGGTCGGAGCCCCGAAAGCGAACCCTTCACTGGCGAACGAAGGCGCATCCTATTGGTATCGAGGGGACGTCGCCCGCGCGCTCAACCGGTATTCACGGCAGTATGATGCGGATCTGGTAACGCCAATGAGCACAAACAGCCAGGACTTCGCCAACTACCTGTTCTTCGGCATCGGGCATCGCGCACGCAGTCCGATCCAACGCTGCCGGGTGAAACTCCGTTGGGAGGTGGTGCATGAGGGCCAACCCTACTCCGGTGCGCCGATCACGAACAGCATCGCCCAATCCGGGACAAGTGCCGCGTGGACCACACTGCCCCTCGCGGGTGTGGAGATCAAGCAGCTATTGACCAAAGCGAGCGGCTATGTGCGGCACAAGTGGCGGGTACGTGTGGAGTACGATATGGCCAAGTTGATCGATGGGCAACGGTTGAGCCGCTGGTTCTATGGCTATGCTATGGGGATCGGGGACATTGGGATCCTCCCTGTGGAACTGGTCAGCTTCGATGGCAAACCGAACGGCCCGGTGAACGATCTTGCATGGGTTACCGCGACAGAGCACAATACCGATCGGTTCGAGATCCTGCGAAGTGACGATGGCGTGTCCTTCAACGCCGTCGGCTCAGTGCCAGCGGCAGGTGAGAGCCAGTCCACCTTGGCTTACCGCTACACGGACGCCGATCCTCCACGCGGAACCGCCTTCTATCGCTTGCGCGTGGTTGACAATGATGGCGGCACGGAGCGCAGTGAGGTGGTCGTGATCGCCCGTGGGAGCGGTGTGGTCGGGCTTTACCCCAACCCCGCCGATGATCAGGTGCAAGTGCTCGTGGGTGAACATGCGCAAGGGGCCGTGCTCATCATTCTGGACGCTGAAGGGCGTGTGCTGATCAGCTCGCGCATCGATGATGATCGATCATCCCAAGGGATCGATGTGCATGATCTCGCGGCCGGGAGCTATGCCGTGATGCTGCGCGATCAGCAAGGTGCGGTGATCGGTTCGCTCCCGTTGATCAAGCGTTAGGCACCGATCGTCTTCCGGCAGGCTTCCAGGATCTTCCGCGCACCGGCCATGTCAGCGCTTTCCGCATACGTGCGCAACACCGGTTCCGTACCGCTCGCGCGGATCATCAGCCACTGGTCGTTGTCGAAGTGGTACTTCCAGCCATCGAGTGTTTCGAGGCTGCGAACTTCCAGATCCCCGAACTTCTTGTACCGGTCTTCGGTGCAGGCTTTCAGCACTTCCTGCTTCAACGCTTCGCTGATGTGCAGGTCGCTGCGTTCGTACTTGAACGGGCCAACGATCGCGTATACTTCTTCGATCAGTTCTTCCAGCGTCTTTCCGCTGCGCGCCATGTATTCCCAGATGGTAAGACCCATCCAGATGCCATCGCGCTCCGGGATGTGGCCTTTGATCGCGATGCCGCCGCTCTCCTCGCCGCCCAACAACACATCGTCGGTGATCATGATCCCGCAGATCCACTTGAAGCCGATCCTGGTGAGCTGGTATTCGAGCCCGTAGTGCTCGCACATCTTCTTCACCTTCGGCGTGGTGCTGATGGCCACCACCACCTTACCGGTGAACTTCTTGTACTTCACCAGGTAGTGGATGAGCAGGAGGATGATGTGGTGGCTATCAACGAATTCGCCTTTGCTGTTGTACAATCCGATGCGATCCGCATCGCCGTCCGTGGCGAGCCCGCAGGAAATGCCGCTGTTCTTGATCAGCTCGCTGAACTCGATGAGGTTCTTGTGGATCGGCTCCGGTGCCTGCCCGTGGAATGACGGGTTGTAGTCGCAGTGCAGCAAGGTGGTCTGTGGAAGAATGCGCGGGATCACATTCTGGCCCGCGCCGTACATCGCGTCGTAGCCGAGCTTCATGCCGCTCTTGCGGATCGCTTCCAGGTCGAAGTTCTTTTCGACATGCTCCACATACATCGTCTCCAGATCGATAATGCTGATCAGCCCATCAGCTTGGGCCTTCTTCAGGTCGATGTTCGCGAGATCCAGTCCGTGCGTCGCAGGGATCATGTCCTCCACTTCCTGCACATGCTCGGGGATCAGCGGACCGCCGTACGATCCTTTCAGTTTGTAGCCATTGTAGCTCGGTGGATTGTGGCTGGCGGTGAGGATCACGCCCATGCTCGCCTTCAGGTTCGCTGCTCCCAGAGAGACCATCGGGGTGCTCACGAAGCCTTTCGCCAGATGCACTTTGATGCCGGCATGCGTGAACACCTTGGTACAGGTGTCGGCGAAAAGCTCACCGGCGAACCGGCAATCGTGACCCACCACGATGCTGGGATCCTTCGGAAAGTTCCTCTTCACCCACTGCGCAACGGCCACGCTCACACGCGCCACGTTGTCCACAGTGAAATCATCCGCGATGATGGCCCGCCAGCCGTCGGTGCCGAATTTGATCTTCGTCATGCTCATTGTTGTTCGGGCGGCGAATGTAGATGCGGCATCAACCCAACACCATCACCTCCGTCCCCGTGAACTGTTTCATCGCCTTGTCGCATGTGACCAAACATGATCCGGCGTTGATGGCGAAGGCCGCCAAATACGCGTCCATCCACAACTTGGGCGAGGCGCTCGACCTGGAGGCCAATGCCGACCATGTCCGATCGAGGTTCGTGGGCTCTTCGGCCCAATGGACCGAAGCCAGCCCCAACCACTCCCTGTACATGCCCAATGCCTGAGAGTTCGACAGTGGTGAGCGTCGGTAGCCGGCCATTACGGATGCCGTCGTCACCAAGCGAAGCAGACCGGTCTGTGAAATGCGACAGAAAAATACCTCGTGTGCCGGAGCCAGGCCATTGAACCATTCGCGGGCCGCTTCATGGTGCGAGTGACCGCTGATCGTCAGCGCGAACCAGACGCTCACGTCAGGGAGGCTGGCGGACCTGCTCATTCGGCCGATCCCCAAAGGACTTCCGCGATACGCTCAGGCGTCATCTCACGTCCGGGCTTGGCGGAGGAGGTCTTCACGGTGGGCAAACGCCGACGGCCCTTCTCAACAGCGACTTCCACTGGTGAGGATTTCAATGCGGCGCGCAGGATGGTGGTCAGCAGGTCTTTCAGCGATCTCCCCTCTCTGGCCGCTCGGACCTTCATGGTCTTCAGCAGATCGTCCGGTAGTTCGATGGTCGTCTTCATGGCCCAAAAGTATCAATATGCGAATATGGGAATATGGGTAACTGATCACCGATAGATCCCCCGCTCGTTCAACGCCCGCTGATAGCGTCGCGCGTTCACCAAATGCTGCTCGTAGGTCTTCGCGAAGTTGCTGTAACCATCCAGTGATTCACGCGCACAGAAGTAGAGGAAGTCGTTCTTCCTGGCGTTGAGTACGGCATCGATGTATCGCGGCTCCGGCATGTTGATCGGTCCGGGGGGAAGGCCGGTATGCGCGTATGTGTTGTAAGGTGAGTCGATCCCGAGATCCGCGGTGAGGATGCGTGAAAGGCTGTCGAGACCCAGTACGAACTTCAAGGTAGGGTCCGCTTGCAAGGGCATGCCGATGCGGATCCGGTTGAGGTAGACGCTCGCGATCATCGGTGCCTCATCGGGTTTGGCTGTCTCCGCTTGAACGATGCTCGCAAGCGTGCTCACCTCGCTCTGTGAAAGACCGATCGCTTTCGCTCTCGCCTTGCGCGCATCGGTCCAGAAGCGCTTGTATTCCTTGGCCATGCGTTCCTGGAAATCCTGCGGAGTAGCGGTCCACCAGAACTCATAAGTGTTCGGAACGAACAGGCCGATCATTGTTTCCGATCGGAAGCCCAGCCGATCGATGGTGGCCGGATCGCGGATCGCTTGGATAATCGTGAGCGAATCCGCTTCGATGTACTTCGCGACCTGCCCGGCCAGTTGCGGGATGGTCTTGATATTGGTGAAGGTGATCCGCACCGGGTCCTGTTCACCGCTACGCAATGTGTTCACGAGATCGTTCAACGAAGTGCCGCTCTTGATGCGGAAGCGGCCCGGCCGCACGCGGCCAGTGTACTTCTTGCGGTCGCTCAACATGCGGAAAGCCTGACCATCGGTGATCACTTTTGCCACCTTCAAGCTGTCGATCACTTGATCGATACCGGATCCCGTGGGGATGAGCAGTATCCGATCCCCGTTCTCGAATTTCGGTCCAGGCCCGAAGACCTGCTTCCAGATGCGCCAGCCGAAGAAGGCCGCGATCAACAAGAGCAGGAGCAAGATCAGGAGCAGGATACGCTTCATCCCCGATCAGATCTCCACTTCGCCTTTGAACACTTCACGCACCGGGCCAATGAGCGAAATGGACTTGAAGCCACCGTGTCCATCCGAAGTGGCAAGAACGCGCAGATCGCCCCCGCGCGTCCGAACGTCGCAGGCTTGGTCGCATAGACCGCGTGACATGGCGCTCAATGCCGTAGCTGTTACTCCTGTGCCGCAACTCAGGGTCTCCCCTTCCACTCCGCGTTCGTACGTGCGCATTTCCACGTGGCCCTCGTGCCAGCGAACGAAGTTCACGTTCACTCCTTCTTTCTTGAACCGCTCGCCGTAGCGATACTTCCGCGCTTCCAGAACGATGTCGATCGTTCCAGGATCATCCACCCAGAGCAACAAATGCGGTGAGCCGGTGAGAATGAGGTCAGTGCGATCATCAATGCGTTCGACGCCCACGACATCGCGCATGCCGATTCGCACAAGGTCCATATCCCACGCCGCGTCATGCTGTCCATCGAACGCAGTGAACCGCAAGGGATCCGTCTTTCCGGTGAGACGGCTCCAGAACGCGAAGGCGCAACGGCTGCCATTGCCGCAGAAGCTCTGGCTCGCATCGGGGTTGAAGAACTCCATGTGGAAATGCGTGTCCTGCTCGCGTGGTCGCTGCACGAGGATCAGGCCATCGCTGCCGATACCGAAGTGGCGATCGCAAAGACGCCGAACAAGATCGAGGTCGCTTGAAGGAAAGCGGCCACCGCGATCGTCAACGACTATGAAGTCGTTCCCCGTGCCCTCCCATTTGCTGAACGCGAGCCTTGCCATGATGGCAGCAAATATCGGCTCGGCATGAACGTCGCGGAGAGCCTGCTCGCGCGGATGTCAGCCCCGCTCGGTTGGATCACAGTCTTTAACAGCACATCGTAGAACTTCCTTTTCACACCAACGTTGTTTTGCTGAGCGAAGCACGAAGAACACATGAGAACGAACGCAACCATACCAACACGCCTCTCCCCCATGAAACGCATGCTCGGCTATGTCGGAATGGCCCTCGCCGGCGGATTGCTCGCGCTGGGGATCCAGGAACGCTTTCTTGCCCCCCACAGCAATATCAGCGCTGTAGACACTGTTCCCACGCCAGTTCGCTATGTGAACCTGCCGGGTCCGACGGGCTCTTCGGTGATCGCCCCTGATTTCACCGATGCCGCGGAAAAGAGCGTGAACGCGGTGGTACATGTGACGACCAAAGCCATGATGCAGCAACAGGACCCGTTCGCGGGATTCTTCTGGGGCCAACGCCAGATGCCGCAGCGCGAAGTGCAGGGCGCGGGCAGCGGGGTGATCATCAGCGATGATGGGTACATCGTCACCAACAACCATGTTGTGGAAGGCGCCGATGAGATCCTGGTACACCTGAACGACAAACGTCAGTTCGTCGCGAGAGTGATCGGCCGCGACCCCAGCACGGATATCGCGTTGATCAAGATCGACGCGGACCAGCTCCCCGTTCTTCCGTATGGCAACAGTGATGATGTGAAGGTGGGCCAGTGGGTGCTCGCCGTTGGCAACCCGATGAACCTCACCAGCACGGTGACCGCCGGGATCGTGAGCGCCAAAGCGCGCAACATCAACATTCTCCAATATGACCAGAGCCGTGACATTTTCCCGATCGAGAGCTTTATCCAGACCGATGCGGCGGTGAACCCTGGAAACAGCGGCGGTGCCTTGGTGGATGCGACCGGCAACCTGATCGGGATCAACAGCGCTATCGCGAGCACAACCGGAGCATATACGGGCTACTCCTTCGCCGTGCCCGCGAACATCGTCCGCAAAGTGACGGCGGACCTGATGGAGTTCGGCAGTGTGCAACGCGCCTATATCGGTGTCAGCATCAGCGACGTCGATCAGGAACTGGCAAAGCAACTGGATATGGACCGCATCCGTGGGGTCTATGTAAAAAGCACGACCGATGGTGGTGCCGCTGAGAACGCCGGTATGAAAGGTGGCGATGTGATCCTGAAGGTGGGCACCATCGATGTGAACAACGTGCCGCAATTGCAAGAGCAGGTAGGCAAATTCAGTCCTGGCGACAAAGTGGCCGTTACTGTGTTGCGCAGTGGAAAAGAGCAAGTGCTCGACATGACCTTGCGCGGGCATGAAGGCACCATCACGGTAGCCTCGAAGAAAGAAGCCGGCGTCAGCACCGTGCTCGGAGCGGAGATGGTGGCCGCCAGCAGCGCCGAACTCAACGCTTTGAAACTGGAGAGCGGCGTGAAAGTGGTGAACATCAACGGCGGCAAACTGCGCAGCAGCGGCATCCGCGAGGGTTTCATCATCACCAAGATCGATCAAGTGAAAGTGCGCGAACCCAAGGATGTGCTCCGCGCGCTCGACGACAAGCGTGGCGGCGTGCTCATCGAAGGCGTTTACCCCAACGGCATGCGCGCCTACTACGGCCTCGGCGTTTGAACCGCCCGTCCAGCAAGCATCTCCGTGCGAAATGCGCTCCCTTTGATCGTCCGGCTTGTCCGGTTCGATCGGGGGGCCGTACCTTCGGCGCCCGAATGAATCGAACGCTTCGACCCACGTTCTGTACTATTGGGGACCGGAACCTTTGAACACACCCTCTAATACCCTTCGCCGCCCGTGACCAGCAGGATGCGCCAACTCAAGATCACCAAGTCGATCACCAACCGCGAGAGCCAGTCGCTGGACAAGTACTTGCAGGAGATCGGCAAGGAGGGTTTGATCAATGCGGAGATGGAGGTGGAACTCGCCCGGCGTATCAAGCAAGGCGATGGGACCGCATTGGAGAAACTGGTGAAAGCCAACCTGCGCTTCGTCGTGTCCGTTGCCAAGCAATACCAGAACCAAGGTCTCAGCCTGCCTGACCTGATCAACGAGGGGAACCTCGGCCTGATCAAGGCCGCGCAACGCTTCGATGAGACCCGCGGTTTCAAGTTCATCAGCTACGCTGTATGGTGGATCCGCCAGAGCATCCTTCAGGCATTGGCCGAGCAGAGCCGCATTGTGCGCCTGCCGCTGAACCAAGTGGGTTCGCTCAACAAGATCAACAAGGCCTTCGCGAAGCTGGAACAGGAGTTCGAACGCCCGCCAAGCGCCGATGAGTTGGCTACACTTCTGGACTTGCCACCCGAAAAGGTGGCGGATACCATGAAGGTGAGCGGTCGCCACATCAGTATGGATGCGCCATTCGTGGAAGGCGAGAGCAACAGCCTGCTGGACGTGCTCCCCAATAACGACAGCGCCCCGGCGGACCGGATGCTCATCAATGAGAGCCTGGCCAAGGAGATAGAGCGTGCCCTGAGCACACTGACCGAGCGCGAGCGCGATGTGGTGAAGCTGTTCTTCGGCATCAACATCAACCACGGGCTCACCTTGGAGGAGATCGGAGCCAAGTTCGACCTCACCCGTGAGCGCGTTCGCCAGATCAAGGAGAAAGCCATCCGCCGCCTGCGCCATACGAGCCGCAGCAAGTTGCTGAAAGCGTATCTCGGTTGATCCCCTTTCCGTAGGAACCGTCCATTTCTTGCACACATTCCATGGAGACCGTTGAAGCCAATACCGGCTACGAGGCTGGCCTGAAGGATTACGTGGACCGTGAAAAAGCGGCCGTTGACCTGATGAATTCCGTTGGCCAGCTCATGTATGCCAAGGGCGTGGAGCTGGTCTTCTTCCGCAACCACTTGCTGGACATCAGCGGGGCAGAGGTGTTGAACCTTTTCAACTACGCCAAGAACGTGGTGCAAAAGCCCATTGACGTGTTCGCCGCCGCCGAGGTGGCCCGCGCCCTGATGGGTTTGGAC
The DNA here is from genome assembly GCA_031371785.1 of Flavobacteriales bacterium. Classification (GTDB taxonomy): domain Bacteria; phylum Bacteroidota; class Bacteroidia; order Flavobacteriales_F; family PHOS-HE28; genus PHOS-HE28. Next base: position 27,841 of record JANMKC010000055.1, on the reverse strand, counting down.
CTGGCACCCAGCAAGATCGATATCGGCAAGCTCACTTGGGAATGGAAGCAGAACGGCGGTAAGGACGTTGACCCTTTCGTGGGCACGACATTGAAGGGGTTCATTGGCCAGGACAAGCACACCTTCACTCCTCAGGATGTGGTGCTGTACGGCTTCGGTCGCATTGGCCGTATCGCTGCGCGCGAACTCGTGAAGCAGGCCGGCAAAGGCCAGCAATTGCGTTTGCGCGCCATCGTACTGCGCACCGTGAACGATGAGGAAATAGTGAAACGTGCCGCTTTGCTCCGCAATGACAGTGTGCATGGTGCCTTCAAAGGCGCGGTGATCGAGGATCTGGCGAACAGGGCCATCTGGATCAATGGCCAAATGGTGAAGTTGATCGCGGCAAGCAACCCCGAGGAGATCGACTACACGGCCTACGGGATCAACAATGCCCTGATCATCGACAACACCGGTGTCTTCACGAAGCGTCCGGATCTGGGACGCCACTTGAAGTCCAAGGGCGTGAGCAAAGTGCTCCTCACCGCTCCGGGCAAGGAGATGCCGAACATCGTCTATGGCATAAACCACAAGGATCTGGATATCGAGAACGAGCAGCTCTTCAGTGCGGCGAGCTGCACAACGAACGCCATTTGCCCCATCCTCAAAGTGATCGAGGACAACTTGGGCGTGGAGCGTGGGCACATCGAAACGGTGCATGCCTATACCAACGACCAGAACCTGCTGGACAACTATCACAAGAAGCCCCGTCGTGGACGCAGTGCCGCCATCAACATGGTGATCACCAGCACCGGTGCTGGCAGCGCCGTCACCAAGGCGATCCCCAGCTTGAAGGACAAGCTCACCGCGAACGCAGTGCGGGTACCTACGCCGAACGGTTCACTGGCCATCATGAGCCTGAGCCTGAAAAAGCCCGCCACGCGCGAACAAGTGAACGACCTGATCCGCAATGCGGCGCTGAACGGAGACCTCGTGAACCAGATCCACTACCAGATCGACCCCGAACTGGTGAGCAGCGACATCGTTGGTGATACCTGCTGCAGCGTTTTCGACAGCACCGCCACCATCGCCAGTGCTGACGGCAAGAACGTTGTGCTCTATGCTTGGTATGACAATGAGTTCGGATACACCAAACAAGTGATCCGCTTGGCCAAGCATGTGACGAAGGTGCGCAGGCTGGTATACTACTGAGCATCCCTTTCCATCGCTTCAAAGGCCGCAGCTTGTGAACTGCGGCCTTTTGCGTTCCAAACTCAACGGGGACACCGATCGCGAATGGGCTGGAAAACGTCGAAGCCTCCCGTTGGGGAGGCCTCGAAGGTTGGCAGGCTCAAGCCAAATGCTCAGTAAGGCGAGCCCGCCTGAGAGATGTTTCAATCGAACAGCATAAGCAAGAGGCCCATCGTCACTACGGCGATCACCATCGCTATCCAACAGATCCGGTCGCTGAAGGTTTCATTGGGCCTTGTCATGGTTCTGGGCATGTTCCGATAGTTGAACGGGACAAAGCTGTGCAGGTGCCCGGTCTCCCACAATACCGGAAAACCAGTATTTTTTGGGGGAAAGGCCCGCCCCAGGAACGACAGAACCCCGCCGATCTCGGCGGGGTTCTGTCCCATAGAAGCAGGACCTCGGTCTACTGCATCACCAACCGTTGGGTGTACAGCCTGCCGTTGATGGTGACGTTCACCATGTACATACCCTCATCAAGGCGCAGATCCATCGCATGGTTCAGGATGCCTTCTGCAGCAATGGCCCGTTCAATATGCACGCGCTTGCCGAGCATGTCGTACACGTCGATATCGACCATCGTTTCACCGTCCACATCCAATCCCTCCATGCTCAGGTTCACTTGGCCATCGCGGTTCGGGTTGGGATACAGGGCCATCGTGACGATGGAGTTGCCTTCCTCGATCAGTTCGCGTCCTCCACCACCACTCGCGCCGTTCGGTATGAACCGGATCCGGCATGCAGGACCGAATACGCCATAGTTCGTCCCAACCAACGAGCGGACCCTGATGTTCAGGTTCGTGTTCACCGGGATAGGATCGGTATTGAGCGTGCTCGGAACCAACGAGTTGGTCAGCTTTACTACGCGGCGGTTGTATGAACCGTGCGGATCGTAGATCCAGAACTGATAGCCTGTCGCACCGGGTTGAGCGTTGCAATAGATCGGACTCTGGAACAACAGATTCGTGCGGTCGCACCAGTTCGCCAGCATGCTCAAGTTGCTGACCGGCACGCAGAACGACCGGTTCGGATTCGGGTTTGTGTTGATCTCACTGGTGGTCGTGAACGCGCCGTTGGCATCGATGATCCTGCGGTTCGATGCATCACGCAGTATATAGCCGCCGTTCGTGATCCCGTTGTTCCCGGAATCGGACACGCGCAGGTGATAGCAACCAACATTCACGCAAATGGGAACATTGACCGTGGTATTCGCCTGCGATGCGATGAACCCTCCCTGAAGTACGATCGATGTTTCGGTGGCATCGTACAGGGCCCATGTGGTCTGCAACGGTGAGCCATCGAGTTTGACGCTAAGGGTCAGGTTCTCCGTGCAACCACCGCTCGTTGTACCGTGGCATTGACAATTGGCACCGATCACATCACCTGTCGTGTTCGGATCATTGTCGTTGCAACCAGTGCCAGGTTCAAGGCTGCCGCAACCGCAAATGCCCGGCGCGATCTTGTTAATATCGCTCGGGCAGCCGTCATTGCTGTTGGCCACATAGCCAGTGGGCTGGGTGCAACTCAACTGCGACACAGCCGGATTGCCTGCACCGTCGCCGTCAGAATCCTGGTACCAAGTAGTGGCTTCGGTCTCCGTGACAGTAACAGTCGCAGAGGAGTTGGGGCAAGGGGCTTGATTGAACACGGTGTACAGGTAAGCACCCGAGATATCCGTAGCCGGGTTGTAGGTATTACCGTGCGCATTGCCGCCGAACGTCCAGGATCCACTCGTTGAAGGTGAACCGCCCAGGGAACTGATCAAATTGGCTGGGGCCGCATTGCTACAGATCGACAACGTTCCATTGGTTCCCGCGCTTTCCTGGTAGTTCACGACCACATCGGTTGTTCCCGTCGCATCCGTTCCACATCCATTGGAAGCCGTCACGGTGAAAGTACCCGTGTTGAATGACGAGGCATTGGGGATCGAGGGGTTCTGCTGGTTAGAGCCGAACATCGGACCTGTCCATGAGTAGGTGATCGTGCCGGAACCCGTTGCTTGTGAAAAGAGATTCAACGTGGAACCCACACAGATCGGGCTGTTGCTGCTCACGGTGCCCATGGTGGGACCCGCGACCGCAGTGCCCGTGCAGACACACGCAGCGGACCACGTATCGACTGTAGTGCAGGGGTTGTTGTCGTTGCAGGCCGTGCCAGGCTGATCAGGTCCGCCAGCTACTCCATTGCAATCATTCGCAAGCGTTCCCGAACAGAGACAATTGAGACCGATCACATCACCCGTGGTGTTGGGGTCGTTGTCGTTACAGGTCGCGCCTGGTTCCAAGAAGCCGCAACCGCATGTTCCGGGCGCGATCTTCAGCGGATCGTTATCGCACTCGTCGACCGCATCACATGTTCCATCACTGTCCGAATCCGGGGACGGATCATGAACACACTCGGTCCCGTTGAAGGAATCGATCGTGCAGGGATCGTTGTCGTTGCAGTTCACGGTGCTGCCCGCGCAGAGACAATTGAGACCGATCACATCACCCGTGGTGTTGGGGTCATTGTCGTTACAGGTCGCGCCTGGTTCCAGGAAGCCGCAACCGCAGGTTCCCGGAGCGATCTTCAGGGGATCGGTGGGGCAGCCGTCCTGCGCATCGCAGGTGCCGTCGCCGTCGGTATCAGCCGTGGTGCCGGACACACATACGCAGTTCAGGTACGCATCGCCAACGGTGCAGGGATCACCGTCGCTGCAAGCCGTGCCGTTGGTGTGGTCCACAACTCCGCAACCGCAAAGGCCGGGCGCGATCTTGAGTGGATCGTTCGGGCAGCCGTCCGTCAGGTCACAAGTGCCATCACCATCGGTGTCAGGTGCGGGATCATGCACGCAGTTCGTCCCATTGAAGGAATCGATCGTGCAGGGGTTGTTGTCGTTGCAATCCACGGTGCTTCCAGCGCAGAGGCAATTGGCACCGATCACATCACCCGTCGTGTTGGGGTTGTTGTCGTTGCATGCCGTGCCTGGCTCCGGGAAACCGCAACCGCAGATACCTGCCGCGATCTTCAACGGATCGGTGGGGCAACCATCGATCGCATCGCAGGTACCGTCACCATCGCTATCGGGCGAGGTGGTGCCTGAAACGCAGACACAGTTCTGGTACGTGTCATTCAGCGTGCATGGATCGCCATCGCTGCAAGAAGTGCCGTTCGCGTGGTCCACATTGCCGCAACCGCAAAGACCCGGTGCGGTCTTCAGAGGGTCGTTCGGGCATCCGTCGATCGCATCGCAGGTGCCGTCACCATCGCTATCGGGCGAGGTGGTGCCTGAAACGCAGACACAGTTCTGGTACGTGTCATTCAACGTACATGGATTTCCATCACTGCAAGCGCTTCCGTTCGCGTGTTCAATATTGCCGCAACCACACAGACCTGGGGCGATCTTGAGCGGATCGTTCGGACAGCCGTCATTGCAGTTGGCGGTGCCATCACCATCCGTATCCGTATCCGCTACTCCGCAGCCGCACTGGCCCGGCGCGATCTTGTTGATATCAGAGGGACACAGGTCGTTGTTGTTGTCCACATAACCAAGTGGCTGGTTGCAGGACTGCGTTGAACTGTTGGGATCGCCGAAGCCATCACCGTCCAGATCCTGATACCACGTGGTCGAGGTTGTTTCGGTGACAACCACTTGTGCGCTCGCGTTCGTGCATGGCGCAACGCCCGCCACCGTATAGGTGTACGTACCCTGATTCATTGTCGTCGGGTCGTACTGGTTGTTCACCACGGTACTTGGACCAGACCAAGTTCCACCGGCTTGTGGTGTCCCGTTCAGTTGGTTCACAAGATTCACCGCCGTGCCAGTGCTACAGATCGACAAGGTGCCATTGCTACCAGCGTTCGCCGCTTGGTTCACCGTTACCGCCACCGTCGCTGTCGCGTTCGCTCAAGGTGCCGTGCCCGTCACTGTGTAGGTGTAGGTCTGGGCCGTGTTCGTGCCCGGCGTGAAGGTCCCCAAGCTACCGCCCGTCAGACCTGCCGGTGTCCATGTGCCGCCGGCTGATGGCGAACCGCCCAAGGAACTGAACAGGTTCACCGGCGCTCCGCTGCTGCACAGGGTGATCGATCCGTTGCCACCAGCGTTCGCGGCTTGGTTCACCGTTACCGCTACCGTCGCTGTCGCGTTCGCGCAAGGTGCCGTGCCCGTCACTGTGTAGGTGTAGGTCTGGGCCGTGTTCGTGCCAGGGGTGAAGGTCCCCAGACTACCGCCCGTCAGACCTGCCGGCGTCCATGTGCCGCCTGCTGCTGGCGAACCGCCCAAGGAGCTGAACAAGTTCGCTGCGGCACCATTGCTACAGAAGACTTTTGTGCCGTTGCTACCAGCGTTCGCCGCTTGGTTCACCGTTACCGAAGTATTCCCCGAAGCATTGCCACAAGCGTTCGTTACAGTGACACCATAAGTACCACCGGCCGCTCCTGTCACGGTGGGGTTTTGAACTGTGTTGCTTGGGCTGAAGGTTCCCGTTCCTGTCCATAGGAAACCAGTGGCTGTGGAACCTGAAAAGGTAACGTTGAGGTTGAGCGTGCTGCCTGCGCAAATGGGACTGTTGCTCGTGGGAACAACAGCGGATGGAGGCGTGCAAGATTGCGTACCCGCACATACGCAGTTCGCCGTGTATACATCGCCCGTGGTGTTCGCATTCCCGTCATCGCAGGTGGCTCCCAATCCGATATCCACAGCCGTAGGTTCGATAACCCCGGTCTTGTTGATCCCACCAAGCGAAACGAAGTAGTTGCGGTTGTTCCCGGCCGTATAGGCATCGTTTACGATCTGGAAGGTCTTGCACCCGGTCACGTTGGTCACCAATATGGTCCCTATCGTTACCCATGTGTCCGCAGGCCAAGGACAACCATCGTCACTCAGCAGGTCCGAACTGAATCCATTGTAGGTGCGGTACTTGAAACCACCAGTGACCACGGTTGCTACCGGCGTGAAGGGCGAACCAATACAACTGACCACCCTGCTTGCCAAGGAGTCCGGCGCGGATGCCGAGGAACGCACTGTGAAGGTCAACGCGCTCATGACATCGCCGAACATCTGGCCATTGGCCCTGACCCTTACTTCCAAACGCGACAGGTTGCTGTTCTGTACAAGGTCTATATCCACCGAAGTGGGGTTCTGGGCCATGGCACTGCCTATGCCGAGTAGGGTACTGGACAGGCCAAGGATCAGGCCTTTCCAGTTCCGAGGGTTGAACTTCATCATGTTGCTCAGGTTTGGGTCTTTCGGGTTTCGGGTAAGGGTCGCCAAGGTAACAAGGAACTTTCTGTATTCGCTCAGGGTAATTGTTCAAGGAGTGTATTTGTCGGCACCGTGCTCCCTATGTTCACCAGAATGGGGTCACGGTCATTGCTCATCCCGGTGTATTTCACTACACCGTCAAGGTTGCAGTCCGAAACCTGGTAACCGGCCACGGTGGCCGTGGGTACCGTACTGCCGATCGCGATCAGGATCGGGTCCCGGTCGTTCCCGGTGCCTGTGTATTTCAACTGGCCATCGAGCAAGGTGTTGCCCATCCACAATGCCATCACGCTGCCTATGGCTTTGCGGGCGCTGGTTCCCCAAGTTGCGGTGGCTGCGCTTGCCATGTTCAACGCAACGGGTGTCTGGCTCAATGCTATCGCTGTCGAAGTCATGCAACCCAAGTGGTTCCTATGACGCACCGCCACATAATAGTTGCCCGCTCCCACGTTGAAGCTGATGGGCCCGGATCCGTTGGCCGATACCACATCGCCATCGCGTTGCAACAACCCTTGGCGAGTGGCGACAATGATGTTGGGCGATGGTGCGGAGCGAAGCTCCAACCGCACCCAGTCCACGATCGCGTCGTTCCCGGTGGTGCTCAATGGCGTGCCGCTGATCGTTTCCCCTCCACCTCCGGCGACCTGTGCGAATCCGAGACCGGTGTACGGTTCGCCAGGCGGGATCAGCCCGGCGACGCGAAGGTCATCATTCATGATCCCTGTGTTCTGGTCGAACGGTCCTTCAAGTTTCACGTTCATGGTGAGCGCCACCAGCTGTTGCACGGTGGCCGTCACCTGCGTGCGTGCGCTCGCGGCTACCACATCATCCGTAGCGACCACCCAATCATACAGGTAGTAGTACTTGGTCGATCCTCCCGAAGATCCGGTGATGGACCCCATGGTGCCGATCGCGTAAGGATAGCTCACCGTGGCGTTGTTGTACCAGAGGTCGATTATCTGGACTTCCGTGCCGCTGCTCGTTGCACCTTCGTCATAGCAGGTGATCTGGTGGCGCGTGCCAACGGGAACATTCCAGTTGACCGTAATGGTGCTTGGTCCACTGGGGATCTCGATGTACTTCTCGGCGATAAGGTTCCCAAGTCGGTCCGCCAGCGCGAAATGCCTCAACCCGAATGAATTCGCATAGACCTTGAAGGAGGTCAGTTTGAAAGGCTGCGTGGCATCAAAGTACATCCATTGGCGCTCGCTCAAGTATGCTCCCCCCCCGCTGTTGTCGGTTTTCGAGGCGTGCAGGTTCACTCCTGCGGATGTGGTGCGGTCCTCTACCCAATAGTTCGTTGTTGCGGAGATCGTCGGCGTGGTGAAGTTGTTTCCGGTTCCCGCTTGTGTTCCTCCAGAAAGCGCATCGAACCAATGGAGGTCGGTGCCCGTCGCGCTCAAATTCGCGGTGCCGGGCGCATTGATCGTGGCACCTGTGCCCGTGGGCGCAAGTGGGGCCGCAAGTGCTGTCAAGGTGATGGAAGGCGTTGACAATGATCCGCAGGGACAGGTAACGGTGCATGAATAAGTTCCCGCCGCACTCACAACGATGCTCTGTGCTGTTCCTCCTGTGGACCAGTTGTAAGCCGTACCCGGTGAGGCGGTGAGCGTTCGTGTTCCCCCTGGAGCTATTACGCTCCGACCGCTGCACGTGATGTTCGCTGTTCCGCCAGAATTGGCAGCGGTCTGCAACGCAAGGGTGAAAGGAATGGAGGTCCAGTTGTTGTCCTCGTTCTCCTCGATGAAATTGTTGGTGGGGTCCACCTGGGCCACGATGTAATACTGGCCGTTGCAAAGACCTGGGAACAGATTGATCCACATGCCTTGCAGGCTCTCATCATAAATGTCCCCTTTGCCCACATCGATCCCTTGGGCGTCGTCCCCGCAGCTGGTCCAATGGTCACCCAGTTGGTAGTTGTTCCCGAAGTCCGTGTTCAGCAGGGTGGTTCCTTGATTGTACACGTTCGATGTGCGGCAGAAACCAGAACTACCGCTGCATGTGAACAGGTTGATGAGGCAGAATCCCAGTTTCCCACCGGTAGCCACCACCGGCCATTGGCGCGGGTCGCTTACACCGGGTTGGGCAAGCCTCAGCGTCATCGTTGTCCAGTCGTCGATGTGATAGTGCCCATGGCCAGCGTGGTAGGTCATGGAACCGCGCTTGATATCATTGTAGGTCATCGCGTTCCCGTTCTTGTGGTAGATCCGCTGATAGAGGACCTGCCTTGGGTTGTACCCGTTCAGACAAGTGAAACCCATATTGCTCGATATGTTATGGTACACGAATGTATCCGTACCACAGATGTAACGTCGATCACCTGCGGCGTCCACACCCCGCACTTCGAGGGGTCCGTGGCCGACGTTGGGCGTCGCTCCGGTCACTCTCAACCGGCCCGCGTTGCTGGCGTCATTGATCGCATACTCGCTCGGTCCATTACTGTAGGTCTGTAGCGCTTGCCAGGAGATCATGATGTCCGGGTAGAGATCGCAATTCGTTGCGCCGTTCGACAGGCAAGCGCAAGTGTTCGCCTGCGTCGTGCTGCATTGACCTTGCGCGTGCAGCGAGAACGTCAGAAACAGGACGGTGGCACCAACCGTGTGTGCGAAGTACTTCATCATGTAGAAAGATATTGGTGTAGGAACGAGCAAGGCCGTCAAAAATAGCCGCTGCGCACGACACCGGTCAAGCTGTGATCTCATCGCTTCACCAGGCGCGTAACGGCAACATTCGTGAGGTCGTGGGATCTCAGCAGGTAACCGCCAGCCGCATAGTCCCCAAGATCGATGTCGATCGCTGCCGACCGCGCTGCTTCTCCATGCGACAGTTGTCGGCCCTGCGGATCATGGAGTTCCCACTGTACCGGCCCATTGGACCATCCCCATTGCACATGGACGTGATCATCGGTCGGGACCGGGTAAGCGGTCACATCAGGACCTCCGCTCCGCTCGCGCTGTGCGGTGGTGAACCGCAACCGCGCGGCTCCTCCGTAGTACGTACCCACCCACAGATCACCGTTGTGTGCGAATGCGAGTGTCGGGATAGTATTGTCCGGAAGGTCGGAATTAGCTGTCGTGAAGGTGGTGAATGAGCCGTTCGCATTCCTTCGGATAACTCCTGCGAGCGAACCACCCATCCATGGAAGGCCCTCATCATCCATGGTGATGCAGAGCAGTGTATTGGTAGGGATCCCCGAATTCTGCGTCGTGTATTGGAACCACGGGCCTCCGTGCCAGTCCCCTCCTTGGCGCAACAACCCTCCGGCCGGGCACGTGAGCCAGCGCTCATCATGCACTGTGTCGATGGCCACGCCTGTCTGCGTATTGTCAGGGAACAAATTGAAATAGCTCGCATACACGAACACACTCGTGTCGGTGAGGTAATGAAAACCATAGTTCAACGTACCCACGGCCACCAATCCATCCGGTCGAACCGCCACATCCTCGATCACATTGCCGTTCAGCCGAAGACCTGCGTAGCTTGTGTCGGAATCATTGTAGATGCGCCATTCCTGGCCGGTGAAGCATGCCAGACCGACATAGGTTCCGATCCATGCCCAACCGCGATAGTCCAAGGTGATGCACTTGATCTCGTTGTCCGGCAGTGGCGAATTCAATGTGTTGTAGTTCTGCCAAGTGCTTCCGTCATAGACCACAACGCCATGAAGCACGGTTCCGATCCAAAGGCGATCGAGACTGTCGATGGACAACGTATTGATCAGGTTGTCCGGCAAGCCGGAATTGCTGTCCTGATAGATGGTCCAGTTGGTGCCATCATACTTGCACAAACCGAAATCGGTCCCGACCCACACATTGTCCTGGCTGTCGACGGCGATGTCCGTCACGGTGTTGCTCGGAAAGCCAGCGCTGTTCATGTCGAAGACATCCCACGTTTGCGCGTTCAGGAGGCTTGCAATGCACCACAGCGTGGGGGACGCGATCCTTCTGATAACGTGGGCGGAAGGCAACATTCAGGTCAGTGCATCACCACAACGTTGGTCGATAGTCGCATGGAAGCGGCGCGAATTTCCAAGGAATACGTCCCGGACGTCAAGGTGCTGACCGACAATTGATCCACGCGTCCTTGTATCGCTCCTTCGATCACCGTGCGACCTGCTGGATCGCGAAGCGCATAGTGCGCGCTCGTCGGGAGATCCGCTGGAAGTTCCACGATCAACCGCTCGTCGGCCGGGTTGGGCCAGCAACGTGGCATATCGTTCCTCTGCGCGGCGGTCGCGGACGTTGAGGTTTGTGGATCGATGCGCAGCAGTTCGGAGTAAGTAGCGTTCACGCCCCAGATTCGACCATCCGGCCCGACGGTGATCCCCATCAGGCCCGGAAGATCCGTGTGGATGCGGCCGAGCTCGGGGGTGTTCGGAGCGCTGATGTCATAAATGATGATGTCCCCATTGGCATGGTCGCTCACATACAGGTGATCACCGACCAGTTCGATTCCTGAGGGTTCGATCAAGCCCGTAGTGATGATCGCATCCCAATCATAGCCGGTCACCATCGAGTAATCCACATAATTCTCCCAGGGTCCATAGAGGCCGGGGCCGCTCACTGAACCGGTATTCGTGTTCATCCGCAGCACGCGCTGGCCTCCGAAGTCCACCACGTAGAGCCACCCGTTCCGCTTGTCCAGCACATCATGGCTCACCACGTGATCGTTCGGATCCTTGGTGATGCTGAAATCAGCGTATCGCTTTATGATCGCATCACCATGGTAGTCGTTGCCCGGTCCATGGTCCGCGCGGAAGTCGTTCATGACGATATCCCCACGGAACCCGTCCACCACCCAATAGCGGTTCCAATGATCGTGCGCGATGCCCTGGCTGTTGGGGTCCACATGCAGCATGTCCAAGTGGCTGCCCAGTCCTCCATAGAAACGGGCATAGATCGCGGTGTCCGCGCTCCAGAGAGTAGGACCAGTGAAGGGGTCCCCACCATTGTGGTTGGCGTCGAACACGCCGGGGCAAGTGGCGAAGCAATTGTTGTCGCCCATGGCGATGCCCGTCGGCAGGCTCATGAAATGCCATGCGTTCTGATCGTGCCGCCAATCGAAGGTCATGTCCGTTCCGTCAGGATGATAGAACGTGACAGTACTTCCGCCGAAATCCTCGGTCTCCTTGTTGATCACCCACAATTCATTGCGCGTCGCATCCGGATGGAACGCCAGGTCACGAGGGATGGCGATATCCTGATCGCTATTGGCTACTACGGTCACCAATGGCGGAACCGCCAAGTACAATCCAGCGAGATCAGGTATGGCAGGGCTGATCACATGCTGGGATGACATCATGTCGTTCGCTGTGTTCATATCCATGTTCCCGTTCACACCGCTGGCCCACACCGTGAGGGTATGATCGCCGGTGCCGACCGGAACGAAGGCCGTGGGATGTGTGAATTCGTAAGTGCTGCCGGGCGCGATAGTGACACCATTGATCGGTGCCGTTACCGGCGCTCCATCGTCCACCTTGTATGACAGATCGAAGGTCGTTATGTCCGTAGAGCCGACGTTCTTGATCACGCCGCGCACTGCGATATTGTCTCCCACATGGGCATACAGGGAAGTGGTCAATGCGGTCACTGACATGTCGCGCGCAGGGGGTAATTGCGCGATGAAGCTGTTCACCTGCAGCCCACCCAAGGTGGCGAACTGGTAGGCACTGATCCCATTGATGAGCACATCGTACACGGGTCCACTATCACCCCAATCATCAATGGCAATAAGATCGTAGCTACCTCCGTCTGTCAAACAGAAAGGACCCTCGCTGATAGTGAGGTTGTTCCCATAGCCGCCCATGTGCTGAAGCTGCAAAGCCCCGCCATCGCAACCCACCGAATCATTTCCGGCGGCATAGATCGTTCCTACCCCGCATGAGTTCCCGGTCGGTACCAACTGCCAGTAGCTCTCATAGCCGAAATCATCGGTATGGACGTTGATCGTCACGCTCACCTCACCTGCACCGCACTGGGCGCTCACGGCTAGTGGTGACAATAACAGTACTATCGGGAACAGCAAGAAGCGGAAAGATCTCATGAGAATGTGTGCGGGGACCCCAAGGATAGTTCCCAGCGCACAATGATCATCATCGATCCGATGGGATGATGCTAATGCCAGACCAATGCCTGTCCGCGATCGCCATCGTGATGGGATCGTTCCTCAGGGCAGTTGCTCTGCCCGGATGTTGGTTGGCGTGGTTCCGCCAATGTTCACCAGGATCGGATCACGGTCGTTGCCGTTGCCGGTGTATCGTGTCGTGCCATCCATGTTCACATCCTCGGAATAGTAGCCGGGCACCGAGTTGGTAGGCACCGTGCCGCCCACACGCACAAGGATCGGGTCGCGATCGTTGTTCGCACCCGTATATTTCAAGGATGTATCGTGGTAACTGTTCCCGCCCCATAGAACCTGGGTGCCGTTCACGTCCTTGCGTGCCGCAGTGCCCCAAGTGGCCGTGCCCGCCAGCGTAAAATTCACCGTCGCGGAAGTTCCGCTTAACGCTACGGCGGTCGCTGTCATGCAACCCAGGTGTATGCGGTGCCGCACCGCCACGCCATACTGATCCGCAGGCATTCCGAACCAGATCGGTGTCACACCATCCACTTCCACCACATCACCATCGCGCTGTACGAGTGCCACCTTGGCGCGTACGATGGTGGTCGGGGTGGTCTTGTCCCGAAGTTCCACCCAGACCCAATCCACGATCGCGTTCGCTCCAGTGACGCTCAGGATCGATGGGGCCAGGTTCTGGATACTGTTGCCAATGAGGTTCAGGCCGAGCGCGGTGTAGGGTTGCACGGATGGGATCAGCGACGCGCTCCTCAAGCCATCGCCCATCGTGCCTGTGCCGGTATTGAAGGGTCCTTCGAGCATCACCTTCAATGCCACCAAGGCCTGGTGCGTTTCATTCTCCGTAACGCTCACCCACTGGTTGGCCGCGATGTTCCGGTATGTGTCCTTCACACCGGATGGCCAGCGAACGATCGCGGAATCCGCCTTCAGGTTCGCGCCGATGCCGAAGTGGCAGGTGAAGGAAGTGACGATACCATAGCTCTCACCACCGCGCACCTCGCGGATCTGCTTGCCCCATGGACCGTAGAGCGTGACGCGTGCACCGAGCGCGTCGCGGTTGCTCGTTTTGCCTCGCAGGTTGAAGTTGAGCCAGTGGTTCGTATTCCCGTTGTTCACGTACAGTTCGTCCCGGTGGCTTGAACTGGGCGATACATAGCCGCCTCCATAGCTCGCGTAGATGTCGATGAAACCATCGTGGTTCAGGTCGCCGATGCCCATGGAGTGCAGCGCCGGTGTGCCCGTAGGATGGGGCAGGTAGTTGGATACCTGGGTGAACGTACCGTTGCCATTGCCATGGAAATAATAGTCCCCACCGGCGGTGAGCAGATCGAGGAAGCCATCATTGTCGAAGTCCTCCATCTTCTCTTGCAGGAAGAACCCGGTGACCTCCAATCCGCTGCCTGTGGTGAACTCCGTGAAGTGGGCCGTGCCGTCGTTCTTGAACAACTGTATCGTGATGTCATCATTGGTGATGATCGCGTCCAGATCACCGTCATTGTCGATGTCGCCGAAATCGGTCGTCCAGCTCTCATGGCGATCCTGTAGACCGTAGGTGGCCGCTTGATCGGTGTAATGGTTCGTCCCATCATTGACGAACAACCGGTTCCAGCGCCGTGGATCATTGGGATCGCTGACCCCCTGGCGGCAATGGGTGATGTACAGATCGAGATCGCCGTCGTTGTCGAAGTCGGTCCATACGCTGCCGTAATTCCCGCTCATGTCGCTGCTCGGCGTGGTGGCGAAGTTGATGTAGCTGCTGTTGTAGGCGAGCGTGCCCGATCCATTGTTCATCCAGATGTGCGGTGCACCATCATCATGGCAACCGAAGGCATCGGGCCATCCATCGTTGTTGATGTCGGCGATGTTGTTGCACTGCATGAACAGGGTGTTGCCCGCATCGATGTTCGTGTTGGTGTACACGCCCCTGCTGGTGATGCGCACCAGGTGCGCGCCATCGTAGTTGCCTCCGGTAAAAACGTCCGAATGGCCATCGTTGCCCACATCGCCGGCGGCCATGCCCCATTGCTGCGCTGAAGAAACCACACCGTAGTCGAAGCTGGTATAGGTGCCGTTCGCCGCTTGATATTCGATGTACAAGTGATTGCTCTGGTCGAGCAGGATCACATCATCGTAGCCGTCATGGTCCATATCGGCCACGCCCATGCACCCGCCACTGTGGGCATTGGTGTTCGCAAGCGCGCTCGTCCCGAGCGTGAACGTTTGCGCCAGGGTTCCTTGAGCGGAGAGCAGCAAGAGGCACCCGCCGAGGGCGTGCAAGAGCATCTTCATGTGGATCGGAATGGGTGGGCGAAAGTAGACGCGTGCGGTGAAGGGCGTCAATGCCCGATCGGTCGATGGATCCCACGAAGGCTTGCTTGCAACGGATCGGCAGGTCTTGATCCGTGTTCCGTGGATCATCCATTATGGCAGCTGTTCCAACTTCGTGGAGTTCGGCACCGTACCGCCGATGTTCAACAGTATCGGATCGCGATCATTGGAGGTACCGGTGTATTTCACCACGCCGCTCAGGTTCACGTCCTCCCGATAGTAACCGGCGACGGAATTGGTGGGTACCGTGCCGCCGATAACCGTGAGGATCGGGTCGCGATCGTTGTTCGTCCCAGTGTACTTCACCGCGCCATCCAGGAACACGTTGCCAGCCCAGAGCGCCTGTGCGCCATTGATGTCCTTCCGCGCCACCGTACCGTACGTCGCCATGGCCGCGGTTCGGAAGTCCACCGTGGCCGCCGCTCCGCTCAATGATACCGGTGCTGCCGTCATGACGCCCAGGTGGTTCCGGTGCCGCAAGGCGACATAGTAGTTCCCGGATGCCGCGTTCACCACAACGGGGCTCACGCCATTGAGCGCTACAACATCGCCGTCCCGCTGGATGAGCGCACTGCGCGTGGATACGATCTGCGAGGGCGTGTTGGCGTTGCGCAGTTCCACCAGCACCCAATCCACGATCGCATTGTTGCCGGTGGTGTTGAACACGCTGGCCGCAACGGCCTCGCCGCCGCCGCCGCCCGCTTGTGCAAAGCCCGCAGCCGTATAGGGTTCCGTTACAGGGATCACGAGGGGTGAGCGCAGATCATCCCGCATCAACAAGGCATTGCTGTCGTACGGGCCTTCGAGCCACGCCTTCAGGTTCAGCGTTATCGTGTTCGGCACGCTTACGCATCCGGCCACGATGCCCGTCACGATATTATTGGCGTCCTTGTTCACGATGTCGCTGATGCTGTTGATGCAGATCTGCGCACCGGTGATGTTCACGTAGTGGATCCTGCACAGCGGCGTGAACGAACTGTTCTTCGCCATGCTCGTGTCCACGTAGCTCAGGCCGATCACTTTCGTTCCGCCAAGCGTGGTGCTCATGGTGATGTCACCGGTGAAGCTCGGCACCAGGTTGTCCACCGTCTGGATCGTGAGGCCGCTCATGCTGAACTCATAGCCCATCACGCGGCAGGTACTGTTCTTGATCGCGATATCCACGGTTTTCGCCACCGGATCGAAGGCGCTGATCGTAAGGCGTGCCGTATCCGTACTGCTCACATAGCCGCGTGGGAATTCGCACCACGGGTGATAGTGGATGAAGGGACCTGTGGCCTCGTACGCATCGCGTTGCGTGTAGCAATTCACCATCAGCGCGGCATCGGTCACGGAGATGCGCGCGTCGTTGTTGAGATCCGTGCAGACCGTTGTGCCCACATCATTTCCGAGGATGCCCTGGACGTACACCTGCGCATCGGGCATGTCCTGCGTGCTGTTGTTGCTGAGGTCGCCGGACTTCGTCGTACCCGCGCACGTTCCATAGCAATCCAGCCGCGCATCGCCGTACGGCACGCCGAGGCAATCGGTCCAGATAGGACAACTGGTCACGATGCTGAACGACGGTACGTTGTTCCCATCGCGCGTGATGTTGACGCACACCTGCGCATAGTTGTTCAGGTAGTTCGTCTCGTAGCGGTTGAGCGCGTCCGGGCGATGGCTCCAGTTCGTTCGCAGCACCAATGTGTAGGTGCCGGCCGCAACGTCAGTGATGTCGATCCAGTTGCAGGTGGTGCCGGTGCCGTACTGGTCATAGCAGCCTTTGCTGATGCCCATGTTGCTGCAACCATAGTGCGCGGTCCCGTTCGGACAGCCGACATCGATCACACAGAACCCGTTCTTGAACCCCACCGGTATCGCATGGCCCGTCTGGTCGAAGAGCACGTAGTCGGCATAGCCTTGATAGTGCGCGTGCCCATGGCAGTTCGCTGTGCTGAACATGCCGGGATTCGCGCTGGGTGAACCGATATAATAATCCGTTTGCCCGATGTTGTTGATCCGCGTGCTGAACTTCAACACATAGCGTGTGCCCATCGCTTTCACGCATCCTTCCGCAGGCGCGCACGCATCGGTGATGTTCACTGTGCTGAGCGAAAGGCTGCCCTGTAGCGTAGGCTGATCCATCTGGAGGTCGGGACCGGGCGGGCAGTTCGGATCGCCTTGCGCGAGGCAGCAATTGGTGCAGGCTACCGTCGCCAGCGGGTCATAGTTGCACGACACCGTGTTCATACAACCCACCGCAGGGCCATTGTAGATGATCTGGAACCGCGCCGTGGTGCAGCTCCCATTGTTCGTACCCGCACGAAGATGATACAGCTGGTTCGCTGGCAGGTTCGCGGTGATCACCGCCTGAAGGCCACAACCACCAAGGTCATCGCTGGCATAGGTCGCGCCTTCCAAACCGCTGCTCAACGTGATGGCCCCGCATGTGGCGTTGTCGTACATCCACAACTTGGTATCGCAGGTGTTCAGTCCGCAGGTGGTGATGGTGTAGGATCCCGTGGCGGTAGGCGTGAAGTTGTACCATGCTTCGATCGTGGGTGTGGTGTACACCGTACCGGCAACAGCAGTGAGCGCAGTGCTGCACGCATAGCCGGGCGAACAGTTGAAGGAGATGTGGTCACCCGCGCCGTACGCGCCGTTCGTGGAAACGAGCGCACCATCATAGTAGAGCGAATAGGCCCCATTGCCATATCCACAACAGATGCCATCACCATACGCATCAAGCATGTTGAAGGTCATGCACGTGCCGGTCGGTACGCAGAGCGATGTGCCCATAGTGGTGCCGCTGGCCAGCACGGCGTTCGTGTTCGCGTTCGTGAGGTTCCAGCTCATCTCGCCGGGGTAGTTGTCCGCAACGACATCGATCCGCACCCGCTTGTAGCCGGTGCCGCATGCATAGCTGCATGTGCCATTGTTCACGTTCGCGCCAGCACTGTAGTTGCTCGCGGTCGCTTCAGTGCAACCATACACCGGCACCAGGCTCTGCACGGTCACGTCATCGATCGCGATATCGCTCAACACGCCGGATCCCGTCACGACGCGGAATCGCAAGCGCAGGTTCGTTTGCGTGGAATACGCGGACAGGTTCAGGTAGCCCTGCTTCCAGAAGTCGCCCTGATCGCCGCTCGCGCTCCAGAGGTTCTGCGTCACCACGCCGTTCACGTTCAGGTCCAGGTAGAGCGTTCCCATCTGCGTGCCTTTCATGTGGTACCAGAAGGTGAGGAACGGGTTGGTCAATGCGGTGAGACTGTAGCACGGTGACTGCAGCATCGCGCTCTTGTTCGGCGTTGTTCCTGCGGCGGCGGCCGAGACGAACATGTATTTGCCCGCCGTGTTGTAGGTGGTGTGATCACCGATCGGTCCGGTGCTCGCTGTGGGGGTGCCGTTGTCATCCGCCCACCAATCGAGATCATCGCCAGCAAGATTCGTCCAGTTGTTCGCCAACGTGCCGGGCGTGCCCACCGTGAATGAGGTGAAGGGCTCCGCGGACGGATAGGTGGTGACGCATTGCGCTTGCGCGCCTATCGTGAAAGCGGCAACTACGATGAGCGTGGAACAACGGAACATGGGAGCAGGTTTGGAAGGCGGATGAAAGTAAGTCTTCGAACGATCCCTCTCGATCCCCGCATTAAGCGAGCTCTTGTCTCCTGCTTCGCTTCTTCGGTGGAACTGGCAGGATACTATGGAAGCACTACTTCTTAACGACCCGCAACGTGCGCATGTCCTTCTCCGCACGCAATCGCAACAGGTACACGCCAGCATCCACATGCGAGAGATCCATCGGCTCACGCACCAGACCGTATACGTTCAAGAGGTGATGCTGCCACACTTGCTTCCCGGCAGCATCGACCAGATCCAACTCGGCATTGTTCGCGTTTCCCAAGTTGAGTGTGACGACGGCATCATCCACCACCGGGTTCGGCCAAACACCGAATATCGCTCCTGCCGCAGGGCTCTGCGGTATACCGGTGCTCACCTCATAGATCACACCGGTTGCATCCGTCCCGTTGAAGGATGCGAAAAAGTTGCCGTTGTTCGATTGGGTCCAGCTGTCGTTCACGATGGAGAAGACGTCCGTAGCGTTCAGCACAGGGATGTTGCAAAGCACGAATTCTGTATTGGCTTGAAGAACCGCCGGAATGTCCGAGATCGCACTGAACCCAAAACCAACATAGATCTGGTAGCGGTAAGGGCCATCGACCTGTTCGGGGCCACTGTGGCCGATGGGGATGATGTCCTGCATTTGCGCGACCTGTTGCACTGATCCCAGATCGGCTCCCGAAGAACTGCTCCATCGAACGGTGAACGTCAGGCCCGCGAAGACGCCATCGAAATCCGCATCTGTCCTGCCGCGCACCTCGATGTCATTGTTCTGGCCGGGAACCAGCGCGATGTCAATATGGGTCTGCGCGCATACGCAGGTCGACCAAGCGGACGGGAGCGCGAAGAAAAGGGTGCGTAGGATGTGCTTCATGTTGCGGTTTCTGGCAGGGCCAAGAACAAAAGTAGACCGATCCCCAAGCGTGCGCCCGCCAAGAAATGAACAGCCCGCTCAGAGAACCTCTTCCACGATCCGGTCCACGGTCACCCCTTCAGCTTCCGCCTTGTAGTTGCGCACCAAGCGGTGCCGCAGGATTGGCTTGGCCACGGCCTGCACATCCTCAATGTCGGGGCTGAACTTTCCTTTGGTAAGCGCATGGCATTTCGCGCCGATGACCAGGAACTGGCTGGCCCGCGGACCCGCACCCCAGCTGATGTGGTCATTGATGATACCCGGCGCGCCATCATTTCCGGGGCGCGTGCGCGAGGCGAGCTTCACGGCATATTCCACCACGTTGTCAGCCACGGGGATGCGTCGCACCAGGCCTTGATAGAACTGGATCTCTTCCGCGCTGAGCACAGGCCGCACATCGGGGAGCACATCGCCGGTGGTGGCTTTCACCACGGCGAGTTCCTCCTGGTAGCTCGGATAGTCCACTTGTATGTTGAACATGAAACGGTCGAGCTGTGCTTCCGGGAGCGGATACGTTCCCTCCTGTTCGATGGGGTTCTGCGTGGCCAGCACGAAGAAGGGTTCCGGCAAAGGCCATGTGCGCCCCGCAGCGGTTACCGATTTCTCCTGCATGGCCTCCAGCAGTGCGGCTTGCGTCTTCGGCGGTGTGCGGTTGATCTCGTCCGCAAGGACGATATTGGCGAAGATGGGCCCTTTGATGAACTTGAACTGCCGGTCCTGGTCCAGTATCTCCGCCCCGATGATGTCGCTCGGCATGAGGTCAGGCGTGAACTGGATGCGGTTGAACGCCAGGCCGAGCGCGCGGCCCACTGTGCTCACAAGCAGTGTCTTCGCCAGGCCCGGTACACCCACAAGCAGGCCATGGCCGCGGCTGAAGATCGCGATCAGCACGTCGTCGATCACCTGCTCCTGGCCGATGATCGCCTTTTGCACCTCCGCTTTCAGCAGGCGGTACTTCGTGCCGAAATCCTCCACCGCGCGTGCATCACTGGTCCTTTCGATCATGTTCGTTGGTTTTCGGGGGTGCAAAGAAAGATGAAGTGGCCGGGCTCGGAAGGCGGGTCACTGTGCGCTTGGCGGTTTGATCCACTGGTGCTTGAAGGGACATCCCGCATAGTCCGGAATGATGCGCACATAGATGCCACTGAGTTTTTCGCGTACCCAATCATCCACCGTCTTCTGCTTGGTCTGGTTCTCCGCGGCTTCGGCCACCAAGGGATAATCCTGCACCAGGTCCATGGTGTGCGGCTCGGTGCGCTTGGTGAGCATCAGCAAGCGGTAGCCTTTGTCGCCTGCCGCCTCTTCGAAAGACTGTGCCTCGCTGATGCTTCCCACGGAGAGTTTGTCCAGGACGAAGAAGGTCTGCTGGTCGAGATCGCCGGTGGCCCATCGCGGGCTGTTGTTGTTGGGCTCGATAACAACGCCGTTGCTGCCCTTGGTATCCTCGTCGTCGTTCAGCTCGGTGGCGGCTTTCGCGAAGCTGATCTTCCCGTCGCGCACCAAGGTGGCCACGCTATCGAGAAAGGCTTTCGCCTCGTGCAGGTCGTCGCTCGTGGTCTTCGGCTTCAGCAGGATGTGCCGCGCGTTGTACTGCTCACCACGGCGCTCCACCATCTGCATGATGTGGTAGCCGTACTGGGTCTTGAACACCTGGCTCACTTCGCCGTCCTTCAGGCTCAATGCGACCGCATCGAACTCTGGCACCATCGCGCCCTGCGGCACCATGCCCAGCTCACCTCCTTTGGCCGCTGATCCCGGATCGTCGCTGTAGATGGTGGCCATTGCCGAGAAATCCTTGCTGCCGTTCACAATGCCTTCACGCAGGTCCTCCAACTTCTTCTTCACACGGCGGTCCTCCGCATCGCTGGGCCGCGCGAATTTCACGATGCGTGAAAATTCCACTCCCGCATTGATGAACGGCAGGCTGTCCTTGGGGATCGCCTTGTAGAAGCGTTCCACTTCCTTCGGCGTAACGCGGTGCTCGCCTACGATCTTCTGTTGCATCTGCTGGGTGAGCAACTGGTCCGCGACCTGGTCGCGGAAATCGGCCTTGATCTGCTCGATCCGTTTACCGTAGAATTTCTCCAAGGCTTCGCGCCCGCCGATCTGCTGTTCAAAGTAGCGGATACGCCGGTCAAGTTCGGCGTCCACTTGTTTCTCGTCCGGCAGCACGCTGTCGATGCGGGCCTGCTCCAGGAGCAATTGCTGGTAGAGCAGGTCCTCCAGTTCGGTGCATGCCGTGGCATCACTCACCTTCTCCCCGCCCTGTCGCGCCTGTTCGAGATGGCCCGCCAATTCGCTGTACAATACGATGCGCCCGGCCACGTTGGCGATCACCCGATCGATCACCTGGCCCGTGGGTGCGGGCGCTCCGGTCTGGGCCATAAGACCGCATCGCAGTAGTATGGCGATGAGCGCAAGGGCGTTAGAGCAGGCGCGCATCTTTTTTCGCAAGTGCATCTTGGAACAGGTCTTCACGCATCCGCTCGATGAGGCGGAGCTTGCGTTGGTTGATGAGAATGGAACGGATCTCGGCGTGTACCAGGTCCAGTGGCGAGGTGCTGTCCTTCAAGCGCTGCTCCACGAAGTCCACGTAATAGGTACCCACGCTGTCACTGGTGATCACCTTGGTCTGGCGGGGTATCCAATCGGTGGGATTGTCGGGGCGTAGTGGCACCTGCTGCTGCAGTTCGGTGAACGGCATCCAAGCGTCGTGCGTGTCGGTGATGGTGGATCCGCGCTGCGCGATGAGCACTTCGAGCTCATGGCGGTCCTCCGGCTTGTCGCTGCGCCAAAGATCCTCCACTTTTTTCAGTTCGCGCTTGTCGTTCTCCCGCAATTTGAACCAGCGCACGCGAACGATATTGTCCTTCAGTTCGAAATTCTTGATGTTGGCGGTATAGTAGCCGGCAATGTCCTCCGCGCTGATGTTCGTGTCCAGCTTCTGCCTCACCAAGGCCTGTTCGTAGGCATAGGTGATGAGCGATCCGCGGTACTCGCGCAGTTGCCGTTCCACGTCCTTCTGGCCCATGGTGAGGTTCTCTTCGGCCTTGTGCAGAAGTACGCGCTCGCGGAGCCAGTTGTCGATATAGCGCTGGGCGAGCGCCGCGCTATCATCGTGCGCAACGTCCGGCGGGATCACTTGCCGCAGGTCGCTGCGGTAGAGTTTTTCAGCGTAGGCCTCGGCCACCGCAGGGTCGCTCTTGTCGTGTGCCGGCCTGCATCCGCAAAACAGAAGGGCGGCGATCGCCGCCGCCCCTCCTATGCGCGTTGTACACGAGGTTCCCTTCATCCTCAGTGGATGCTGTACAGCACATCCTGCTCCACCTTCACGGGGTATTTCGCTCGCAGTTCCTTTATCCAGTCCTTCTCCAACTGGTCCTGGTATGCCGCCGTTACCAGCCCGCGCGATTCGTTCAGCGGTTTGGGTTCAGGAGCTACTACCTTCTTCATGTCCGCGAAAACGATCTTCCCGTCCACCATCTGGTCCGCGGTGAGGCCCGGCTGCGTTACGCCCTTGATCATCGGCTTCTCCTCATCGGAGAAGCGACCGCTCTCGATGATCAGCGCGCTGGTGTTGGTCTTGTTCAGCACATCGGCGATCTCCTTGGCGCGCTTGCCCTTCTTGTACAAGGCATGCACCTGCTTGGCCACGTCCGCATTGGCACAGGTGTATATGTCCACGTCGTAGCGCACGGGATAGAGGAAGTCGTTCTTGTGCTGGTCGTAGTAGCCTTGCAGTCCGGTGCTGTCCTTAACGGCCTTGCTCCATACTTTCTGGTCCGTTAGTTCGAAGAGCAGGATACCATCGCGGTATTCCTTCATCAGCATGCGGAATTCGGGGTACTTCGATTCGAGCTTGCCGTCCTCGTAAGCGAGCAGTTCCTCGTCCACATAAGAAGCGAAGCGATCCTGCATGTATTGCGGCACAGGCATCTTCGTTTCGTGCTTCTGCTTGCTTTCGAGATAGTCGAGGAATTGCTGCTGGCTCCAGTTGCGTCCATCGATCGAACACACCGGCTTGGTGAGCCCCTTGGCTTTTGCGCGATCATAGCTCCAACCGTCCTGTACGTCGCGCACCACCACGGTGTCCTCGGGTGAGGTCTTCAGTTCATCGTACTTCCGGCTGCGCACGTTCAACAATTTGCCCGCTTGCAACGTGCCGTTGATCTCGCGCCGGTACTTCATGCCGTTGTGCATGATCGGCCCTTCCACCGCGTCTTTCCTCGCCATGGTATCGGTGACCACCGTGCCTTTGAGGAAGATGGTGGAGTCCACCAGGGCGTAAAGCGCCTTCACCGCCTTGTCGTCCGACTTGAAGTGATAGGAGGTCTTGAGGTCCGCGAGGAATTTCCGGCGCGTGATCTCAGCCCTGCTGTCCCGTGCGATCTTCGACTTCAGGTCGCTCTTGGCCTCATCATAGGTGGGAGGCGCTTTGTATTCGAGCCGCTTGATGATGTGCCAGCCATAACGCGTTTTGAACGGCGCGCTCAGGTCGTTGTCGCTCTTCAAGGCGAATGCCTGGTCCTCGAACTCATCGATCATCTTGCCGGTACCGAACATGGGCAGTTCGCCGCCCTTGGTATTGGTGCTCTCGTCGTCACTGTATTTCAATGCGGCATCGCCGAAGCTGAGCTCGTTGCTCTTGATGCGGCCTTCCACTTCGTGGATCTTCTTCTCCGCTGCGGCCTGCTTTTCCGGGCTGTCCTCGCTGGTGCTGCGTACCATGATGTGCGCCACTTTCACTTGGCCGCGCGCGGGTCGGCGGTCCACCACCTTGATGATGTGGTAGCCGAAGCGCGTGCGCACCGGCTTGCTGATCTGTCCTTTCGGCGTGTTGTAGGCCACCGTCTCGAACGGATACACCATCTGCAACGCGCTGAACCAGCCCAGATCGCCGCCGTTCTTCGCGGCGCTCGGATCGTCGCTTCCGCCCTTTCCACTGGCCACGCTCGCCCAGTCCTCACCCGCCGAAACACGATCGCGCAAGGCCATGATCTTCTTGTAGGCCGCGAGCGTATCCGCCGGGGTGGGGTCGGCACCGAGCTGCACGAGGATGTGGCTCGCGCGCACTTCGATGTTGCTGCGATCGAAGGCTTCTTTCATCAGGTCGTCGTTCAGTTCGCGATCGATCAGGTACGGACGCGCGAGCTGCTTGCGGTAGCCATCGAGCTCCGTCTTGAACTTGCCGATGGTGTCCATGCCCAGCTCTTCGGCGGCGCGCACCTTCAACTTGTAGTTGACGAAGAGGTCGAGGTATTCGTCCAGCGCCGCCTTGGTCACGGCCGCGTCCTTGTTGTTCTTCTTGTAGATCGCCTCGAACTCGCTGCGCGGAACGGGCTTGCCGTCCACTGTCATCAGCACGGGATCGGAGCCGGACGCTGGGGCTGTCGTGTTCGATGCGCCTTTCTGCGCGAATGTGGCCGCACACAGCACGAGGGCTGCGCCTGCCAGGAAACTCTTCATCATGGGGTGGTCCGTTGCAAAGGGCGTCAAATGTAACCGGATCGCTTTTCCAGCGATCGCGGGCTTTGGAGCGCTGCCGTTAAAAAGATCCAAGGGGTTGGCGCAGCCCTATGGCAGGCACATGTTGCCCGATGATCAAGGCGTGCGACCTACTTTGTCCGCGCATCCTTGCATCATGCTCTCCTCCCTCTTCCGCAAGAAACCGATCGCCGGTGCCCTCGAACAGCACGAACCGGGCGTGGGGCATCCGATACCCGATGACGATGGCCACGGCTCCGGCATGCACCGCACGCTGGGTGTGCGCGATCTCACATTCTTCGGCATCGCGGCGATCATCGGCGCGGGCAGTTTCAGCAGCATGGGCACCGCCTGTGCGAGCGGCGGACCTGGCGTATTGCTGCTCTTCATCATGTGCGGTATCACCTGCGGGTTCACGGCCTTGTGCTACGCTGAATTCGCAGCGCGGGTGCCCGTGAGCGGTAGTGCGTACACGTACGCGTACGTGAGTTTCGGAGAGGTCTTCGCGTGGATCATCGGCTGGGCGCTCCTGATGGAGTACAGCATCGGCAACATCTATGTGGCTTTCAGTTGGAGCGGTTACTTCACCAATCTCCTGGAAGCGTTCGGCATGCACATGCCCGCATGGCTCACCGTGAACTATACGAGCGCGCATATTTCAGCGATCGCGGGCACTGCGGGCGAAGGGCTCAGCGCGTGGAACATCGCGCCAAAGCTCGGCCCCCTGCGCATCATCTTCGATCTGCCGGCCGTGCTGATCAATGCGCTGATCACCGCACTCGTGTACGTGGGCGTGAAGGAGAGCCGCAACGCCAGCAACATCATGGTGATGGTGAAGCTCGCGATCCTCGCCTTGGTGATCATCGTAGGTGCCACGCACATCGACATCGACAACTGGACGCCTTTCATGCCGCATGGCTTCGGTGGTGTGATGGCCGGCGTGAGCGCGGTGTTCTTCGCGTACATCGGGTTCGATGCCGTCAGCACATTGGCGGAAGAAAGCAGGGACCCCCAGCGCGATCTGCCACGCAGCATGATGTGGTCACTGGTGATCTGCACCGGCCTCTACATACTGCTCGCGCTGGTGCTCACCGGCATGGTGCCGTTCTCCAAGCTGGGCGTGAGCGATCCACTGGCCGAAGTGTTCCAGCTCACCGGTGTGAAATGGATGCTGCTGATCGTGAGCTTCGCCGCCGTTGTGGCCATGACCAGCGTGATGCTGGTCTTCCAGCTCGGCCAGCCACGCATCTGGATGAGCATGAGCCGCGATGGCCTGCTGCCGCCACGATTCGGCCACCTGCACCGCAAATACCAAACACCGGGCTTCAGCACCATCGTCACGGGGCTCGTCGTGGGTATCCCGATCTTCTTCACTGATGAAAATTTCATCCTGGATTTCACCAGCATCGGGACGTTGTTCGCCTTCGTGCTCGTGTGCGGTGGTGTGCTCATGCTGCCGAAGCGCGACAAGGCCATCGGCCGTTTTCACTTGCCCTACATCAACGCCAAGTTCATCGTGCCCGCGCTCCTATTGCTCGCACTCGCGCTCATCGTCGCGTTCGACCCGCACCAGTTCCATCGCATCCTGGGCCGCACGGGCTTCGCGCCGAACATACCGATGATCGTGTTCTATGTCCTCTGTGCCGTTGTGGCGTTCTACAGTTTCCGCAAGGAATGGTCGCTGATCCCGGTGCTTGGCCTGATGAGCTGTTGCTACCTGCTCACCGGTATGGCCGTGAGCAATTGGACCTGGTTCAGCATCTGGCTCGTGGTGGGGTTGTGTTGCTACTTCGCCTACGGATACCGCCATAGCAAGTTGGCCGCGAACGCGCGCACGGATGCACGCTGATAAACGCCGATGCACACGGATGAACGGTGTTCGCGCGCGGCACGCATGGCCTTAACGATCGTTCGCGCGCGGGTTGGCCCTTAGCAGCGATCTTCGCGCGCCGATGGCCTTCCTCTTCCCTTCCTTCCTCTGGGCGCTCGCCGCGCTGGCCGTTCCCGTCATCATCCACCTCTTCCAGCTCCGGCGTTTCAAGCGGATCGACTTTCCCAACGTCCGCTTCCTTCAGGAGGTGTCGCAGCGCACCCGCTCGCGCAAGCAGGTGAAGCATTGGCTGGTACTGCTCGCGCGCATTCTCGCGATCGCGTGCCTGGTGCTCGCTTTCGCGCAACCCTACCTGCCGCGCGCTGGTGCTGCGGTGAGAGCCGGACAGCGCGCGGTGAGCCTCTTCATCGATGACAGTTGGAGCATGGACGGCAGCAACGCCCAAGGCCGATTGCTGGATCAAGCACGCAAGAACGCACAGGACGCGGTGATGGCCTTCAAGGCGACGGACCGGTTCCAAGTGATCACCAACGCATTCGAAGGAAGGCAGCAGGTACTGCTGGGTCGCGATGAAGCCTTGGAAGCGGCCGGGCAAGTGGAGACCGGACCCTTCAGCCGACCGATGAGCCAGGTGCTCGCACGGCAACGCGAAGCGCTTTCGCGCAGCGACGCTCCGGTGAAGCGCGCATTCCTCTTCACTGATCTGCAACGCAGCGTGTGCGATGTGGACAAATGGACGAATGACAGCTCGACCACCACGACCATCGTTCCGCTCCCACCGAACGATGCGGCCAACCTCACCATCGATTCGGCCTGGTTCGCCTCTCCGGTGCGCCGCTTGGGACAAAGCGAAGCGCTGCACGTGCGCATACGCAACTACGGCACACTGGCGTTGGAGAACGTACCCTTGAAACTGACCATCGACGGTCGCCAACGCGCCTTGGCCACGTTCGCTGCGGAGGCATCGGCCACGGTGGATACCGTGCTGCGCTTCACCAATGACGCGACCGGCCAGCACTGGGGCGAAGTGAGCCTCACCGATCGGCCCGTCACGTTCGATGACAACTTCTTCTTCGCCTACCGCACGGCATCTTCGCTACGTGTGCTCTTGGTGAGTGGCGGTGATGCGTTG
>JANMKC010000013.1:0-11171 GCA_031371785.1 Flavobacteriales bacterium | reverse complement strand
GTGGTGATATCACCGGCGGTCTGCCCCGTGTGACCGAGCTGTTCGAAGCCCGTAACCCCAGCAACCCTGCTGTGGTGAGCGAGATCGACGGCATCGTGAGCTATGGCAAGATCAAGCGTGGTAACCGCGAGATCATCGTGGAGAGCCGCACCGGTGAGCACAAGTACTACCTCGTGCCGCTGAGCAAGCACATCCTCGTGCAAGAGAACGACTTCATCAAGGCGGGCCAGCAATTGAGCGATGGCTCTGTTTCGCCGGGCGACATCCTCGACATCCAAGGACCGACCAAAGTGCAGGAGTACCTCGTGGACGAAGTGCAGGAGGTGTACCGCATGCAGGGCGTGAAGATCAACGACAAGCACTTCGAAGTGATCGTTCGCCAGATGATGCGCAAAGTGGAGATCGAGGATCCGGGCGATACGCGCTTCCTCGAGCGGCAGGCCGTGAACAAGGCCGACTTCATGGAGGAGAACGACGACATGTACGACAAGATGGTCATCACCAACGCGGGTGAAAGTCCGACGCTGAAGGAGGGCCAGATCCTCTCAGCGCGCAAGCTGCGTGATGAGAACAGCGTGCTGAAGCGCAAGGACATGAAGCTCGCCGAAGCCCGCCATGCGACACCGGCCACCAGCCGCCAGTTGCTCATGGGTATCACTCGCGCCTCATTGCAGACGGACAGCTTCATCAGCGCCGCGTCGTTCCAAGAGACCACCAAGGTGTTGAACGAAGCCGCCGTGGCCGCCAAAGTGGACAACCTGAAGGGCCTGAAGGAGAACGTGATCGTCGGTCACCTGATCCCCGCTGGTACCGGCAGTCGCCGCTTCCAGAAAAACCTCGTGTACGGCAAGGACGAATACACCAAATTGATGTCCGAGCGTCTCGCGGCGCAGGAGATCGAGGAGTGAACGTGAAACTTGAAAACTGAAATTTGAAGGTCGAAAGCCGGAACTGGGATCTTTTCCAGTTTCGGCTTTCAGCTTTCATATTTCTTGAAGTCATGGCAGAGAACAACGACCCCAAGAACCGCCCGAACCAGCTGAACATCGAGATCAGCGAGGAGGTGGCCGATGGCATCTATAGCAACCTGGCCATCATCACCCACAGCAACTCGGAGTTCGTGCTGGACTTCGTACGCGTGATGCCCGGTGTGCCCAAGGCGAAGGTGCGCGCCCGCGTGCTACTAACGCCCCAACATGCCAAGCGCCTCATGCGAGCCCTCGCGGACAACATCTCGAAGTTTGAAGCCGTGCATGGCCCCGTGCGCGAAACAGAGATGCCCGAGATACCGATGAACTTCGGTGGACCGCCCGCGCAAGCCTGAGCTGTCGCTGCGGACCCATCAACTGTCACTGCGGGCCTGACCCGCAGTCTCCCACTGGAAGAAGCCCTCGACTAATCGAGGGCTTCTTCGTTAGTCACCTTCAAACAACAGGCGAGGGCTCGCGTCTCCAGAGCAGAGGCATTATGGCGGGTGAAATTCAACAGCAAGCGCACTTGCGATACACGAGCGTGTGCCATAGTCAATTCCCGGTCTTGCGCCAGGTTCCGAATACATAGTCCTTGTCCTTTGCTGAGGAGTGACACTGGACGCACGTCGGGATCGGCCCGCTCTCGATTTTCGCCGTGTCCTCAAAGTAGAAGTACTCCCAATCGCCATGTTCCGGGTCATATCCAGTTGGGCGCTTCACCATTCCACCAACACCATCATCTGATTCGCGCAATCGTCTCCAGTCTTTGTCCTTAGGGCCTACAATTTCCTTCTGCTTTACGATCACTGCTCCTGCGGGAAAAGAAGTGGCGCTTGCGTTAAAGGCGTCCGCTGCAAGCTTGTTCATGTATATCAGAATTCCTGTATTGGCATGGGGTCCGGATCTGGCCCGCGCCGCCTCCACTTCCTCCTTCGACATACCGCGACAAAGCATCGACAACAACGGGTCTACGTGAACCACGCTCTTGGTGATCTGCTGATAAGTTCTGTAACTGGTCGCGATCTCCGCAACGGAAGGTTGAGGGCCTGATGAGGGTGAGGACTGCAACCATCCCCACGAAGAACAGGCGAGGAGCATGATAGCCGTTGCCTTTGCGGTCGTGTTCATGACGAATAACTAGGAGTTGGCACCCTCAAAAGTAATCTCCCGAGTGCGATCCCTGTATCAAGATACCGATCCTATACACCGTGCGTTTGAGGACCATGCTTCGAGCGGCTTCAGTATTGCGAATTGGCGGCGCTTGGTCGTGCTTGCTCGTCGGATGCGGTCTGATGATGTCCACCTGTTCCCAAGCCCAATACTTCGTGGGAATTCATGGCGGCCCGTTCTTTTTAGCCTCTACTGGCCACAGGGTGACGAATGCAGGCGCCTTCGACCTCGGAGCTTGTTTGCTGCAGCGGAGCGATGAGCCGATCAGTTA
This sequence comes from Flavobacteriales bacterium, assembly GCA_031371785.1. Lineage (GTDB taxonomy): Bacteria > Bacteroidota > Bacteroidia > Flavobacteriales_F > PHOS-HE28 > PHOS-HE28. Next base: position 8,759 of record JANMKC010000013.1, on the reverse strand, counting down.
TGCCGCCCATATCGATTGGCAGCACAGACACTCTTTGAACCCGCGCTCGCGTGTTTCGCGAGTGCGCCTTTCCGCTCAGGCCTCCGGCCTGTCTTGCCTCTAATACCTCTTGGCCTCCGGCCACCGCAACCCCACCGCACCCCTGCAAAAGAGTAACAGGCATCATGCCCGTGCGAGCGACCATTCGCAGAACAGCAAACACCCGAGCGCGGGCGGGATCCGGCATTTTGCGGATTGGCCTATGACAGATACCGAAACGGTATTACTATCGGACCAGGCATTCCAACAGTGGTAGTTCGAACGGTCCGATCGGAAGGAACGCTGCACTACGTACGTTTGGCGAAGTACACGGCCCTGTTGCTGTGAATGACCGATGCGGACCGCTCCTGCCCTCCTGATGACCGCCGTCGCCATCCTTCTGTCCGGAGGGGGTTGTTATTACGATAGTGAAGAGGACCTGTATCCGGGCGCTTTTTGCGACACCGCGAACATCACATACACGAACAGGATAGAGCCCTTGATCCTGTCCAATTGCGCGCAGCCGGCATGCCATGTGCCCGGCGGTGATGGAGCGGGCGATTTCACGCACTATTCCGGCGTGAAGGCGAAAGTGGACAACGGCACGTTCCGCAACCAGACCATCGTGAACAAGGTCATGCCTCCCGGAGCGCCGCTCTCCAAGTGCGAGTTGCAGCTACTGCAAGCATGGCTGGATCGTGGCGCAGCAAACAATTGAACCGATGGACCGCAAACTGCTTCTTGGCATTCTCCTACTGGTGGCCCTTGTCGGCGTATTCATCGGTTACCGTGCCTACAGCGCGAAAACGCCCACGGCCTCCGAACGGGCAACGGATGTCACCGTGGATGCGACCGCGCTCTTCACGGCGTTCGTTACGGATGAGATCGCGGCAGGGAAGACCTACACGGACAAAGTGCTGCAAGTGAGCGGGCGCGTGCGCGATGTTTCCCAGGGATCGGACGGCATCGTGAACGTGACACTGGAGACAGGTGATGCCTTGGGTGGCGTGGTATGCGAGTTCACTGTGGACCGGGCACCGAAATGGAAGAAGGACAGCCAGGTGACCGTGAAAGGGATCTGCGCCGGCTACAATATGGACGTGCTTCTTCAACGCTGCGCCGCAGTGGAATGAAACTTGACCTGACGGAACAAACGAGAATACCATGAACCTCCGCACCCTCCTCTTCAGTACCATCCTGCTTCCCGCCATGGCCAGCGCACAGGAGCGCTATTCCACCCGCACCGGGGAGATCAGCTTCTTCTCCGCCACATCCATGGAGAACATCGAGGCGGTGAACCACAAGGCCACGAGCGTCTTCGATCCCGCCACTTCAGCGATGGAATTCGCCGTGCTGATCAAGGCCTTTGAGTTCAAGAAGGCGCTGATGCAGGAGCACTTCAATGAGAACTACATGGAGAGCAACACCTTCCCGAAGAGCACGTTCAAAGGGAAACTGTCCGGAGCTTCCGCCGAAGACCTGAAGAAGCCCGGTAAGCACGACATCACCGTTGAAGGCGAACTCACGATCCATGGCGTTACCAAGCACATCACTGCTCCGGGCACCATCACCACAGATGCTTCCGCGACGCTCAACGCATCGAGCGACATCATCGTGAAGCCGGAGGACTACGGCATCCGGATACCTTCCGTAGTTCGTGGCCAGATCGCCGAAGAGATCCAGGTGAAGATCCGGATCCAGTATCAAAAAATGTAGTCGCGTTCCGGCCCGGTGCAACCGGACCCTCTGGCAGCCGGGGGGCAGGTGCCCGACCCTGATCCTCGGATCGTCCTCAACTTCCCCGCATGAACCGCATTCTCCTTCCGATCCTCCTGCTATGCTCCATTCCATCCGCACATGCGCAGGACCTGCTCAGCCTGTTGGGAGAGGACAGCACGGTCTCCTATACGACCGCGAGCTTCAAGTCGACCCGGGTGATCAACAGCCACAGCTTGGAGAACGTCGCGCACGGTGTGCTGGATCTCAGGATCGGCCATCGTTTCGGTTTTGTGAATACGGGCCCCAGCGAGGCTTTTGGCTTCGATCAGGCCACGATCCGTATCGGACTGGACTATGGCATCAGCGATCGCCTAATGGTCGGGATCGGGCGAAGCAGTTACCAGAAGACCGTGGACGGTTTCGTGAAGTACAAGTGGTTGCGCCAGTGTGATCAAGGATGCGGCATGCCGATCACCATTGCGCTGATAGCAGCCAGCAGTATGACCACACTCGAAGCGAACAAAGTGCCCTGGTTCGGCGAAGGCCCGGATTATTTCACCAACCGGCTCTCCTATTGCTTCCAAGGGATCGTCGGGCGCAAGTTCAACGAGGCGTTCTCTTTCCAATTGATGCCCGGGGTAGTACATCGCAACCTCGTGATCACTTCGGACGATCGCAACGACCTTGTCAATGTTGGTGCGGCGGGACGGTACAAGCTCACCAAGCGGCTCTCCTTCAATGCCGAGTATTTCTACGTGCTGCCGGACCAGGGGCCGCGCACGGCCTTCCACAATTCACTCGCGCTGGGCTTCGATATCGAGACGGGAGGGCACGTCTTCCAACTCCATTTCACCAACAGCACCGGCATGTATGAGCGCGGCTTCATCGCTGAGAACGAGGGCGACTTCTTCAAAGGCGACATCCATTTCGGGTTCAACATCTCGCGTGTGTTCACGATCCACGACCCGAAGAAGAAGCTCCGTGATAAGGCCGGGCCTCCGCCCAATGGCCATTGGTGATCCACGGTGCAGAAACGCATAAGCAGCCAAAAGGCCACCCGGACGGGATGGCCTTTTCGCATTCCCGTCCTTGACGGATCAGTGGCCGTGGCTCTCGGTGTTCTTGCCGCCGGAGCCGTCCACCAGAAGATACCCGGTGAACACAAGGATGATAAAGATCACGAATGCGATGAGGCCCTGAATGTTGCCCACTTGCTCAGTGCTCAGCAACGCCGAGTGGAAGGGGATCGCGAACGCGCCCAGCCAGCAGAGAAATCCGATGAGCTTCTTGGTGTTCATGTGCTATACCGACCTGTCGGGTGTGTGTTTCGTTGTGGCGAAGTAATACGATCCGATCGGTCCGGCCCTAATTGCGGTCCTTCAGGGCGACATAATCGCGGGTTACGGCACCTGTGTAGATCTGCCGCGGACGGCCGATGGGTTCCTTGTTCTCTACCATCTCCTTCCACTGCGCGATCCAACCTGGCAGCCTGCCAAGGGCGAACATGACCGTGAACATGCGCGTAGGGATGTTGATCGCGCGATAGATGATGCCACTGTAGAAATCGACGTTCGGGTAAAGTTTGCGCTCGATGAAGTATTCGTCCTTCAAGGCGATCTCCTCCAGTTGCCGGGCGATGTCGAGCACCGGATCGTTCACGCCCATTTTTCGCAACACCTCGGCGCACGACTTCTTGATGATCTGCGCGCGCGGGTCGAAGTTCTTGTATACCCGGTGACCGAAGCCGAAGAGGCGGAATGGATCGTTCTTGTCCTTGGCCTTGTCCACCCACTTCTGGATGTCACCACCGTCATTGCGGATGGTCTCCAGCATTTCGATCACTTCCTGGTTGGCGCCACCGTGCAGCGGACCCCACAAGGCGGCGATGCCCGCGCTCACCGCGCTGTAAAGGTTCGCTTGCGAGCTGCCTACCATGCGCACCGTGCTCGCGCTGCAGTTCTGTTCGTGATCGGCATGCAGGATCAGCAGCTTGTTCAGCGCATCGGCCACCACGGGATCGCCCACGTATTCCTCTGTCGGCATTCCGAACATCATGTACAGGAAATTCTCGACGTATCCGAGCTTGTTGTTCGGGTACATGTACGGGTGCCCCAGATTGTTCTTGTAGCTGATGGCCGCCAACGTTGGCATCTTCGCGATCAATCTGTAGATGGTGCGCTCGATGTCCTGCTTCGGCCGGTTGGGGTCCTGGCTTTTGGGATAAAAGGTGCTCAACGAGTTGATCATCGCCGAGAGAATGCCCATGGGGTGGGCGTTGCTCGGAAAGAACTCGAAGAAGTGCTTCATCGTTTCGTGCACCAGCGAGTGGTAACGGATGTTGCCTTCGAATTCATCGAGCTGCCTCCGGTTCGGGAGGTCGCCGTTCAATAGCAGGTAGCTCACTTCGAGAAAAGTGCTCTTCGCGGCGAGTTGCTCGATGGGGTAGCCCCGATAGTGCAGGATGCCCTTTTCGCCGTCCAGGAAGGTGATGCCGCTGGTGGTCGCCCCGGTGTTCTTGTATCCGAGATCCAAGGTGATGTAGCCGGAAAGATCGCGCAGCTTGCTGATGTCGACGGCCTTTTCGCCCTCGCTGCCCGTGAAAATGGGAAGCTCGTATGTCTTGCCGTCCAGGATGATCTTCGCCGTTTCGCTCATCGGTACGCTGGTGGAAATGAAAGTTGATCTGGGAACGCGGGCGAAGCTAACGAGCGCATGGCCTCGGATGTTCGACGCATGCGCGAGTTTTCCATGTGCCTGCGATCACCCTTCCGAAGCGCACAGGGCTAACCCCACGGGTCCGGAACGCGTATGCCTGTGCGCATGAGCCGCTCGCTGTCCGTGATCCTCGCCCTTGCTGGTGCATGCGGCCTGTGCCTCCGTTCCGGTCTGGCCATCGCCCAAAAAGCGAAGGTTCCCGAAGAAGTCGTCTATGCGATAGCGGAGCGGATGCCTGAATTCCCGGGCGGTACCGGTGGGCTTCGATCTTACCTGATGCGGAATTTCCAGTTCCCTGAGGATGCGCTCGATGCTGTGGTGAACGGCCCCATCCACGTGAGCTTCATTGTAGCCAAGGATGGCCAGGTACATGATGCCCACATTGTTCGTGGACAACAGGCCGCTTTGGATGCGGAGGCGTTGCGCTTGGTGAACGCCATGCCGCTGTGGATACCGGGACAGCAGCATGGAAAGGCGGTGAACGTCCTGTACACCATGCCTATCCGGTTCGCGACCCCGGCATCCACTTCCTCCCCACCCGGTCAATTGGTTCAGGCACCACCACCGAAGTGAAGAAAAGCGAGCGGCCGCCTCGAAAGAGCGGCCTCTTTCCATTCGCATTCTGGAGAAACGGTCGAGAGCACTTGGTGCCGGGATCCTGGCGATCCGGAACGTGTGATCGTGCTTTTCGATCATGGCAAAGCGAGCGGTATTGCGGAGCTATCATCAACATCACGGCATGCTGATCCCAGCGGGCGGGGAAGAACTGATCGCGGCCACCGACCCGGTGCGGCTGGTCAACGCGGTGATCGATTATCCGGAACTCGCCGCGCTGCTGGCCAAGTACAGCATCACCGGCCGCCCCCCGGTCCGGCGCTTGCGTCCTCGCATGCGCCTATGCAGCCCCGTTACTCCTGCGCCTTCTGTGCGAAGATCACATACCCGAAATTCACGCTGAATACCCATGGCTGCGCGAGGCCATCGATGTAGCTGGTGTTGAACCACACGGGTCCCAAAGGGCTTTGCCAGATGAGCGAGCCGCTGGCGAGGTAGCTGCGATCGCTGATGGCCACGCCGGCTTCCGCCTCGTCGGCGTTCGAGCGTTTGATGGCTTTGTAGGGTTGGAAGACGTAGCCTTCGAGGCGGAGGTCGAACTTGTTGCGAGCGACCGCGATGATGGTGCGAACACCTCCGGCGGCGTATTGCGATGCGCGGAAGTTCGCGAGGAAGTACGTGCGGCTTTCCGGTGTGGGTTGGAAGACCGGTGCGCGCAACAGGGAGGCGGTGTAGTTCTGGAAGTAATCCTGCGTGCTGTAAACGCCTTCGAGCAGCATGCCGAAACGGAAGTGGCCGCGCGGCAGGAAGTACTTGTCCAGCGTCACTTTCGCGACGAGCCATTCGTGGTGCTTCTTCAACGGGAGGCGATCGACCACGGTGGTGCCGGGCACGGTCCGCTCATCCCCACCGACATAGCGGACCTCGGCGCATATTTTTTCGCCGGCGTTCGGATGCTGCTTTCGGTTCAGGCTGTTGCGTTCCAACAGCACGCCTCCGGTGGCGTGGTAGAAATCGGTGGCGTCCGCCGTGTCGCGGTTGCTGAAGGATTCCGTCTGGTAGTATTCGTCCGTGGTCTGCGCGTACTTGGCATCCACGCGCAGCAATCCCTTGTTGCCCATCGCCATGCCCGCATTGGCCCCGGTCCACATCTCGCGGTTCACGATGTATGCCGGGCGCACATGGTCCAGGAAAGTCGCGAAGCCGCTGAACCAATCCCACCGGTGCAGGGTGAAGGTCGGTTCAAAGTAGATGGGCTCGCGCGTGCTCATGTCCATCCGGAGTTTTACCTGGCCCGCCGCATAGTATTTTCCGAAGTACGAGGTGGCTTCCAATCGTGAACTGGTGCGCCCGAAGAAATTGTAGCGCAGACCGATCATGCCGGTGTTGATCGGCCGCGAGCTGAACATGCCGCCGAAGCGCACCTCCAGCCGCTTTTCCTTTTTCACCAGCACGTCCAGATCGTACGTCCCCTTTGCGCGATCGAACGTGGCACGCGGAAAGAGACCGCTCACATTGTTGTCCGCGTACAGACGGAAATAACGCGGCTTCAACGTTCCTGGGGTGATGAGGCTGTCGTGCTTGCTCAGCAGGTTCTTGCAAAAAGCGGCCTGTTGGCGCGTCAATCCCTGGAAGCGCAGGGTGCCGAACACAGGCTTGGGGAACTTCGCACGGAAAGCGGCTCGTGCCGCCCGTAGTTCCGCATGCGGCACGCGACGGTCGATGGCCGCCTTGATCTCCGGCATCCGTGCCATGGTCGCGGCATAGCCATCCGCGACGGCCTGCATCGCGGTGGTGAAATCGAACAGCGTGGTGGCGGTTTTCGGTTGGATGATGAGCCCCGGTTCGCACGGCACGCTGTAGTTCGTCTTCTCCACCATCATGGCCTTCAACTGGCTCATGAGGTCGTCCTCGCTGGGCGGCGCGGCGTTGTACGCCACATTGCTGCCAATGATGTAGTCCGGCAGGAAGGCGTCGTACATCACGTCGCTGGGGAAGTTGTTGTACATGCCGCCGTCCATCATCAAGTGCCCGTTCACGCGGATCGGCTTGAAATAGAACGGGTAGCTCATGCTCGCGCGCACCGCTTGTGCCAGGTCGCCTTCGCCGAACACCACGGACTTCTGCACGGTGATGTCGCTGGCTACGCAGCGAAAGGGCACGAAGAGGCTGTCCATGTCATAGCCGCTCACCGCGGCCGCACCCGCGAAGCCGAGCATCTGTTCCCAATCCGTGAGCACGGGCGAGCGCAGGTTGGTGGGCAGGGAGGTCTGCAGGGTCGTGTCGAGGTTGAACTTCAGGTTGATCAGCGACGCGTCCGGTACATCCTTCTTGAAGTAGTAGGTGTATCTGTCCTCCACGCCGCCCTTGGCCATCAATTGGTACAGGTCGGTCTGGAAGAGCGAGTCCATTTCCCACGGGGAGAGCCCCGATGCGTACATCGCTCCGACCAAGGCGCCCATGCTGCTTCCGGCGATATAGTCGATCGGGATGTCGTTCTCTTCGAGCGCCTTGATCACACCGATGTGCGTAAGGCCCACGGCACCACCGCCGCTGAGGACCAGGCCCACGCGTTGCGCGCTCGCGCTGCCGATGACGCACAGCGATAGTCCGATGGAAAGGAGGGATCGCATGTGTTCCTGAAGGCGCGCAAAAATAGCGCGGCCTACGCCTTGGCCTTGCCCATCAAGCCTTCGAGCATATCGTTCATGTACGCGGGAGCTTTCAGCAACCGGCTGCCGTACCAACTGAAAAGCTCGCCGTCCACCAGCCGCACCGGTGCGCCCGGACAGATCATGTTGAGATCGGCGATGTGTTTCGCTGTGAAGGGATAGGGTTCCGAAGAGAGAAGATGGATGTCCGGATCCGCCTCGGCCAGTTCCTGTTCGCTGATCTCCGGGTAGCGCGCGTCCCCTTCATCGAAGACATTGACCAAGCCGCAGCGCTTGAGCATATCGTTGACGAAGGTGCCGTGCCCAGCTACCATGTAGGGCTTGCGCCAAATGAAGTATGCGACGGTGAGCGTGGGGTCGAGCGGCCGCAATTCAGCGAAGGCGAGGTTGATGTTCGCGACAAGCGCGCTTGCCTTGTCCTGTGTTCCGGTGAGGACGCCAATTCGGGTGATCATGTCCAGTGCGTCCTCCAGCGTCCGTACATCGCTCATCCACACCGGGAATTCCTTCTGGAGCGCTTCGATGTCGGTGCGTTCGTTCTCTTCCTTGTTGCCGATGATCAGATCGGGTTTCAGCGCGCGCACCTTGTCGATGTCGATCTTCTTGGTGCCGCCCACACGGTGCTTGGTCTTGAACCACGTTTCCGGATGCACGCAGAACTTGGTGATGCCGACCACGCGCTCGCCGAGGCCGATGTCATAGAGCAGTTCGGTTTGCGAAGGAACGAGGGAGATGATGCGGTGGGGATGCAACGGCACGCGGAGAGTGCGGTGCATTTGGTCGGTGACGCTTCTCATTTCATCGTGGGGCGAGGACGCCCCGAATACGAAGGAGCGGGCGAGGACGCCCGCTCCAGCAGGACATTTGGTCGGTGACGTTGCACGACATCCGCGCAGGTTCGCGAGGCATTCGCGTTAAGCCGCTGCCTGCCTCTTCTCGGCGAGTTCCCTCAAGAACTCAGGGCAAACATCAAAGCCGTTCGGCCAAGAAATGCCGCCGCCATCCTCGACCATCACCAAGGCGAATTGTTCCGGGGCAAGCAGTTCGGCCGCTATCCCTTTGTCCAAGAACCGCCGAAGG
>JANMKC010000479.1:0-2580 GCA_031371785.1 Flavobacteriales bacterium | reverse complement strand
CGTGAGCGCACTGCTGCGCTTCTCATAAGCCAGGTGTTCCAAGAACCGCTCTACCAGCATCAAATACAAAAGAGGCGAAAAGACCCGAAGGTCCTTTCGCCTCTTAACGATCGATATGGACTACATAGTGCTCACAGAATGGTCGAGGTAAACCTCGACCCTACTGTTCGCCGCCGTAAGTCACCAGCTTATAGGTGGCCCGCAGGATCTCCTGGCGGCGCTTGATACTGGGCTTGATGAAGGCTTGGCGTTTGCGCAACGCGCGCAACGTGCCGGTGCGTTCGAATTTCTTCTTGAACTTCTTGAGCGCCTTGTCGATGGGCTCGCCTTCCTTCACGGGGATGATCAGCATGCGTTTTTTTCTAAGGGGCTGCGAAGATAGCGGGAGGAATGATCGGTGCAAGAGGCGATGCGAACACCCCTCAGCGCAATATCTCCCGCCCGATCACCAGCTTCTGGATCTCGCTCGTGCCCTCGCCGATCGTACAGAGCTTGCTGTCGCGATAGAACTTCTCGACCGGGAAGTCCTTCGTGTATCCATAGCCGCCGAAGATCTGTACGGCCTCATTGCTGGCGTACACACACACCTCGCTGGCGTAGTACTTCGCCATGGCGCTCTCCTTCGTCATCTTCTTGCCGTTGTTCTTCAGGTCGGAGGCCTGTCGGATCAGAAGTTCCGAAGCTTCGATGCGCGTGGCCATGTCCGCGAGCTTGAAGCTGATGGCCTGGAAATTAGAAATAGGCTGACCGAACTGTTGGCGTTCCTTCGAGTACTTCACGCTGGCGTCGAACGCTCCTTTCGCGATGCCGAGGCTGAGCGCGGCGATGCTGATGCGGCCGCCATCCAACACCTTCATCGCCTGCTGGAACCCCTCTCCCACTTTGCCGAGGATGTTCTCCTCGGGCACGCGGCAATCCTCGAATATTACCTCGGCGGTTTCGCTAGCGCGCATGCCGAGCTTGTTCTCTTTCTTGCCCGCCTTCAAGCCCGGTGTGCCGCGCTCGATCACGAATGCGGTCATGCCCTTGCTGTCCAACAATTCGCCGGTGCGCGCGATGGCCACGACCACATCACTGCTGATGCCGTGCGTGATCCAACACTTGGTGCCGTTCAGCACCCACTGGTTGCCGTCTTTCTTCGCCGTGCATTTCATGCGCATGGCATCGCTACCCGTGTTGGGTTCGGTGAGGGCCCACGCGCCGAGCCATTCGCCGGTGGCGAGTTTGATAAGCCAACGTTTCTTCTGCTCGTCGTTCGCGAAGTAGTTGATGTGGCCGGTGCAGAGCGAATTGTGCGCGGCCACGCTGAGGCCGATGCTTCCGCAGACACGCGCAACTTCCACGATAGTATCCACATACTCATGGTAGCCGAGGCCCGCGCCACCATATTCCTCCGGCACGAATACGCCCAGCATACCCGCCGGACCGAAATGGTCCGTGAAGAGTTTTTTGGGGAAGTGCTGCGGCTCGTCCCACTCCATGACGTTGGGGAGGACTTCGCGTTGAACGAGATCGCGCACGGCCTGCGCGATCATGGCCTGGTTGTCGGTGGTGGTGAGTTGCATCGATGTCAGTAGGTGACGAGGCGGATGATCTCCGCGTTGTAGTTCCGCAGGCGCTCAACGCCGAGAAGGAACGAAAGTTCAATAAGGAAACTGAAGCCTGCGACGATGCCGCTCTGCATGCGGATAAGCTCGGCCGCAGCGGCCGCGGTACCGCCGGTCGCGAGCAGGTCATCGTGAACGAGCACCCGCATGCCGGGCCTCACGGCATCCACATGCATCTCGACCTCAGCACTGCCGTATTCGAGATCGTACTTGTGCGAAACGGTCTTCCATGGCAACTTGCCCTTCTTGCGCACGGTAACGAAGGGTACGCCCAGTTTCATCGCCAACGGCATCCCGAAAAGGAAGCCGCGACTTTCGATCCCGGCGATCGCATCGATTCGCTGGCTATGGAGCGAATCGATGAAGCCATCGATGCAGGCATTGCAGAGAACGGGATCCTCCAGCACCGGCGTGATGTCACGGAAGAGGATGCCGGGTTTGGGGAAATCGGGCACCGCGCGGATGGCCGCTTTCAAACGTTCTTCGAGATTCACTCCGCGGTGAGGTAAGGCGCAAGTTTACGGTACACGCTGTCGGTCACAAGCGCGCAATTGCGGATGTCGGCGACGCTTTTGAACGGGCCATGCTGTGTGCGGTAGGCGACGAGTGCCTTCGCCACTTTCCAACCGGCATAGGGATGTGGGCCAAGTTCGTCCGCTTGGAACGAATTGACCGGATAACGCCGCATCATGAGCGTGTCCACGACCAGTAGCGTCCTCAGCTTCGCTACCGCATCGGGTTTGTCACGCAGCACGTATACCTCGCCAAGTTGGTCCAGACTGTGGAAGCCGCCGAGCCTCTCTCGGAACTTCACGATACCGCGCGCGAAGGCCGGTCCGATGCCGGGCAGCGCCACCAACTGGCTCGTATCAGCCGTGTTGATGTCCACCAACGCGCTACGCTCGAAGTGCTTCTCCTCGCGATTCGCGAACGCTCCGTGGGGTTGATCATCCGTGCGGTGGAACTCTTGATG
>JANMKC010000120.1:0-2339 GCA_031371785.1 Flavobacteriales bacterium | reverse complement strand
TGCAAGCGAAAGCACCGGCCGAATGATCACGACCGTACTCTCCAACCTCCTGCGCTTCGCGCTTCTTGTGCTCTTGCAAGCGATGGTGATCGACCACATCGACATGGCGAATGGCTGGGTGGTGCCCTATCTCTACGTGCTGTTCCTGCTGATGCTGCCGCTTGACACACCACTGTGGGCCGCGCTCATTATCGGTTTCCTCACCGGCATGACGATGGACTTCTTCAGCAGCACACCGGGCATGCACGCCAGCGCTTGCACGGTGATGATGTACGGGCGGGCCCTGATGCTGTGTGCGCTCGCACCGCGTGAAGGCTACGATACCACCTCACGTCCCACGGTGCCGGACATGGGCCTCGCCTGGTTCATGACCTTCGCAGGAGTGCTCGTGCTGATCCACCACCTCTGGCTCTTCTTCGTGGAAGTGTACCGCTTCGACGGTTTCCTCACCACGTTCGCGCGCGCAGTGGTAAGCGCCGCCGCCACGCTCGTGCTCGCGCTGCTGGTGCAGTTGCTCACCGCACGCGCTTCCCGCACGCGATGAATTTCGATGACCGCAAATACGTCCTTATCGCGGCGGTGATCTTCATCTGCGCGGTCTTCGTGCTGCGCCTGTTCTATATCCAGGTGGTGGACGACAGTTGGACGGCCCGCGCCGCCGACATCAGCGAGCGGAAGATCACCGTGTTCCCTTCGCGCGGGTTGATATACGACCGCCGGGGCGAGCTGCTCGTGGCGAACACGCCGGTGTACGACATCATGGTGGTGCCGCGCGAGGTGAAGCCCTTCGACACGCTCGCCTTCGCGCAACTCATCGGCGTAACACCCGAAGAAGTACACGACCGCTTGAAGAAGGCCAAGGGCTATTCACCCTGGAAGCCGAGCGAATTCGAGCGGCAAGTGACCGCCGACCAGTTCTCCGCGATCTCGCTCCACTTGCACAAGTATCCCGGTTTCTACGCGCAGAGCCGCACATTGCGCACCTATCCGCCGCACGTGGGCGCGCACATGCTGGGCTACCTCAGCGAAGTGGACGCGCGGAAAGTCGCGAAAGATCCCTACTACAAGAGCGGCGACGTGATCGGTGTGGGCGGCTTGGAGCAATACTATGAGCCCCAGCTCCGTGGAAAACGGGGTGTGAAATACGTCGTGGTCGACGTTCACAACAACATCCAGGGCGCGTTCAAGAACGGCCAGTACGACACGCTCGCTTACGAAGGGAAGAACCTGTACACGAGCATCGACGCGCGCATGCAGGCATACGGCGAGAGGCTGATGCAGCACAAGAAAGGAAGCGTGGTGGCCATCGATCCGAAGACCGGGGAGATCCTCGCGCTGGTAACCTCGCCGAGCTATGATCCAGAACTGCTCGTGGGCCGGGTGCGCAATACGAACTACCGGATACTCCAGAAGGACTCGCTAAACCCACTGTTCGATCGCGCGTTGCAAGCACAATATCCGCCGGGTTCGATCTTCAAGATCGTGCAATCGCTCACGGCCTTGCAGGAAGGCGTGATCACCCCGGAGACCGGCTTCCCCTGCAACAAATCGCTGCTCGGCTGCCACAACCACCCGAACGCGCAGGACGTGGAACACGCGATCCAATACTCGTGCAACCCTTACTTCTATCGCGTGTTCCAACGGGAGATCGAACAGGACAAGGACAAGAACCGGTTCAAGGACGCAGCGCTCGGACTGAATGAATGGCACGACTACATGGAAAGCTTCGGGATAGGCCGGAAACCCGGCGTGGATCTGCCCGCCGCGAAAGGTGGCCTGCTTCCGAGCGTGGCGTATTACGACAGGATCTATGGGAAGGAACAATGGGCGTTCAGCACGATCTACTCGGTGGCTATCGGGCAAGGCGAAGTGGAAGTGGTGCCCATGCAAATGGCCAACCTCGCGTGTACGTTCGCCAATCGCGGCTACTATATCGAGCCTCATGTCGTGCATGCCATCGGCGAGCAGGACAGCCTCACCACCGGTTGGCAAAAACACGCCACCAAGGTGGACGGCAAGTGGTTCGAATTGATCGCTGAAGGCATGCGCCGTGTGGTGAACGAGGCCGGCGGAACGGCACGGGTAGCCAAGATCCCCGGCATCGAGGTTTGCGGAAAGACCGGTACCGCACAGAACCCGCATGGCAAGGATCACGCGGTGTTCATCACGTTCGCACCGATGGAGAACCCACGCATCGCCATGGCCGTGTACGTGGAGAACTCCGGCTCCGGTGGCACATGGGCGGCACCCATCGCGACACTGATGATGGAGCAATACCTCACCGACACCATCACACGACCGGACCTGGAGAAGAAGATGCTCGAGACCGACCTGATCGC
>JANMKC010000413.1:0-30487 GCA_031371785.1 Flavobacteriales bacterium | reverse complement strand
GCGTATCGCTTCGCTCACCGTGGTGCTGCCGATGTTGCCGTCATCGCTTTCGCCGCTCATGATATCGCCCTGCGCATATACCACGGCGATCTTCTCCTTTTTGAACTCGCTCTTCTCCTCCTTCTTGTCTTCCTTCTTCTTGTTCACGTGGGAACGCGTGTATTTGCTCAGGCTCGCGAGTTCCAGGTCCTTGTCGGCGGGCAGGCCCATCTTCTCTTTCACGATGGCGAGTACTTCGTCGCGGTATTTCACGCCGTCGACCAGGCCGTAGGTCATGGCGTCCGGTGCGTTGCGGATGAGCAGGCTGTCGGCGATGGTGTTCAGGCGGGCCTTGTCCACTTTGCGCGTATCACTGATGGCGGTGAGGTACCCGTCCCACAGGCCGCCCACGAGCTCGGTCATCTGTTTGCGGTTGGCATCGCTCATGTGATCGTAGATGAACGCTTCGCCGAAGCTCTTGAACTGGTTGTTGCTGCCACGGATGAACTGCACCTCGATGCCCAGCTTGTCGAAGAGGCCTTTGTAGAACATCATCTCGGCGCGAAGGCCGCGGAAGTCGAGTTCGCCTTCAGGTACGAGGTAGACCTGATCGGCAGCGCTCGCGATGTAGTAGGTGCCTTGCGTGTACACTTCACCATACGCGATCACCGGCTTTCCGCTCTCCTTGCGGAACTCGATGATCTTGTCGCGGATCTCCTTCATCGTGGCGGAACGTGCGCCAACGGAGAAGCCGAGATCAAGGAAGATCCCCTTGATGCGATCGTCGGTCTTTGCCTTCTCGATATCAGCGAGGATGTCGTTCAGGCCAAGTTTCGTGGCGCTCTTGAACGGGCCGAAGTCCAGATCGATCCCGTTCTTTTCCCCCCGGTCCAGGATCTCCTGGTCCAGCTCGATGTGCAGCACCGTGTTATCCTTCACATGGGTGGGCTTGCTTTCGAAGCTGAAATGACTGCCGGCCGCAGCGATAGCGCCTGCGAGCATCACGGCGAAGATCAGGCCGATGATCACCGAGCCGAGGATGAAGCCCAGCATCGAGGCGAACATGAATTTGAAGAACTGTCCCATGGCGTTTCTGTTAGGCGGCGAAAGTAGAAGCCGTGCCGTCACGCTTCCCGTCCCATCTACACCGGCGGTGGATGATCCGGTTGAGCGGGGGAATTGCGAACCCCTGGATCTCGCGCGGTCGTCCTCGCCCGTTCGCCGATCGCTGGCATCTTCGCCAGCGGCAGCCGAACAACTATCAATCAGCAACCAACAACCGATCGCGGAATAGCTTCGCCCCGATGGAAGTGCTCCTCCTTCTTGGTGGGAACATCGGCGATGTTCGCACCACGCTCTCCAAGGCGGAAGAGAACATCGCTTCGCGCATCGGCCCGGTGCTCTCCCGCAGCCGCGATCATTGGACAGAACCGTGGGGCTTCGAGGACGATCGCCTCTTCCTCAACCGCGCGTTGCTTGTCGAGAGCGCCCACGATCCCATGCGGTTGATGGAGGAATGCCTCGCGATCGAACGCGAGTTGGGCAGGACACGCGACGGAGCGCTGGGTTATTCGGCCCGCACGATCGACATCGACATCCTTTTCATCGGTGACCGCGTGATCACGGACCCCGGTCTCACCGTGCCTCATCCGCGCGTGCAGGATCGCGCCTTCGCACTCGGTCCTGCGGCCGATATCGCACCGGATCTCGTTCACCCCGTACTTCGTCGCTCCGTGCTCGAACTGCTCAACGATGTCCTCCAGCGGAATTGAACCGGCCGAAGCCCGCATCCATGGCGGCTCCACCGAAGTGAAGGACGCTTCGCCACCCGCGCTTTACAACTATGTCGCCATCGAGGGCCTGATCGGTGCCGGAAAGACAACCCTCGCACGGCGTCTTGCGGAGCAATGGCGCGGCCGCACCGTGCTGGAGGAGTTCGAGGACAATCCCTTCCTTCCGCGTTTCTATGAGGACCAGCAGCGCTATGCGTTCTCCGTGGAACTCTCCTTCCTCGCGCAGCGCTTCCACCAATTGAAGCGCGTGGGCGAGCGCAGCCTCTTCGAGCCGATCACCGTCGCGGACTATTCCATCGGGAAATCCTTGGTCTTCGCGCGCGTGACCTTGCCGCCTGACGAGTACCAGCTCTTCCTCGATCTGTACACCATCATGTACGATGGTCTTCCCCGCCCCGATCTGCTCGTCTATCTGCACCTGCCGATGGAACGTGTGCATGAACGCATCCGCTCGCGCGGAAGGAGTTATGAACAAGCGATCAGCGCCGATTACCTCACGCGCTTGCAGGAAGGATACTTGGACCACTTGCAGAAATCCACCGGGCAACGCACCCTTGTGGTGGATCTCGGAAATGCCGATCTGTTGCACGATCCGATCGCCTTCGGGAAACTGCGCGAACTGCTCACCAGAGAGCACCCCGCAGGCTTCAACGTGATGCGTATCTGATCCACAGGTCGACTGTGGACAAGTGTTCGTCGTAATACGGAAGGTGCTCAGCGGCCGGTAATTACATTCGCGCCCAGATCAACAGAAATCAAGCTCGGAACCCATGGAAAGAAAGCATTTGAACGGTTCGGTCCTGCTGCTCGCGGCGGCACTGTTCATCGCCGGTTGTGGCGGCCTCGGTAAAATGAACAAATACGCCTCGACCATCACTTGGACGGTGGACCCCAATCCGCTGATCGTCCAAGGTGATACGGTGCATGTGAACGTGAACGGCAATTTCCCCGGCAAGTATTTCTACAAGAAAGCCTTGGTGGAAATGACCCCTGCGATCGTTACCGGCACCGATGGAATGGTGGAGACCAAAGGCGTTTGGGCCCCGAAGTCAGGGACGGAGACACCGCTGAAAATGGTGGGATTCCAGGGGGAGAAGGCCGTGGGCAATTACACCGTGATCCCGTACGAGACCGGGAAGAGCTTCACCTATAGCGACAAGGTGGCTTACGCCCCCGCGATGGAGCAGAGCCAATTGATGCTGAAGATGCTTGGCAAGCAGGGCAAGAAGGAAAAACCCTTCGCCCCGATAAAGCTCGCCGATGGCGTGATCACCACGCCCTACCTGATGATGAGCGACGACAGAACGATCATGGCCAAGGACCAGTTCGTGCGCGTGACCAGCCACTCCATGAACACCACGATCAATTACCTCGTGGCTTCCGAAGTGGTGCGCCCCACCGAGCTGAAGGACGCTGATGTGAAGGCCGTCAGTGATTTCCTGAAGGCCAATGCCAAGAACGAGAAGATCATGCTCACGGGCGTCACGGTGGACGCATACGCCTCACCGGAAGGCGAGGTGAAGATGAACGATGGCCTGGCCGAGAAGCGCGCGAAAACCGGCCGGACCTGGCTGCAGGGCGAGCTTGCCAAGAACAAGTATGCCAAGGCCAAGAACGATTCGCTCTACACCCTGAACGCGCGCGGCGAGGATTGGGAGGGATTCCGTGCCGCCACACAGGCCAGCAGTTTCAAGGACAAGGACCTGGTGCTTCGCGTGCTGGAGATGTACCCCGATGTGGACAAGCGCGAAAGCGAGATAAAGAACATGGCGGCCACCTACAAGGAGGTCGCCGAAGACATCCTGCCCGCGCTGCGCCGCTCGGAAGTGAAGTTGAACTACGACGTGGTGGGCTATAGCGATGAGGAACTCACCCAGATGAGCAAGACCATGCCCGACAGCCTGAATGTGGAGGAACTGCTGAAGGCAGCGACGCTCACCACCGACATGAACGAGCAATTGCGCATCTACAAGGAGTGCGAGCGCGTGCATGCCACCGACTATCGCGCCAGCAATAACGCCGGTTGCATCCTCTACGCGCAGAACAAGATGGCCGATGCGGAAGCCGAATTCCAGAAGGCCAACACGATCATGGACAATCCCATCAGCACGAACAACCTCGCGGCGATCACACGCCAGAAAGGCGACCGCAAGAAAGCGATGGAGATGCTCACGAAATCCGCCAGCGCCGGGCCGGAGGTGAAGTACAACATGGGCCTCATCGATATCCAGAACGGGAACTATGCCAGCGCGAACAGCAACATGAGCGGGGTGAACTCCTTCAATGCGGCCCTCTCCAAAGTGCTCGGTGGCGACGCTGCCGGTGCGCAAGGCATCCTGCAGCAGAGCGCCGACAAGGACACCGCCAAGGGCCACTACCTGATGGCCATCATCGCCGCTCGCCAGAACAATGGCGAACTCGTGAAGAGCGAACTGGCTTCCGCAGTGGCCAAGGACGCCACGCTGAAGGACAAGGCCATGAAGGACTTGGAGTTCCGCGCCTTCAAGGACACCCTCGGGCTCTGAACTTGAATTGATCGAACGAAAAAGCCCCCGGCCCCGGATGAAACTCCGGGGCCGGGGGCTTTTTCGTTCATTGGACCTGCGCCAACTTCCAACCCATGGCCCGGATCGAGATCGATCGCCCACCCCGCCTGAAAGACCGCGCCCGCTCAACGGCCATTTCCATCGTTACGGGCACATGGTTCGTCTGCGCGGGGATCTTGCTATGGTCGTTCTTCAGTACACTCATCACACCTGTGGAGTACGCACGCATCGCGACGTGGGTGATCGCGATCGTCGCGTCGGTATTGTTGCTTGTATCCAAGCGCTTGGAACTCGACGGCTGGGCGGCCTTCCTCTTCGGCTTCTTCGGATTATTGCCTGCGGGTCTTGCATTGATCATGTTGATGAACCATTTCATCGGTCCCACCGAGGAGATATCGATACCCATCACGGGTATCGTGCAGCACCACAACGACCGCACCTCCAGCCTGCGCCTGCCGAACGAAGCGTTCGAGGAATATCGCACTGTGATGCTCGATCTGCCCAAGGATCCGGACGTATGGTACGCGTCCTCCGTACGCTTTGAGATGAGGCACGGCTTCTTCGGTTACGATGTGCTGCTGGACCGCTCCATCATCCTCAGCCAGCCGCATGTGCTGCTGCCCGAGTTCAACGAGCGATAAGGAAATGTCCACCAAAAAAAGCAACGCCTCCTTCCGGAGGCCCTGCTCGTTCGGTTCGCCGCGATCGCTCTGTTAGAACACGATCTTCTGGCGGCGGATGCGCGTGCGGTACTTGTGCCCGCCCTGCGTCTTGTACTTGTAGATCTTGTAGTGCAGTTGGAACTTGAAGAACAAGTAGGCATCCAGATCGGAACTGTCGCCGCGTTGCTCGTTCGTGCCGGTCTGGTTCTGGATCTCGCCCAGGCTAGGGTCCGCCAGATAGCCCGCCACGTCGCCATGCGCGGCCGCAATGGCCCTGTTATCGTAGTAGATGCCGCTCACATCATCGATGTAATCGGTGAATGTCTTGGTGTATTGCAGTTCCAAACCTGCGCTCCATTGCTTGCTGAATGCCTTGCGGATCCCGATGCCCATGGGAATGCACACCTGTATCTGCTCGTACTCCTTCGGTCCGTTGGGCAGCCCTTGCCCTTCGGTACCCAAAGGCCGAAGCTCCACCCATGCGTTGTTGAACTGCGCCTTCGGATTGAAGTAGAAGCCGCCCACCCCGCCGAAGAAGTACAGGCCTACACGCGAGGACTTCATCCCCTTCACCCCGCGGAGGTCATAGATGTGTCCCAGTTCCTCCTTGTAGAGATGCAACTCATAGCACAACTGGAGCTCAAAGAGGTCGGTCTTGAAGTTCAGGTTGCGGTTGTGCCGGAATTCCTCCTTCGTCAGATTGTCATTGCCCGCCAAGATGCCATACGTAAGGTTCAGCCTTACGCTCTGCTTCTCCCCCACATAGTAGCGATAGCCCAAGTTGGCAGCGGGTTTGGTTTGGCTAAGCTCCAGATCCCACACGAAGGGGGACCCGATCTGGTCCCGGCCGCCCAACTCGCCGAGGAAATTGGATATGCCCAAGCCTATGATGTATTCGCCCCGGTGCGTTTTCCAGTAGTTGGAATTGCGGAAGTACTGCCCCTGAACAGGATGCACGACCGCGCCCAACAAAAGCAGGAAGAGGAGGGGTAGACGTTCCTTCAAGCGCACGGAGCTTCGCGGATGGCTGCCAAATATAGGAGGACGGACTTTCCTATCAGGTCCTTCCCCCCGCTGTTTTCCCAAAGACCGGTTCATAAGAGGGAAGTTGCCTGTTGTTGACATGTTCAGCGGCGTGTATTCCCCACGTGCCAAAGCACGATACCCGCACAGACCGACACGTTCAGCGAGTGCTTCGTACCGCGCT
This sequence comes from Flavobacteriales bacterium, assembly GCA_031371785.1. Classification (GTDB taxonomy): domain Bacteria; phylum Bacteroidota; class Bacteroidia; order Flavobacteriales_F; family PHOS-HE28; genus PHOS-HE28. The sequence goes on along the minus strand of JANMKC010000413.1, from coordinate 24,300 downwards.
GCGGAACCACCAGACAGCCATCGGCCGCGTGGATCACGGCATCCGATACCCCGTGCAGTTCGTTGCCGAAGACCAGCGCCACAGGCGTTCCGGCCGCCGGCTGCCAATCGGCAAGGGCAACCGCGCCAGTGGTCTGCTCCACGCACCATACCCGGTAACCTGCCCGCTTCAGTTCAAGCACGACCTCCACGGCGGAAGGGTGTTGCTCCCAAGGGACGGACAAGGTGGCGCCCAGTGCCGTTTTCTCGATCTCGCGGTGCGGCGGGCAGGGCGTGAACCCACAGAGAACGATCCCCTCCAGCCCGAACGCGTCGACCGTCCTGAAGATCGCTCCCACGTTGTGCCGGCTGCGAACATCGTCCAACACCACACGCACGGGCAGCTTGGCCATCACCCTGTAGCCAGCGGCGTCCACACGGCCCAGTTCGTCCATGCTCAGCTTGCGATCGTCAGCGGGCATGGGCGGTTGTTGAAAAACGATCGGTGATCGCCCTGAGGCACGGGACTACATTTCGCGGCCCGACGCACCAGCGGCGGCGGGCGAATGTAGCCGTGATGAAGAACCGCAGCGTGAAGTCGGGATCGGGGAGCGATACGCCGTTGATGCGGCAGTACACGCGCATCAAGGCTCAATTCCCTGACGCCATCCTGCTGTTCCGCGTGGGCGATTTCTACGAGACCTTCGAAGCCGACGCGCGCACGGCCAGCCGCATACTGGGCATTACCCTTACCAAACGCAACAACGGTGGCTCGGCCCAAACGGACCTTGCCGGCTTCCCTTATCACTCGCTGGAAACCTACCTGCCACGCCTCGTACGCGCGGGCCATCGCGTGGCCGTGTGCGATCAATTGGAGGACCCCAAACTGGCGAAGACCGTGGTGGAGCGCGGCGTTACCGAAGTGGTGACACCCGGCGTGGCCTTCAGCGATCGCGTGGTGGATCATCGCAGCCATAACTGGCTCGCGGCGGTGTGCGCTGAACGCGGCCGCTACGGCGTGGCTTTCCTCGATGTCACCACAGGTGAATTCCTCGCGGGCGAAGGCGATGAACAGGCCATTGGCAAGTTCCTGGATGGTCACGCGCCCAGCGAACTGCTGTACGCGCGCGGTGAGCAGGACCCCTTCGTCCTGAACGCGATCACGCGGCAATACTCTTTCGCGCTGGACGATTGGGCCTTTACGAACGATTTCGCCCGCGAACGCTTGCTGAACGCCTTCGGCACGAACAGCCTGAAGGGCTTCGGTATCGAGGACCTGCACCTCGCACAGCGTGCGGCCGGTGCGGTGCTGCACTACCTGGGCGAAACGCGCCACGACCGGCTCGGGCATATCACCCGCATCGCACGCCTCCACGCGGGCACGCACCTCGGGCTCGATCGCTTCACGGTGCGCAACCTCGAACTCGTGGCACCCCTGCACGAGGGCGCACGTACCCTCCTGCACTGCATGGACCGCACCGCCACCCCAATGGGCGCGCGCCTCTTGAAACGTTGGCTTCTCTTCCCCCTCCTCGATCGAACGATGATCGAACACCGGCTCGATCGTGTGGAAGCGCTGATACATCAGAACACCACGCGCGATCACCTGAGGGGATCATTGAACGGCATCGGTGATCTCGAACGGCTCGTGGGCAAGGCTGCGGTCGGCCGCATCAATCCACGCGAAATACTGCAGCTCGGACGCTCGCTGCATGCCGCCGATCACGTGCGCACCGGACTGCTCGGCACCGAAGGTCCACTGGCCACTTCAGCGCACGGCTGGGAACCACCGATGGCATTGGCGCGGTACATCCATGACAGCATCGAGGTGGACGCACCGGTGAACGTGTCCAAAGGCGGTGTCTTGCGCGCGGGCGTGGATGCGGGCCTCGATGATCTGAGGCACATCACCACCCACGCCAAGGAACTGCTGCTCGCCATCCAGCAACGCGAAACCGAACGCACGGGCATCGCTTCGCTGAAGGTGGGCTACAACAATGTCTTCGGCTACTACCTCGAAGTACGCAACACCCACAAGAGCAAGGTGCCGGAGGAGTGGATCCGCAAGCAGACGCTCACGGGTGCCGAGCGTTACATCACGGAGGAACTGAAGTCGCTGGAAGAACGCATACTCAGCGCGGAGGAGCGGATCGGAACACTGGAACTTCGGCTCTACCAGCAAGTGATCGAGCGGATATGCGCGGAAACGGTCCCCTTGCAACGTACCGCTGCGGCACTGAGCGAACTGGACGTGCTGCTGAGCTTCGCGGACAATGCGATCACCTGGAAATACGCGCGGCCGCGCTTCACCGATGATGCCGTGCTCGACATCCGCGATGGGCGCCACCCGGTGATCGAACAGCAACTACCGCCAGGCGATGTGTACGTGCCGAACGACCTGGTGCTGGACCCGAACGACCGGCAGATGGTGGTGATCACCGGGCCGAACATGAGCGGCAAAAGCGCGCTGCTGCGGCAGACCGCGCTGCATGTGCTCATGGCCCAATGCGGCAGCTTCGTGCCCGCGAAGTCCGCTACGCTCGGCCTTATCGACCGCGTGTTCACCCGTGTGGGGGCATCGGACGATCTCTCCACGGGCGAGAGCACCTTCATGGTGGAGATGAACGAGACCGCGAGCATCCTGCACAACCTCACGCCCCGGAGCCTGCTGCTGCTCGATGAGATCGGGCGCGGCACCAGCACGTACGACGGCATCAGCATCGCTTGGGCCATCGCGGAATTCCTGCACGAGCATCCGGACCGGCCCAAGACACTCTTCGCGACCCACTATCACGAACTGAACGAGATGGCGGACCGCTATCCGCGGATCCGCAACGCGAACGTTGCCGTGCGCGAGGTGAACGGCAAGATCCACTTCCTGCGCAAGCTCGTGCCCGGTGGAACGGACCGCAGTTTCGGCATTCATGTGGCGCGCATGGCGGGCATGCCGGCTTCAGTGATCGAACGGGCGGAAAAAGTGTTGCACCACCTGGAACTCAGCCATGCTGGTGATCTCGGTGAAGAGAAGGCCACGGATCCCGTGGACATCCCTTCCGCGGGCGGACCAATGAAGGTGGCCCGGCCCGACACTTCCGGCCTGGACCGTGCGCCGCAATTGAGCTTTTTCCAACTGGACGACCCCGCGCTCGAAGGGATACGCGCGGAACTTGAGCGTATCGATATCGACACCCTCACGCCCGTGGAAGCCCTGCTGAAGCTGAACGAGATCAAGCGGATGAGCGGGGCCAAGCCCATGCGGTTGAAAAAAGCCTGAACCTCCCATGGAGAGTTGGGACCGAAGTATGCCGGTCCGATCAGGCGTCTATATTTGCAGCCGCTCAGGCGAGAGTAGCTCAGTTGGTAGAGCACGACCTTGCCAAGGTCGGGGTCGCGGGTTCGAGTCCCGTTTCTCGCTCAGTAGATGCCTCCCCCACAGGAGGCATCGCTATTTTCGGGCGGTTCTTCGACGGCGGAGAACGAAGTCCTTCTTCGTCCGCCGCTTGGCGGACTTCGGCCGACAATGCCCGGGTGGTGGAATGGTAGACACGAGGGACTTAAAATCCCTTGGCCCGTAAGGGCTGTGCGGGTTCAAGTCCCGCCCCGGGCACTTGCGAACACGCATCGCTCCTACACCCAGCGGGTACCTGCACGCGGGCAACGCATTGAATTTCCTGCTTACGCGGAAGCTGGCGCACTCCGCTGGCGGGTCGGTGCTGTTGCGCATCGATGATCTGGACAGCGAGCGTGCGCGACCTGAATACATCGTGGACATCTTTGACTCGCTGGCATGGCTCGGTATTGAATGGAACGATGGGCCTCGCGATGTCCGCGATCTTGGGATCAGGTGGTCGCAACATCACCGCACCGCGCGATACGAAGAACTGTTGCGAACGCTGCGCAATGAGGGTCATGTATACGCGTGCACCTGTTCTCGCCAGCGATCCGCCGTATGCGATTGCCGCGATCGATCACTTCCGTTCAACGCACCTGACACCGCTTGGCGGCTACGCCTTCAGGCGAATGGCCCGGTAACGATCCATGAAGCCACCGGGGCCACACACGCGATCGATCTCTCCTCCGTGATGCGCGATCCTGTCCTCCGCCAACGGAACGGGCGACCTGCCTACCAGATCGCCTCGCTGGCGGATGATGTGGACTTCGGCATCGACCTCATCGTGCGGGGCGCGGACCTGTTGCCCTCCACCGCGTGCCAGTTGCTGCTGGCCGAGCTGCTCGGCTTGACGGCGTTCACGCGAACGCGCTTCATTCATCATCCATTGATCACCGCCCTGGACGGAACAAAGCTGTCCAAATCCGACGGTGCCTCATCACTGAAGGCGATGCGGGAAGCGGGGATCGCACCGGACGCGTTGCATGCACAGGCCGATGCGCTCTTCGACCACTTGCGCGATCAGGGCTTGTAGATCGTGGGCGGTGGGAGCGTGTCGTCCTTCTTCTTCCGGCCGGTGAGGAAGCGCCAGATGGCACCGCCCGCCGCAGCGATGGCGAGGAAGATCACCTTGCCGAACTTGGCGAGCAACGCGAACACGCCGACTTTGGCGAGGATCTTTCCCGCAACCAATCCGCCGATGGTCCATGCCGCGACATCATCCACCTTGCTATCGAACTGCTCATACTTGAACCCCTCCTTGAAGGTGACGATGCCCAACACGTCCGGTATGTGCTTTTGCACGAGCGGCAATTCGTTCATGCTCGCCACCGCGTTCAGTACGAGCACGCCCTTGCGGCCGAGCACACGCACGTTGTAGTTCAAGGTGTTCACCGTGGTGCTGTCGCCGAACTTGATCTCCTTGGCCCAGTGCAGGATCTTGCGGTCCTTGTCGTAGAAGGGTTTCGCGGCCCACCCGATCAGGTAGGCGGGATCATAGCCTTGCGTCGCGCGCTGTTTGTTGTCCTCCACCTCCCCTTCCTTCAATTGCTTCAACAGGTCTTCGTAGTTGATGTCGTCGGCATCATCATCCTTCACATATCCGATGTCATCGTACTGTACCACGAAGGCGTAGGAACTGTCCGCGAGCACATCGTCATCTTCGGGGAAGATCATGCCGAGGATGCCGTTCGCGTCCGGGTTCCCCCAGAGCTGCGTGATCACCTTCGCGCTTTGCGCCTCATCGAGGAACTTGAAGCCGGCGGGAAGATCGAGCGAGGCCACGCCGTTCCGCAGTTCCACTTTGCCGTGCTGGAAGGTGAAAGCCGCGATGGCGGAGTCGCTGTATTGCTCGCCGAGCACTTGCACCCGCATGGATGAGGTGTCAGCGGCGGTCGTATCCGGCCCGATGGCAACTTCCAGAGGCAAGGCCAAACGAGCGGCGAGCAGAAAGGGAACAGGCAGGCTCATGGCGGTGGGATCGGTGGACAAGAATAGAACATACATCCTCGCGCCGATACAGGAGATCCTTCCCGGGCAGTTATCGCGCTATCATCAGCACGGTGATCGGAAGCAGGACAGCGACCCCGGAGGTCGTGGATGAAGGATCATCGCAACCCCATGCTCGCGCGGTGCCCGATCGAGCATGGAACCCAACGAAAGATGCCACCCCGATCGGTGCTTGCGTTGTTGAACATCGCGCCCATGCACTTCCTGTCGCGATCCATCGCAAGCGGAAACAAACATGACTATCCGTACCAGCGCGATCCTCATTCCGGCATGGGTCCATTCGGCTTCACCAGCCGGAAAACGTCGGCATCGAAGAGGCCGAGGTCGCTCATCTTCAGGTGCGGGATAACGAGAAGCGCCATGAAGCTGAGCGTCATATACGGTGCAGCGAGCGCGCTGCCGAGCTCCTTCGCTTCGCGGTCCATCTCCGCGTAGGCATCGGCCACGGTGTACGCATCAGCATCCGTCATGATGCCCGCCACCGGCAGGGGCAGTGCGCGATGACGCGCGCCATCCACGAGACTGATGCCGCCTTTGTGCGCGATCACCGCGTTGACCGCCGCGCAGAGATCCTCATCGTTCGTTCCCACCGCCACGATGTTGTGGCTGTCGTGCGCTACGCTGCTCGCGATCGCTCCGCGCTGCAAGGCGAAGTTGCGGATCCAGCCCACTTTCGGCGGCGCATCGGCATAACGGTTCACCACCGCGATCTTCAACAGATCGATCGAAGGATCCGCGATGAAGCAGCCATCGCGAACTGTTCCATCCAGCCAAAGTTTGTTCGTGATCAGTTGACCATCGAGCGCTTCGATCACCAGCAACTGTCCGTCGGTCGCGGGCACGCGGAAGTCGCTTGGCTTCTTGGCCGTGCAGTTGAAATTGTTCGGTCGCGAAGCGGGAACGGAAGCGATCAAGCTCCTGCCCTCTTCCGCCACCACACGTCCATTGATCCATGTTCGCTTCACGTGGAAAAGCTCAAGTTCTTCCACAAGGATGAAGTCCGCCGCATCACCGACGCGCAATTGCCCGATGGGCAACTTGTAGTGCTCCACCGGATTGATGCACGCCGCTCGCAGTACTTTGAACACATCGATGCCGCCAGCGACGGCCCGCGCGCAGAGGTCGTTGATGTGGCCCGCGACCAAACTGTCCGGATGCTTGTCGTCGCTACAGAACATCATGCGCTCCCAGTGCTCGTGCATCAGGCCGATGAGCGCATCGAAGTTCTTCGCGGCGCTGCCTTCGCGGATCAGGATCCTCATGCCACCCGCAAGCTTGCCTTCCGCTTCTTCGCTCGTGAAGCACTCGTGGTCCGTACTGATCCCGGCATCGATGTAGCGCTTCGCCAGTTCGCCGTGCAGGCCGGGGGCGTGACCATCCACCGGTTTCCCCAAGCGATGCGCATGCGCGATCTTCCTCATCACTTCCACATCGCCATTCAGCACGCCGGGGAAGTCCATCATCTCGCTCAGGTAAAGGATCTCCTCACGTTCGAGCAATCGGCCCACGGCCTCCGCATCTATATGCGCACCAGCCGTTTCAAAGACCGTGGCTGGCACGCACGCGGGCGCACCAAAGAAGAAATGGAAAGGCACCTGCTTGCCGTTCGCGATCATGAACTCCACACCCTCCGCACCGAGCACGTTGGCGATCTCGTGCGGATCGCTCACTGTTGCAACCGTGCCGTGCGTGACAGCCAGCCGCGCGAATTCAGAGGGGATGAGCATGCTGCTCTCCACATGCACATGCGCATCGACGAAGCCGGGAAGCAGATAGCCTTCAACAGGACCGGTGATCCCCGTGATCGACGCGATGCGGCCATCCGCGACCGCGATCTCCGCGGGGAAGATGCGGCGGGCGAGTATGTCGACGTAGTTCGCGCTAAAAGAGAACGATGCCATTGCGGCCAAGGTATCCCTCGACTGCGCTCGGGATGACATGTTCAGAACAAGCTCAGGTTGGCTGCAGCTTGATCACACCCACCTTGTCCAGCACCCAGATCACCGGCCAGCTTGGATCGAACTCCCACCAATGCGTGCCGAAGTTGGCGCGCGCCGCGTGCGTGTGGTGGTTGTTGTGCAGGCCCTCGCCCATCATGATCACATCCCACGGCATCAGGTTCCTGCTGGTGTTCTCCGTAGGGTAGCTGACGTAACCATACTTGTGCGCGTACCAGTTGATGATCATCCCGTGCAAAGGACCCATCACGAACTGGAGCGGCAGGAAAAGCCACTGCCACCAGGCCGTTGCGAAGGCGAAGTAGAACGCGCCATACAACACGCCCCAACCGATGCGGCTGATCCAGCTTTCGCCGATGCGCTCCATCGTTTTCCAGTGCGGCAGCTCGCGGGTGAAGCGCTCTTCCGGCTGCTTCGTTCCGTAGAGGAGACCGTTGTACCAGCCCGCTGTCTTCCACATCATCTTGAACGGGTTGTCGTCATACTTAGGCGAGTGCGGGTCCTGCTCGGTGTCGGCGTATACGTGGTGTGCGCGGTGCATCATGCCGTACACCGCCGGGTTCAGGTAACTGCTGCCCTGCATGAGCCACGTGAAGAAGTGGAAGAACTTCTCCCAGAACGGGCTCATAGTGAACATGCGGTGCGCACTGTAGCGGTGCAGGTAGAAGGTCTGCACGAAGAGCGAGAGGTACCAGTGCGCGACGAAGAAGAGGAGGATGGCCATTGCGGGGACGAAGTTATCTACGATGAGGACGGTCGTTCGCCGCGCTCACTCTCAAGAACTATCCGCAGATGGCACAGATGACACAGATAAATGCACATGCACAGAACCCGGATCCCATCTGCGTCATCTGTGCCATCTGTGGACAAAAAAAAAGAGGCGCGTCAAAGGCGCGCCTCTCCTTGAACTGTTCAGCAGATCAGAACCGATCGCTCACATCAATGGCATTCACTTGTGCGGTCTCGCCCGCATGCTTCACAGGTGCGACACTCGCATCGCTGCTGCCCTTCGGCGTGTTCTCGAAGGTGCTCTTCGGGATCTCCGGCACCGCGTTCTTGTTGATCGCGATGTGCGGAGCAATGATCAGTGCGACGATGGAGGTGAGCTTGATCAGGATGTTCATGCTCGGTCCGCTGGTGTCCTTGAACGGATCACCGACCGTATCCCCGGTCACCGCCGCCTTGTGCGGATCGCTGCCCTTCTTGTACTCCTTGCCGTCGATCATCACGCCTTTTTCGAAGCTCTTCTTCGCATTGTCCCATGCGCCGCCGGCGTTGTTCTGGAACATCCCCATGAGCACACCGCTCACGGTGATGCCCGCGAGCAATCCGCCCAATGCTTCCGGACCGAACGCGAAACCGACGATCACCGGCGAGAGCAATGCGAGCGCGCCCGGCGCGATCATCTCGCGGATGCTCGCCTTGGTGCTGATCGCCACGCATTTCTCGTACTCGGGTTTGCCTGTGCCTTCCATGATGCCGGGGATCTCGCGGAACTGTCGGCGCACTTCCTTCACCATGTCCATCGCGGCTTTGCCCACCGCGCTGATCGCGAGTGAACTGAAGAAGAAGGGGATCATCCCGCCGACGAACAACATGGCCAGTACGTCGGCTTTGTAGATGTCGATGCCCGTGATGCCAGCCAGACCTACATAAGCCGCGAATAGGGCGAGCGCGGTGAGTGCCGCTGATGCGATCGCGAAGCCTTTGCCTGTTGCTGCGGTCGTGTTGCCCACAGCGTCGAGGTTGTCCGTGCGCTCGCGCACTTCTTTCGGCAGATGGCTCATCTCAGCGATGCCGCCCGCGTTGTCGGCGATGGGACCGAACGCATCGATCGCGAGCTGCATCGCCGTGGTGGCCATCATGCCTGCTGCCGCGATGGCCACGCCGTAGAGACCGGCGAGCGAGAACGAACCATAGATGCCCGCGGCGAGGATGATGATCGGCAGCACCACGCTCTCCATTCCCACGGCCAAGCCACCGATCACGTTCGTGCCGTGACCTGTCCCGCTTTTCTGTACGATGCTGAGCACCGGACGACGGCCCATGCTGGTGTAGAACTCAGTGACCATGCTCATCAGCGTGCCGACCACGAGGCCAAGGATGATCGCGTAGAACACGTTCATGCTCGTGATCACCAGATGCACCTCACCTCGGATGAACTCCATTTCCGCGGGCATCATCCATTGGATCAGGAAATAGCTCGCGATCGCCATCAGCACCATGGCGCCCCAATTGCCCATGTTCAATGCGTTCATCACGCTGTCCGTATCCTTCTTGATGCGCACCACGGTAGTGCCGATGATCGAGAACAGGATGCCCAGCCCGGCGATCACCATCGGCAGCAGGATCGGCGCGAGGCCGTTGAAATTGTCGTGGCTGATCACCTCGCGGCCCAGCACCATCGTCGCGAGCATCGTGGCCACATAGCTGCCGAAAAGATCGGCGCCCATGCCGGCCACGTCACCCACGTTGTCGCCCACGTTGTCGGCGATGGTCGCTGGATTGCGCGCATCATCCTCGGGGATCCCCGCTTCCACCTTGCCCACGAGATCCGCGCCCACATCAGCGGCCTTGGTGTAGATGCCACCGCCCACGCGTGCGAAAAGCGCGATCGATTCAGCGCCGAGCGAGAAGCCCGCGAGCACTTCGAGGCACTTCTCCATGGAAGGAACTTCCGCGCCCAACACGAAGCGGTGGTAGAAGAAAATGAAGAGCGTGCTCAAGCCCAGCACCGCGAGGCCCGCAACACCAAGGCCCATCACGGTGCCGCCGTTGAAGCTCACGCGCAACGCTTTCGCGAGGCTCGTGCGCGCGGCTTGTGTGGTGCGCACGTTCGCTTTCGTCGCGATGCTCATGCCGATCCATCCGGCGAAGGCGCTGAAGAACGCACCGATCAGGAACGCAACGGCCACCAGCCAGTTGGTATGCTCCGCCACCGCGGCGAGCTGTGAACTCCATGCCAACACAGCGGCCGTGATCAAGGCGAACACGCCGAGCACACGCCATTCGGCCTTCAGGAAAGCGCTCGCACCACGGGCGATGTAGCCCGCGAGCTCCTGCATGTTCGCATCGCCCGCATCCTGCTTGCTCACCCACATCGCCTTGCCGATCATCACCACCAGGCCCACCATGCCGAGCGCGGGGATGTAGTACATCAGTTCACTTCCCATGTCTCTGTCAGTTTGTTATCGTGTCGTGCTTCTGAAGGATCGTTCCCTTTTGAAGGGGCGCGAAAGTAGAAAAGTTCACCGGAGCTTTATGAAGTCGGCAGTAGCAGAGGCAGGCGGCAGTCGCAGTTGCTCACGCAGTGCGGCATTCCTGCCCACTGCCACTGCCTACTTGAGCGCGTACATCACCTCCTTCACCGCCCGCACCACGCACCGAACATCCAGCAACGATGGTCCTATCAGCGGTGGGTTGAAAAGAAATGAGCGGGTCAGCCTTGCCGACCCGCTCATTGGTAGAATCGAAGTATTTCGAACGTGATCTTCCGGATCCCGCTTGCCGGATGCCTCTACGGCATAGGGTTCCCTTCGTTGTTCGACTCGGTCTTTTCTTTCACATCACCTCCTCCACCAGCTGTATTGCCCCCATCGACCTTCACCAAGTAGGCCGCCTCGAGGAAAGGTGCTTTCAAGTCCGCATCCACCAGCACGTAACATCCGCCACCGTGGTCCTCGTCGTACAGGTCCACTGTCGGCGGGGTGTAAGAATAGCTACTAGAGGTGGCACCGGCGGATAGCCCCCCGACCACAATCCTGCTGTCCACCTGAACCAGTTGTCCCGTAATTCCACCAAGTATTGTCTGGGCGTACAATTCAACGCCGAATGAACCGACCGATGAGTCGCCCGCATTGTGGGCTTTGTAGATGACCTCTGGAAGCTGCACGCCGGTGTACTTGTAAACGGTGGAATGATAACCGTTGGTCCTGCCAATTTGATCGAAAGCCTCTCCGTCTCCGTGTCCTGTGCAAAATACGGTGGGAACGGACTTGAGCTTTTTCTGGCTGTCCGTAGTGGTCGTGGAACCGCTTACTGTGAAGAGTACCCTGTTCTCGTTGGACGTGGACGTTGGCCTTGGCTGCAGATCGATGAACCTTGGTACTGCGACAGCGGTGGTGCATTGCAACTGCGCGCCAAATCCAGTTCCGTTCTGGTTCGTAGCATAGGCCCTGACGAAGAAAATCGTGCCTGCCTGCAACCCACGGATGTTCGAGGGGAAAATGCCCGTGCCGGTGCCCTCGACGGTTTTCGTAGCTAGAGCCGGAGTGGGGTTGGGCAATATGCTCCAGCAAACCCCTTTAGCCGTTACAGCACCGCTGCCCGCGCTCGTCACGTTGCCTCCCGAAACAGCCGACCGGTCAGTAATGGATGAAATGGCTGTGGTGGTCACCACTGGCTGTAAGGCCAACGTCTTGAAGGTTTTAGCCTGCCCGAATTTGGTACCCGAGCTCGTCGTTGCGAATGCGAATACGAAGTATGTAGTGTTGGGCGTAAGGTCAATAATGTTGCTCGCGAAGGTGCCTATACCTGAACCACTCGTGACCTTTCCCGTTGCTTTGGTCACGTCGTTCGTTTTACCGAAGACAACTCCACGCGCGGTAACGGTCCCGCTTACGGGAAATACCGTAGCGGCGATCGTACCGCCGGAAACGGCGGAAGTGAATGAGATCTTGATAACTGCGGCTGTGGTCACGGTTTGCGCGCTGCCGCTCATGGCACTACCGAGCATCAAGCTGAAGATGAAGATGAACTTTTTCATTGTGGGTGGTGTTTGGTTTTCGATCAGACTCTGTTGCGTCGTCCCGGATCCGATCAAGTGGGACGGAATTTCGAGCGACGCAAGCGAAGTTTAGGAAACGCCCGCTGACAAACCAAGTGCCATGCGCAATGGCATCGATCTTTTTGTTGGTCGGCGAGGTTGCTGCGCTGAACGGACAGCGGTCCTACTTCACCACGTACATCACCTCCTTCACCGCGTTCACTACACGGACGACGTTCGGCAAGGAAGCCTCGATCAGCGGCGGCGAGAACGGTAGCGGTGTGTCCGCCTGGTTGATGCGGACCACGGGCGCATCGAGGTAGTCGAAGGCGTCCTTCTGCACGCGGTACGCAAGTTCGCTCGCGATGCTTGCCATGGGCCAGCACTCGTCCACAACCACGAGGCGGTTGGTCTTCTTCACGCTGTTGATGATCGTGGGTACATCGAACGGGCGGATCGTGCGCAGGTCGATCACCTCAGCGCTGATGCCTTCTTTCTGCAATTCCTCCGCAGCCCCGAGCGCGACCTTCATCATTTTGCCGAAGCTGACGATGGTGACGTCTGTGCCGGGGCGCTTCACATCGGCTACACCGATCGGCAACAGGTATTCGCCATCAGGGATCTCGCCTTTGTCGCCGTACATGCGCTCGCTTTCGAGGAAAAGCACCGGATCATCATCGCGGATCGCGGCCTTCAACAATCCCTTCGCATCGTACGGGTTGCTCACGGTGATCACTTTCAATCCGGGGACGTTCGCATAGAACGCTTCATAGCTCTGGCTGTGCGTGGCGGCGAGTTGGCCCGCGCTGCCGTTGCCTCCCCGGAAAACGATCGGGATGTTGAACTGCCCGCCGCTCATCTGCAGCATCTTCGCCGCGTGGTTGATGATCTGGTCGCTGGCGAGCACCGCGAAGTTCCACGTCATGTATTCAACGATGGGCCGCAGCCCGTTCATCGCGGCACCCACGCAAATGCCCGTGAAGCCCAGCTCGCTGATCGGCGTGTCGATGATGCGCTTCTCGCCGAATTCCGCGAGCATGCCCTTGCTCACTTTGTAAGCACCATCGTATTCCGCGACCTCCTCGCCCATGAGGAAGACGTTCGGGTCGCGGCGCATCTCTTCGGACATCGCCTCGTTGAGGGCTTCGCGGAATTGGACAGTGCGCATGGTTCGTTGATCGGATGTCGGCAAATGTATTGGCGACACGGCTGCGCGACAGTGCCGCCATTCGCGTTGGAACTTGTCACCGAACGCTACCTTTCCCACGTATCGGCTCCCCACCAACCACCTCCATCATGCACGCACGTCCGCTCCTCTTCGCCTGCGCTTTCCCGATCGTCACGCTCACCCTCGCACAGGATGCGTCTGTACGGATGGGCACACCGTTCAACAGGACCGTGAAAGGCTTCAGCGGCGATCTTCAACTTGTTGTGAACGGCACCGTGGATGCCAGCGGCATGCCCGTGCTCTTCGTGCAGGAAGGTGCCGGATACAAGGCATTGCGCCTCGATGCTTCGCTCAAACCCGCTGAGGAACTATCGCTTGTGCAACAACCCTTCACCGGTGGGAAATGGGACGCGGTGTCGTCGATCCTCGCAGCGGATGGCCTTCACGTGCTGTTCGTGATGAACACGAAGAAGTCCGCCGACTATGGCATTGGCACATTGAGCACCAACGGCACGCTATCGATCCAAGGCTTCCACAAGGTGACCACCTTCGATCAGCAGTGCGTCTTCGATCCGGGGAATACCACTTGCAAGAAGACGCTGCCCGACCTGATCCTCTATGACAACGGGGCGGCCTACGACCAGAGCGATCGCATCGTGCGCTCCCCGGATGGTGCGCATTACCTCGTGAACTACTACACGCACGAACAGAAAGGCAGCAAGAAATTCTGGTACGCCTGCCTCGACAAGGACTTCAACTTGGAATGGAGCGGCATGAAGGATCTGTCCTTCCCGGATCTCAACAGCGACGTACACCAGATCGAGATCGACAACAGCGGCCGCATCCTGCTGCTCACCTACGTGTTCGCCTGCGCCACTCCCGATCGGGCCAGCGACAAGATGTGCCACGAGACGCACCTCACCATCCTCAGCGACCAAGGCACGCGCATGAAGGACCTGCTGATCGACAAGGATTTCGTTTCCAGCCTGCGCATCATGCCCCGCGATGATGGCAAAGTGATGATCGCCCTGCGCTACGGTGCGCTCACCGGGCAACCCGGCATGCTGCTCAGCCTGGATACCGCGATCACGAAACTGAAGGCCACTCCGCTGGTCGATCAACGTGTCGCCGCGATCCGAAAGACCAAGCTCACCGTCTTTGGCATGCCTGCGGTGGAGCAGGGAAAGAAAGCGCCTGTGAGCCGGCAGGCGAAGGTGCCGGATGAGATCATCGACCTGCTTCCCGCAGGGGATGGCACGTTGCTGATCGAGGGCTTCCGAGACCCGGAGATGGAGGTGAGCAAGGGCGACGGCACGGCGATACGCCAATTGCACGGAGCGTTGCGTGTCACCTGTTTCGATGCCAAGGATTCGATCCGTTGGCAACGCGTCGTTGACCGTTCGTTCATGAGCACCGCGGGCGAAGCTTATGGTTGCGCGGCCTTCGCGCTCACACCCGCAGGACTTGTGCTGGTGTACAACAACACGCCCGGTGGAATGCCGGCGATCAACAACGCATACGCTGACACGGGCGATGGGAAAAAGAAGAAAGACAAGACCGAACCTGCGGAAGCCAGTGAACTGAAGCTGGCCGTCATCGCTGCGGATGGCTCATTGAAAAGCGAAGGGTCCATCGCCACGATGGACAAGAATTTCACGCTCTGCCCGCCGACCCTGGTGATCTCAACGGACGGAAGCAAGGCCTGGATCAAGGGCTTCGACCGCGGATCGCAGCATGCGTATGTGGAGTTCGATCCACGGGCGGTGGTGAAGCAGTAGCCGCTGCCTGTTGTCAGGCGCGATCTGTTCGTAGCGCCACGCCGTTCCGAGGAAAGTCGCGCGCATGCGCCCGCACTTTTGCGCCGTGGGAAGAACGACGGATCCGCTGATCGGATCGCGCTGGCAACAACGGTTGCAGGCGCGCATCACGGGTGCGTTCGTGTGGCTGGGCCGAAAGGTCTACAACAGCCGCATGAAGCAGCTCACCATGCTCACGCTCCCCTACCAGGTGGCAGCGGTGTTCACCGCGCTCATCGCGGTCGGTTACGCGAAGTTGTTCGAGTACGTGGAGAACATGCACAAGTGGGTGCTCGGTTTCCACCCGGACTGGATCTTCCTGAGCGCACCGCTCAGTTTCCTGTTGAGCTGGTGGTTGGTGCGCCGGTTCTCGCCCTTCGCCGGGGGCAGCGGCATCCCGCAACTGATGGCCGCGATCGAAGTGGCCGATGACAAAGCGGAGAACGACCGTAGCTGGAAATTCCTCAACGCACGCATCATCCTGGTGAAGATCATGAGCAGCCTCGCCATGGCGATGGGCGGTGGGGCGGTGGGGCGCGAAGGACCCACACTGCAGATCGCCGGTAGCGTGTACCGCGTCGTACACAAACTGCTCCCTCCCTTCTGGCCGAAGATCAGCCGGCGCGTGATGATGATCACCGGCGGTGCGGCCGGTTTGAGCGCGGCCTTCAACACACCGCTTGGCGGTATCGTGTTCGCGGTGGAAGAACTGACCCGCACGCACATCACCCAGTTCCGCACGGCCATCCTCACCAGCGTGATCATCGCGGGGATGACCTCCCAACAACTATTGGGCAACTACCTCGGTCCCTTCCTCGGCTACCCGAAGGTCGATCATGTGGGCGGCGCGTTCATGTACCAGGTGCTCGTGATCGCGCTGGTCGCAGGCATCTCGGGTGCGCTGTTCTGCAAGGTCGTCCTGCTGCTCGACAAGTGGCGGCGCGGCCTCGGAAGCATGTGGACACAAGCGGCATGGGCCGTGGCCTGCGCGGTAGCCTTCGCATGCTGCGTGCATGTGCTCGGCCCGCAAACACTCGGCAGTGGCAAGGGCGAACTGCGCCACTACCTCTTCGATCCGCAGGTGGATCCGGGCTGGCGCGATATCGCAGGTCGCCTCCTCGGTCCCATCACCACCTTCAGCGCGGGCGGCGCCGGTGGCATCTTCGCGCCATCGCTCAGCAGCGGCGCGGTGATCGGCGGGTGGATCGCGCAGTTCTTCAACCCTTCGCGCGGTGAGTTCAACATGCTGGTGCTCGCCGGCATGGTCGCCTTCCTCACCGGGGTTTCACGTTCCCCCTTCACCTCCGCCATCCTGGTGCTGGAGATGACGGACCGCCACAGCGCGATCTTCCAACTGATGTACGCCGCCATGATCGCCAACCTCATCGCTTCGGCCATCGACCGCAAGCCCTACTACGAGCGCATGAAGGAGCGCTTATTGAAAGCCATTGGCGTGGGTGTTACTCCGAAGAAGCCTGTTGATGGGGATGAGGGTATGCCGGGGTTCGGGTCGGGGTGAGCGAAATGGAACGCAGAGGCGCGAAGACGCAAAGAGCGCCGAGTTCCGCAGGTATTGCGGCATTTGTAGCGTCGCCGTGCCGTTGCGGTGGAACATCCATGACGCTGTTACTTCGCGCTCGAAATGAAAGCATACCTCGATCTGCTCCAGCACCTGCTCGACCACGGCACGCGCAAACAGGACCGCACCGGTACCGGAACGCTGAGCTGCTTCGGCCATCAGATGCGTTTCGACCTCGCGGATGGTTTCCCGCTGCTGACAACCAAGAAACTCCACACCAAGAGCATCATCCATGAACTGCTCTGGTTCCTGAAGGGCGATACCAACATCGCATACCTGAAAGACAACGGTGTGCGCATCTGGGACGAATGGGCCGATGCCGATGGAAACCTTGGACCTGTGTATGGCAAGCAATGGCGCAGTTGGGCCGCACCGGACCCTTCGACAGGCTCAGGGCGGGTGATCGACCAGATCAGCGACGTGGTGGCGATGATCAAGAAGAACCCGGACAGCCGCCGCTTGATCGTGAGCGCGTGGAACCCCGCCGATGTGCCGAGCATGGCGCTGCCGCCCTGCCACTGTCTCTTCCAGTTCTATGTGGCCGATGGCAAACTTTCCTGTCAGCTCTATCAGCGCAGTGCGGACACCTTCCTCGGCGTGCCGTTCAACATCGCCAGTTACGCCTTGCTCACGCTGATGATGGCGCAGGTGTGCGACCTGAAGCCCGGCGAGTTCGTTCACACCTTCGGCGATGTCCACCTCTACCTCGATCACCTCGAACAAGCGAAACTTCAATTGACCCGCGTGCCACGCCCGCTTCCTGTCATGCGCATCGACCCATCCGTGAAGGACATCTTCGCTTTCCGCTTCGAGCACTTCGCCTTGGAGAACTACGACCCGCATCCGCACATCAAAGCCACCGTGAGCGTATGATCATCAGCGCCATCGCAGCGGTAGCGGAGAACGGGGTGATCGGCAGCAAAGGCCAGTTGCCCTGGAGTCTGCCGGACGACATGAAGTTCTTCCAACGCACCACCCGGAACCACCACGTGATCAGTGGCCGCAAGAACTATGAGAGCATACCCGAACGGTTCCGTCCGCTGCGCGATCGGGTGAACATCGTGGTGACGCGTGACGTGAACTTCAAAGCACCCGGCGCGTGGATCTGCGCTTCGCTGGAGGCGGCCATCGACATCGCCCGCGTGGCCGACCAGAAGGAAGTCTTCATCATCGGCGGCGGGCAACTCTTTGCCGAAGCCTTCGAGAAAGGGCTGGTACAACGGCTCTACCTCACCACCGTGCATGGCAAGCCGAAGGGCGATGTGAAATTCCCCGACATCGGAAAGAACTGGAAGGAAGTATGGAGCGAGAAGCACGAGAAGGATGAGCGGCATGCGTTCGCCTTCACGTTCCACGTACTTCAGCGGTGAATTCGAACCCGATCAAACCCTTCTTCCGTTGAACCGTCCTAAGGCCACGAAACACCTCAAGCAACCATGCTGAACATGAAATATCCCGCCATCGCCGCCATCGCCCTGCTGATGCTCGCCGCGTGCAAGAAGGACAAAGCCGAGGAAATGGACCTCGACTACACCAGCGCCTCCGACAACGCCAAGGCCGACGACGCCTTCAGCGACATGATGACCCAAGTGGACAATGCCGTGGACGCGAACGGCCTGCGCGATCTGGACGATGCCTGCGCACCGGTCGTCACCTTTGATACCGTCGCCGTTCCGCACACCGTTGACATTGATTTCGGCACCGTGAACTGCACGGCCAACAACGGCACCTCCCGCCGGGGCACGGTGCATGTGACATACACCGGCCACTACCGCGATCCCGGCACCGTGATCACCATCACACCAGTGGATTATTACCGCAATGACAATCATGTGGAGGGTACCAAGACCATCACCAACATGGGACCCGACCAGAACGGCCACCTGTACTACGACATCGTCGTGGACGGCACCGTAACAGCCGGTGATGGAAGTTGGACAGCTACGCATCACGCGCACCGCACCCGCACCTGGATCGAGGGTGAGGGCACGATCACCCGCAACGATGATGTGTACCTGATCACCGGTGGAGGTAGCGGCGTGAACCGCCATGGCAATGGGTACACCTCGACCATCACCAACGCGCTGCGTATCGCGGTGGCCTGCCCGTTCATTACCGCAGGCACGGTGGAGATCGCACCGGAGAACAAGCCGGTACGCACCATCGACTATGGCAACGGCTCTTGCGATGGCACCTTCACCGTGACCGTGAACGGCCATACGTTCACCGTGACCATCGGCTGATCAGAGTTTCCTTTCTCGTTCGAAAGGCCTTCCGCTCGGAGGGCCTTTCGCTTTTCAGCCCACCTTCCGTGCTACGCTGAAGACCCGGCCAGCCGTTCAATCCCGTTCGTCCCCGTTCGTCCCTGATCGCTGCGGATGCCCTGCCTCATGCCGGTAGTTTCGTCGCTGTCCATGCTGGAACTTCGTGGGACCATGAACTATTTCAAACGCTCCCCGATCCCCTACCGCATCGTGCTCATCACCGCAGTGGTGATGGCCACGCTCTTCCTGCTCCAGGCGTACATGCACCACTATGTCATGGAGGGATGGAAGGATGTGGGCGAATTCAATTGGTTGCGTGAGGCACCCGTGCCCTACCTCAACTTCCTCTTCTGGGCCCTGCTCTGTCCGCTGGTCTATTCCATCCACCAACGCTGGCCCTTGAACGGGAAGCCGGTGTGGCGCATGATCGGTGTTCACGCCGTTGCGGCGCTGCTCGTGGGAAGCCTGCATGAGATCACCACGAGTTCCATCTACTACTACATGCTCTACAAGCTCGATGATTTCCAATGGACCGATGAGTACCAGCACTACGCGGTGAAAGCACTGCCGCCCGCGATCCTGCAACGGTTCATGGAATACTGGACACTGCTCGCCGTGCTGATCGCCGTGGAATACACCCGGCTGACGCGCGAGAAGCAGACCCAATTGCTCAAGTTGAAGAACGAGTTGCAGATCAGCCAACTGAACGCGCTGAAGAAACAACTGCAACCGCACTTCCTCTTCAATACGCTGAACACGGTGAGCGCGCTGATGGACACGGATGTCAATGGTGCCCGCAAGGTCCTCAGCCGCCTGGGCCAGTTGCTGCGCGTGAGCCTGGACAAGGAACAGCGCGACCTGGTGCCGCTGGCCCGCGAGATCGAGCACATCGGCAACTACCTCGGCATCGAATCGGTCCGCTTCCGCGATCGCCTGCACGTGAGCTACGACATTCCCGATGATCTGGCTGACGCCGAAGTACCCAGCATGGTGCTGCAACCGCTCGTTGAGAACGCCATCAAACATGGCCCCGATGCCACCAGCGACCGCGTGGAGATCCGTGTGCGGGCCGAACAGCGGGACGGAACGTTGAGCCTCTTCGTTACGGACAACGGCCGGGGTTGCGCGGATGTCTCCCATGCGATGGAACACGGCGGCATCGGCCTGCGCAATGTGCGCGATCGTTTGCGCTTGCTCTATGGCGACACCGGCACGTTCACTATCGCCTCACCGAACGCGCGCGGCTTCGAAGTGCAACTCACCTTCCCCCTTCGCACCATGATCGATACCCGGAGCGATGGCGCGATCGATCCTGCAACGACCCACCACCCATGAAACACATACGCACCATCGTTGTGGACGATGAACCCGCCGCCCGCGCACGCCTGAGCCGCCTGCTCGCGCAAGATGCCGAGATCGAGGTGGTGGGTGAATGCCGCAATGGGCCCGAAGCCGTGGAAGCCATCGGCAAGCACAAGCCGGACCTGCTCTTCCTTGATGTGGAGATGCCGCAAATGAACGGATTCGAAGTGGTCACGCGTATCGGCCGTGAACGCATGCCATTTGTCGTATTCGTCACCGCTCACGATCAGTACGCGTTGAAAGCCTTCGATGTGAACGCGGTCGACTACCTGTTGAAACCCTACGACGATGATCGCTTCCATGCTTCGTTGGCGAAGGCGAAGAGGCACATGGACATGCGCACGAACAGCAAGCTCACCGGCAAGCTCATGGAACTGATGCGCGAGCATCTCCACTCGAAAAGTGAATACACGGAGGTTTTCGTCATCAAGGAGAAAGGCCGTGAGTACCGCGTCGCGGTGGACGACCTCCTCTTCCTGCGCGCGGAAGGCAACTACCTGTACCTGCAATTGAAGGACAAGCACCATCTCTACCGGATGACGATGAACGCCGTGGAAACAGAACTTGACCCTACGAGGTTCCTACGCATCCACCGCAGCTTCATGGTGCATACCGCGCATGTGCGCAACACTCGTTACAGCGGCAACAACGAGTTCATCTTCACGATGAGCAACGGCGATCGCATCATCAGCGGACGGAGCTACAAGGAGAGCATCGCCAAAGTGTTGCAGGAGCAGAGCGTGTGAACACGGCTTCGCGCTCATTGAGCCACGAGCCACGAACTTGACTACTTCACGCTTATGGCTCGAAGCTTCGTGAATTCCATCACTCGATCCACGTTCCGTCATCCGCACGACATCGCGGCATGGGCATCATCTATCTTCATCCCAACAACCCCTTGTTGTCATGAACAAACTCCTGCTCGCTTCGGCTGCTGCCGTCGTTTTCACCGGCCCTGCCCGCTCCCAATACACCGTGCTCGATCTTCCGCGTGAAAGCCAGCATGGCACCGTGATGCAGCGCATCGGCACCACGGACATCTCCGTCAACTACCATCGGCCCAGCTTGAAGGGCCGGAAGATCTGGGGCGAACTCGTTCCCTATGGCGAGATCTGGCGCGCGGGTGCGAACGAGAACACCACGTTCACCACCACGAGCGACATTACCGTTGAAGGCCAGAAACTGATGGCTGGCATCTATGGCCTGCACACGATCCCAACGGCCACCACATGGACGATCATCTTCAGCAACGACCACACCGCTTGGGGATCCTTCATGTATGACACGAAGAAGGACGCGCTGCGCGTGACCGTGACGCCGCGTGCGTGCGCGAAGACCGAACAGGTCACCTACGACTTCACGGATGTCACCGCGAACTCATCAACGCTAGCGCTGCGTTGGGATGAACTCGATGTACCGATCAAACTCAACGTGGATGTGCATGCCGTGATCCTCGCGGGCATGGAGGATCAACTGCGCGGCTTGAGCTCCTTCCGATGGGAAGCGTGGTACGAAGCGGCGAAGTACTGTCACGACGAGAAGATCGCCCCGGATCGTGCGATGGCCTGGGTGGACAAGAGCATCGCGCGTGGCGCCAACTTCGAGAACCAAACGCTGAAGGCCGATATGCTCAACGAACAAGGCAAGACCGCGGAAGCTGAAGCCTTGAAGAAGACGATGCTCGACAATGCCACGAACGCGGAACTCAATACCTATGCCTATCAACTGATGGCCCAAGGCAAGAAGGCGGAGGCCGTGAAGGTCTTCGAACTGAACGCGAAGAAGCACGCCGATGATCCCAACGTGCATGACAGCCTCGGCGAAGGCTACATGAACAACGGCCAGAAGGATGAGGCGATAAAAAGCTTCAAGAAAAGCCTGAGCATGAAGCCGACGGACGGTGTGCGGGCGAACTCCGTGAAATGCCTGAAGGCCTTGGGCGTGGATGTGAGCGCTTGGGAAAGAACAAAGGGATGAGCGGTCGTTGATCAGGAACGTGGACGCCATCTACGTGGTTTCCTGATATGGAAACCATGCGACTATCTTTGGACAGCATGATCGAGCGCTTCGACATCGAACTTTTGGAAGAGGCTGACGCATTTCTGGCGCAGCTTCCTCTGAAGTCGCGGGAGAAGGTGCTCTACAACATGCGTAAGGCGCGTGCTGAACGACCCTGATCTCTTCAAGAAATTGAACGAACACATTTGGGAATTCAGGACGCTCCATGGCGGCGCCCAACTGCGCTTCCTGGCGTTCTGGGTACAACGCGGTGAACAGCGATCGCTGGTGCTCGCCACCCACGGCTTCGTGAAGAAAACATCGAAAGTACCTGAGCGAGAGATCGCGCACGCGATGCGGATCAGACTTCAATATCTCAAGAAACCATGAACAAGAAAATGAAGACCATTACCCTTGATGAGGCGCTCGACAAGCACATCGGCAGGCGCGGAACAACGGATCGTGAACGTTTCGAGCGCGAATTGCACATGGACCTCGTGGGCGAACTGATCCGAGAAGCACGTTTGAAGCGCAACCTCACCCAGGCCGAACTCGGCAGGCTCGTCGGTGTGCAGAAAGCGCAGATCAGCAAGTTGGAGAACAATGGTGCCAACGTGACCATCGACACGATCCTGCGCGTGTTCACGGCACTGAAAGCGAAAGTGAACTTCAGCGTGGAGCTGTCGAACAAGAAAGTGCGTGTGGCATGAAGCAGACTCGTCCATTCCTGAAGTGGTCGGCCATCGCCTTTGCACTTCACACCTCACCGTTCACACTTCACACTTCAGCCCAGCGCCCTCCCGAACAACCCGACGCCGCGCGCATCCTGCACGAGATGCAGAAACTGAACGTGCTCGGCAGCGTGCTCTACATCGCAGCGCACCCGGATGATGAGAACACGCGACTGATCGCTTACCTCGCCAACGGCAAGAAAGTGCGCACCGGTTACCTGAGTCTTACGCGCGGCGATGGCGGCCAGAACCTGATCGGCACCGAGCAGGGCGATGCGCTCGGCATCATCCGCACGCAGGAGTTGCTGGAGGCGCGGAGGATTGATGGCGGCGAACAGTTCTTCACCCGTGCGGTGGACTTCGGCTATAGCAAGAGCGCGAAGGAGAGTTTTGAGAAATGGGGGCATGATGAAGTGCTGAGCGATGTGGTGCGCGTGATCCGCCAGTTCCGGCCGGATGTGATCATCACGCGCTTTCCGCCTACGCGCGAGGCCGGGCATGGGCATCACGAGGCCAGTGCGATCCTCGCCGCGGAAGCTTTCAAGCTGGCCAGTGATCCGAAGGCGTTCCCGGAATGTGGCAAACCATGGCAGCCACGTCGCCTGTTCTTCAACGGCAGCACGTGGTGGAAACAGAACTTGGCCGAGATCGCCAAGCAGGATTCCGGCTGGTACACCGTTGATGTCGGTGGCTATGATCCGCTGCTCGGCTTGAGCTACACCGAGATCGCAGCCCGCAGCCGCAGCATGCACAAGAGCCAAGGCTTCGGCAGTGCCGAAACGCGCGGCGAAATGATCGAGTACCTGAAACTCATCGATGGGGACAAGCCGAAGACCAAGGACATTTTCGAGGGGATCGATATGACATGGGGCAATGAAGGCGATGCTGGAGAAATCGGAAGAATATTATCCCAGGCGATCAACGAATTCGATCCGAATGACCTCCTACAGACACTGAACGTAATTGGGAAGTACAAAGAGACCAGCAACATACAAGGTGTCTTCTGGCAACCCGTTCTTGACGTGTCCGGCTTAAGCATTGAAGCAACTTCTCCAATACCAACAATTGCATGCGGAGACACAGGAACGATCGACTTTGTCTTCACTAACCGAAATGACATAACCGCTCGCATAGTCTTTGCCCTGTGGATAGGTGAAGTTGGAGCAGCCCAACAGGCTGTGTTCGACACGACAATGCGACCGTATTCGAAGTTCTCATCCACAAGAAAGTTTGTTGCTGGCAGCATGCCAGATGAGCCTTTCTGGCTGAAGTCTCCGAAAATTGGCGCTTTGTATGACATCCG
>JANMKC010000410.1:0-14365 GCA_031371785.1 Flavobacteriales bacterium | reverse complement strand
CCCCCACCCCCCGGGGCCCCCCGCCACTCGCCACTCGCCACTAACCACCCACATGAAAGCTTGCGTATTCACCGTCGATGTCGAGGACTGGTTCCACATTCTCGATCTGCCCAACACTCCGAAGCTGGAAGAGTGGGGCGGCTTGCAAAGCGACGTGGAGAAGAACACGCGACGCATGCTCGACATCTTCCGCGAGAAGAAGGTGCGCTGCACATTGTTCTTCCTAGCGTGGGTCGCCGAGCGCTGGCCGCACTTGGTTCGCGAGGCGATCGCGGATGGCCACGAGATCGCGTCGCACGGCTACGCTCACGAACTGGTGTACTCGATCACGCGCGAAAAATTCCTCGCCGACATCAGCAAGGCGAAGGACATCATCGAGCAGGCCGGCGGTGTCGCGGTGAAGGGCTATCGCTGTCCGGGATTCAGTGTGACAACGGAAACACCTTGGTTCTTTGATACAGTTCGCGAAGCGGGCTATCTCTACGACAGCAGCGTCTTCCCCGGCAGTCGCGGCCATGGCGGCCTGCCGGATGCGAAGCCGACACCTCATGTGGTCGCGACCAGGCATGGCGATCTGGTAGAGTTCCCGATCTCGTTGGGATCGATGCTGGGCAAGCCGATGTATTTCTTCGGCGGAGGTTACCTGCGCTTCTTTCCATACTGGCTTATCGCGACGAAGGTGAAGGAGGTACTGGAAAAGGATCGCCCGGTCGTCTTCTACTTGCATCCGCGCGAGATCGATCCAGCGCAACCGCGCCTGCCCATGGGCGCAAAGCGGAATTTCATGACCTACGTCGGCTTGAAGACCACCGGACCGAAGATGCGTCGGCTCTTTGATGACTTCGAGTTCACCAAATTCGCGGAGTTGTTGCCGGAAATATTGGAACCGCAGAACCGCAGAACTTTGAATGTAGAACCGCAGAAGTGAACGCGACCGTACTTCTGCATTCTGCGGTTCCTTGTTCTGCGGTTCTGCGGTTCAATTCTCGTCATAAGTGAAACGCATTCTCTTCCTCTACACCGAGCTCGCGCCCTATTTCCTGGCGTGCGTTGATCGCTTGGTGAAGGACCACAACGTGGAAGTGCACATCGTGCGATGGCCGGTGAACAAGGAGGCGCCGTTCGAATTGGTTTCAGGTGATCGCGTGAAGGTGCATGAACGTGATGAAGATGATCGCGCGCTGTTGAAGTTGGCCGGGGATCTCGCGCCGGATGCGGTCTTCGCCAGCGGCTGGGTCGACAAAGGGTACTTGAAAGTGTGTCGCGCTCTGCGTGCGCAAGGCAAGCCCGTGGTGATGTGCAGCGATACGGCATGGCGTGGTGATGCGCGGCAGATCGCGGCATGCATCGCCGCACGCTTGTGGATCAAGCGAACATTCTCCCACGCGTGGGTCACGGGCCATGCGCAAGCGATCTATGTGCGCAAGCTGGGATTCGCGAAGCAAGACGTGAAGACCGGATTCTATTCCGCTGATGTGGACCGCTTCGCTCCGTTGTTCGAGCGCTTCAAGCAAAGCAAGCAGCAGGATCTCCCGCATCGCTTCCTGTGTGTTGCGCGATACATTCCTACGAAAGGACATCAGTTGTTGTGCGATGCGTTCGCGGAACTGCGCGAAGCGAACGAAGCGGGCGACTGGGAACTGTGGATCGCGGGTGCCGGTGAATTGTTGGAGCAAGTTCGGAATTCGCGAAGCGGCAAGCATCCGCGCATCAAGCATCTTGGTTTCGTGCAAGCGGATGCGATGCCGGAGGTGATGGCGCAGTGCGGCGTGTTCGTGTTGCCAAGCATCTACGAGCCGTGGGGTGTGGTGGTGCAGGAGCACGCATGTGCGGGTTTCCCGTTGCTCTTGAGCGATGCTGTGGGCGCGGCTGACCGCTTTCTTGTGGATGGGGAGAACGGTCATCGGTTCACCGCTGGTGACAAGGAGGCGCTGAAGAACGCGATGCACAGGATGATGCGGTCCAGCGATGATGAATTGCGCGCGATGGGGGAGAAGAGCCATGCGCTTGGCGGGAAATGGAGCCCGCGCGAATGGGCGGCCACGGCGATGTCATTCATGGACGCGCGATGAGCAAGCCGCAAGTCCTCGTCTTCATCGACTGGTACTCGCCGGGCTTCAAGGCGGGCGGGCCGGTGCGCAGTTTGGTGAACATGGTGGATCACCTGCGCGATCGCATCGATTTCCACATTGTCACGAGCGACACGGAGTACACGGAGCGCACGCCGTACCCGAGGATCACGACGGATCGATGGACAACGCTCCCAGGTGGTGAGAAGATCTGGTACGCATCCAAGAGCCGAACGAATTCAGAAGCTTGGAATCGGATCCTTGGCGAGAAAGCATGGGACAACGTCTACATCAACGGCCTCTATTCGCGCTGGTTCAGTATAGCACCGCTGAGGCTGCTGAAAGGAAGCAATGTTCGTCGCGTCGTTGCTGTGCGAGGCATGTTGGCCAGTGGCATGATGAAGCACGGAGCGCTGAAGAAACGCGCTTTCCTAGCCGCCATGAAGTTGTTCAGCAACTACAAGCACGTGGAATTCCAAGCGACGAACACCGAAGAGGCCGAGGACATCAAGCGATGGATCGCGCGCGATGCCGTCGTGCATCTCGTGCCGAACCTCGCGCGCAAACTCATCGCCGCCGCTCCGCCGCCGCGTGATAAGAAGGCCGGTGAACTGCGACTGATCAGTGTGGCGCGCATCGCTGTGGAGAAGAACACGCTCTTCGCGATCGAATGCTTGAAGAACGCGGTCGGTAACATCACTTTCGATCTGTACGGGCCGATCTATGATGAAGCGTACTGGAAACTATGCCAGCAAGCCATCGCTCAATTACCGCCGAACGTGCAGGTGAATTACAAAGGCGTGATCCATCCGGAGAAAGTCCCGGCGCTGTTCGCACACTTTCACGCGCTCTTCATGCCGAGCCAAGGCGAGAACTTCGGGCACACGATGGCTGAAGCACTTGCGGCCGGTTTGCCGTTGCTGATAAGCGATCGCACGCCGTGGAGAGGGTTGGAGGAGAAGAAGGCAGGGTGGGATCTGGCGTTGGATCGACAGCGGTTCTCCGACGCGATCAGGTACCTTGCTCAGATGGAAAGCACGGAATTCTCCCGTTGGACGAATGGAGCGGCATCATTGGCAAAGAACCGCAACAGCCCACCGGACATGGTTGAGAAGACCTGTCTGTTGCTGACCGGGGCATAGCGAGGTGCTTACTTTTGGGTCAAAGACAAGAGCATGGTGTACACCATAACCAAGCGAACGACCAAGCGACAGTTCGATGCTGCGTTGAAACGGATGGCCAAAGCCCGCCGCAAACGTCAGGCAGCAGCGCTCATGAAGCTGTGCGGTTCCGCACCATTGCATCAGGACCCTGTAGAATATCAACGCGCAATGCGGGATGAGTAAGGGGTTTGTCCTTGACACGAACATTATCCTGTATTCCATTGGCGGGGATGTCCGACTGACCCGAACGTTGGGCGAAGAGGACCTGTTCATTTCGGCGATGGCTCGAATGGAAGCATTGGCTTATCATGGTGATGATCCTGGTCACTTGTCAAAAGTCCGAGCATTCATCAATGAGTGTGAGGTCATTGAGATCGAGCGGATCATTCAGGATATCGCGGTCGATCTTCGAGTAGAGTTCAATGTGAAATTTCCGGATGCCATCATCGCGGCGACAGCTATCGTGCTCGAAAGACCCTTGTTCACCGCTGACAAGGCCTTGTCTCGGATAAACACCAGGGTGGAGGTTGTTCTCTACGATCATACGTGAACCACCCCACCGTCGACCTCAGCCGCTTCGATAACTCGCAGTACGACGTGGGTGCGGGCTTTATCAAGCGCACGCTCTGGTACTTCACCAACGCGCTGTTCTTCATCAATCCCTGCTTTCCGTTCCGCTCGCCGAAGCCTGCGTTGCTGCGGTTGTTCGGAGCGAAAGTGGGCAAGGGCGTGGTGATCCATCCCGGAGTGAACATCAAGTTCCCGTGGAAGTTGCGCATCGGCGATCATTGCTGGATCGGCCAGCGCGCGTGGCTCGACAACATCGACCAGCTCACCATCGGCAACAACGTGGTGATCTCCCAAGGAGGCATGATCATCCAAGGAAGCCACGACTACAAGAAGATCGACTATCCGACACTGCACATGCCCGTGGTGTTGGAGGACGGTAGTTGGGTAGGTGCCGCCGCGATCGTGATGCTCGGTGTTACGATGAAGAGCCACAGCGTGCTCTCGGCCGGAAGCGTGGCAACGAAAGACCTGGACCCGTACATGATATACCAAGGCAATCCCGCGCAGCCCGTGCGCGAACGCGTGATAGGATCCTGAACGATGAAGGTCTCCGTCATCACGGTCTGTTACAATGCGGTGCGCCACATCGATGAAACTCTGCGTAGTATAGTGGTGCAGGATCACACCGATATCGAGCACATCGTGATCGACGGTGGCAGTACCGATGGCACGCAGAAGAAGATCGAGCGCTACCGCGAGCTGATCGCGCACTATGTGAGCGAGAAGGATCGTGGTGTGTACGATGCCATGAACAAAGGGCTCGCGCTGGCCACCGGCGGGATCATCGTTTTCGTGAACGCGGGCGACATGATCGCCAACCGCGACTGCCTCTCCTACATGGCGAAGGCTTTCGCGGAGAGCGATGTCGAGGCCATCTATGGCGATGCCTACATGGTGGATCCCGATGACATTCGCATCCTCAAGCGCTTCTGGAAAGGGCAGGAGTACAACCGCGAAAAGTTCCGCAATGGATGGATGCCGCCGCACCTCGGCACGTATATCCGCAAGAGCGTTTATGATCGCTTCGGCAATTTCAATGAGGCGCTGAAGGTGAGTGCCGACTACGAACTGATGTTCCGCTTCATGTACAAGCACCGCATTCGGGTGAAGTACATCCCGAAGGTGCTGGTCCGCTTCCGGCTGGGCGGTGTGAGCAACCGTTCGCTCCTGCACATCCTGCGCGCGAACGTGGAAGTGTACAAGGCGTGGAAAATGAACGGCGAACGGGTCTCGCCTTTCATCATCCTGGCCAAGCCGCTGGGCAAACTCGGCCAGTTGTTCCGGCGCTGACACCCCTACTTTCGCGCGTACATGGAAACTGCGGTCGCTACGCGGACGGACGAGCAGCTGCTCGAAGACATCCGTGCGCGCGATCGGACAGCGATGGAGGAACTGTATGATCGCTATGCCGCTGTCCTCTTCGGGGTGGCCCGCAGGATGGATCCTGCCGGGGAGGCTGCGGAAAAGCTGCTCACTGCGACAATGCTACGCCTCTGGCGTGATGCCGCGCGGTACGATCGGTCCAAAGGGCGGTTCTTCACGTACATCATGGGCATCATGCGGGAATTGTCGATCGAGCAGGGCATGGGGAACGCCCCGGCCATAAAGGGCTTCGGGTTGCATGATCGCGCCGCTGGACTCGATCCGGAACTTCATAAGGTATATGTGCTCCGCTGCGAACAAGGGCTCGACGATGAAGCGGTGGCCACATTGCTCACCATACCTATCGAGCAGGTGAAGGAGCGGATGCGCCGGGCAATGAAGCAATTGGTCAATTTCGCGCAGCGATGAACACGCACGAGCTGATCGGATCGGGTACGCTGGAACTCTATGCGCTTGGCCTGTTGAGCGCGGAGGAGAGCCGCGCCATTGAAGCCGAGGCCGTGCGATCTTCTGAACTGCGCGTGGAGATCGATGCGATCCAAGCCGCGTTGAACAATGCCGCCGTGGAGGCCGCTCTACCACCACCCGCGCGGTCGAAGTCGATCGTGATGGGGGCGATCAATGCACTGGAGCAACGCCGCATCTCGGAGGCCCGCCCCCCGGTCATGCACCAGGCCAGCAAGGTGAGCGACTACGCGCGTTGGCTGAACGATCCGGCCATCGCACGCCCGGAGAATGCTGATGCGCTGTTCTACGTGCCCATCGATCAGCGCGATGGCGAAGCCACGGCCGTTCTCTGGCTTACCCTTGGTGCTCCGGAGGAGACGCATACCGATGAGATCGAAAAGTTCCTGATCCTCGAAGGCACCTGTGATATCCACATGGCCGGGGAGGTCCACAGGCTCGTGCCCGGAAGCTACCTGAGCATTCCGCTGCACACTCCGCACACGGTGAAGGTGACGAGCGAGGTGCCGTGCAAGATCCTGCTGCAGCGCATCGCCGCGTGAGGCCGGTCAGCGCGCAGCACTCAACTTGCGCTGGTACTTCCGCAACTCCTCCCAGCGGTTCTCCACCATCATGCGGCATTGCGCGGGCCAACTGCTGGGGTCGTGCGATTGGAAACGCTCGCCCGCCTCGTCCAGCACCTTCTTCAGTTGCTCCGGCCTGGCGGCGGCCACATCGGCCCATGTCTTCAAACCGTTCTTCTTGAACTGCGCCTTGATCTTCGGCCCGATGCCTTCCACCAGTTCCAGATCGTCCTGCTCGATCCTTCTGCCGAAGGAGGTCGACATCACGCGGTACACCTGATCAGGCAGCGCTTGCGGCGCTGGTGCGGTGCGCTTTGGAACGATGGGATCCTCCCCGGCCAGCACGTCGCGCAGTTCATCCAGCTCTTTCAGCAAGCCGGGAAGGCGTGCGTTCTCTTTTTGCAACCGGGCTATGCGCGAAAGAAGCACGGGATCCGCAACGACCTTCTCCACGGTGCGTGGCGCGTTCTCCAATTCCAGTGGCAGGATACGTTTGGCCGCTACCAGCCCCGTCTTCAGCGTGATGATCCGCGCATTGAGCATGGCGATCTCCCGTTCCAGTTGCTTGCGTGCTTCACCGGCTTGGCTGTCCTGTTGTTCCAGCCGCTGCACCATGATCGATCCCGCGAGGCCGAGTTTCACATCGTTCTCCTGGAGTTTCTTTCGAAGGTCAAGCAGTTCTTTTCTCATGTTGAGCGGTCCATCCTTCGGGCCCGGACCATAGAGCCACCCGAGGAGGCACCCCAGCAGGAGCGCGCCTGACATGGCCACCAGAACCGGGCCGATGCAGGAGAAGAAGGTCGCATACAATTCAGCGGTCGGGTTCATCATGGTTCTGGCGGAGTTGAAGGGGGATGCTCGTCGATCGTGATCTCGACCCGGCGGTTCTGTGCCTTGCCTTTGCTTGTAAGGTTGTCAGCGATCGGCCGTTCAGCGCCCCGGCCCACGGTGCGGATCAGTTCGGAGGGAATTCCCTTCGCGATGAGGATCGCTCTCAGTTGATCGGCACGTTCCTTCGATAACCGCAGGTTCAATTCCGCGTCACCATCGGCATCGCTATGCCCGGTGATGGTGATCGACATCGCAGGATGGGATCGCAGTCGGGACAGCAGCACGACGATGTAGTGTTGCAATGCGTCGTTGGTGTGCGTGCCTTCTTCGTTCTTCACGAATGGAACGATGAAGGGCTCGAAGAGCAACGGGTCCATCGTCGTTCTTCCCTCTTCTATCGCGTGTGATGTGTTCGGCCCGGCGCTCGTGGCGATGGGCGCAATACTCACGGGGTGCGATGTACGTTCCGGTCCATGCGGCGCGATCGCGGTATGTTCTCTCGCCATACCGTTCGCAGCGCGTACGATCGCCGGGTGCTGGCCGAACCACCATAGGGCACCGATGAACCAAGCGATGGTAATGGGAACGACCATGATCCGCATCGCTCTCATGCAGGGCGAAGTGGATCGTCGCTCGCCGAGCCGGGGAATGCCGCGAGGCGGTGGATGGGGCGGATGTGCATCCGATGGGCCCGCTTGGCCACATCAATGGTAACTGGCACCGGAGGTGCAGCCAACAAGATCTTCTCAACACCTGTTGATCACTTCGACCGGGGTAGCGCACCAAGCCATGCCAATTCCAGCGCGGGCTTGAAATTCTTCTCGCTCACCGCATCGAGCACCACGAGCGTAGCGCCCTTCTCGCCCCACTTGCTCGGATGCGGGATGAAACACGTCGGATGTTGTTCGTGCAATTCAGCTTGCTGCTCGGTGTTCAGCATCAGCACAGCCGTGTGCGCCTCGATCTGTTGTGTCATGAACACCCGACCACCTTTCGTCTTAATGCGGTAGCTCGGATTGCCGAAATGATCGCGTTCTTCCGCATCGGGCATGGAGAGGGCGAGATCGCGCGCTTTGCCGATGTCCATGATCACATCAATGCCACGCGCCAAGGATGGCACCGATCAATCCGAGGAAGGAGATCTGGTAGCCCGCATCGATGGCCCAAAGGGTGAACGACTTCCGTTGGTAGAGGTAGTTGATGCCCATCGAGGCACCGATCAGGGCTATGCCAACGAAGAGACCGAACCGCAGCCCGCGCATCCAGGTGATGCCGCTCATATCATGCGCGCGTAGGAGCATCGCCATACCGAAGGCCATCACGAACGTCAGCACCAGGGTGGTGCCGAAGATCCTGGCCATGTTGCTGCCCTTCATCTGTTCGGGCGTCATACCGAGCTCGCGCATCCAGAGCTTGCCGAAGAGCAGGCTGTACCAAATGGCACCGAGCGCGAAGGAGGCCAACGTGGCCACGATGATCGCGGGATAGTTGAGATCGCTACAGGGCATGTTGCTGGGTGTTGGTCGCTGCCAAGGTAAGCGCCGCCCCGATCTTTTGTCCGAGCGCGTTATGATCATACGGAACGCATGAACGTGATGGATCCACGCTGTTCGCGTTCGATCGATGGGATCGCCGTGGACCAGCGGCGGCCTATGTCATTGTCGATCCCCGCAGTTCGATCATCCACGCACGATGCGCTGCGCCTTGATGGTTCTGCCATCCATGTGGAGCACGCAGAGGTACATCCCCGTCGGGGTGCGCTCGCCTGAAGCGTCGCAGCCGTTCCATTGCGTGGTGTAGCGTCCCTGCGTCATGCCTTCTTCGATCAAGGTGACGAGCACGCGGCCGTTGAGGTCCGTTATGTGTATGGCCACCTGCGCGGTATGGAAGACGTTGAAATGGATGCTGCACCGCTCGGTCATCGGGTTCGGATGGATGGGCATCAGATCACCATCGGTGCCGAAGCGGTTCGGTTTGATGCTTACGGTGCCATCAAGCACGATGTCGAACTGCCCCTCCAATTGGTCCACGCCGATGGTGTTGAGCGGAATGATGCGAAGCGCAGCATCCGGCAGCGAGGCCCATGGATCGGCAGCGATATAGGGGTCGCCTTCGAAGTACAATTGGGTGATCAGCTCGGGGAACGCGGGCTTGTTCACCCGGAAGTGGATGTGTTTCGGACGGTACTGCGCCCCGTTCAGGTAAGCACCTGGTACGATCGTCTCAAAGGCATAGAGGCCGTTCGCATCGCTGTACATCGTGCCGCGCAAATCGAACGCAGTGGTCATGTCGTAAACGGCGGCGTCGTTCGCCTGCCACACCTCGATCTTCGCCTCCGGCACAGGGGTGATGCAATCCGCGCCCAATACGGTGCCGCTGATGAAGAGCCGCGTTCCGGGTTCGCCGGGTTGCGCCACTTGCGTGGTATTCGGCGAACCGGCGAGGTAGTACGGACCAAGAATGTCATCCGTCGTGGGCAGGCAACCTCCTCCGTCCTCCACAGGCTTTGCCAGCACCAAACGCGGTAGAAGCAGTGAGCCAAGGCTCAATAGCGATCCCGCCGTGAGGAACCGTCGACGATCAAGGGTCTTGAGCGAGTTGTCCTTTTTCATGGTTTTCGGTAATTCAAAGGCCGTTATGTGTCATTGACGGGTCTGGTACCCTTGAACGATGCCCCGCACAAATGGAATGAACGATCAGCGACAGGGATCCCGCATAGCGGAGGCAGGGGCACCCGAACAAGGGAACGCTGGCCTGTTGTACGCGTCTCCGTACCATCATTCCTTGATGAAACGTGCGCTCCACGGGCCTTGCCGTAGCACGTAGAGACCCGGTGCCAATCGGCCGATGTCGAATGTGCCGTCCCCGATCGAGGCCACTACGGAAGTCACGCGAACACCGGCGCAGTTGAATACATTGATGTGCTGATCATCCATGCCCAGGCCGATCACCGTGATGCGATCCTGCGCGGGCATCGGCGCGATGCGCATTCCGCTGGTTGCCCGATCCGACATATTCAAACCCGCCGTGATCTCCGGGGTCATCTCCACATTGTCGATGAGCGCGGGATCCGTGCTTCCTTGTCCAGGTATATAGCGGACCACCAGGTACAGGTCCGATGGCCAGGGAATGATCGTGGGCACGTCGAAGCTCCCGGTGAAGATGTTCCACGGGCCGGCCCCGGGATCATAGAACCCGATCTCCGGAAATCCCAGGTCCGATTCGGAGGCAGGCAGGGTGCCGCTCGCCGGGTCCACATAAAGGATGTTCATGCTGAGCGCACCCGTCACGGGCACTTTGTGCCGGAAGGAAACGCCGACGTGCTGGCCCGGTGATAGTCCGGGCAGCGCGAAGAACAAGCCCTGCGTGATCGCGGGTTGTATACATGTGTTGCTGAAGGTCGCGGGGATCGCAGCGGACCAGACCGATCCACCACCCGGTGTATCGTTGGATCCCTGGATCGCGGCGAGGGAACAATACGTGGACACCCCGGTGAGGTCGAAAGCCCCATTGCTCTCGAACCCGGTGATGAGGATGGGCTGTGCGCAAGCGGGTGCCACGATCAGCAAGAAGGGAAGGAAGGATGCGTGTTCCATCGGATCGCTTTTGGATCCTGTGAAGATAGTGCGCCCCGCAACGGATCGGTGACCTTGCTGATGACCGTTCAAGGCACGACGCATGCGCCGGGATATCCTGCGGTTGAGAACATCCAACAGGAAGACGGACGCGTTGGCGGGTCGCTCGTCGCGCCGGGGGGTCAGGACTGCTCAATGACGTGAGGAAAATTGTCCGGAGAACGGAATGAAGCATGGGCATGCACGCGCGTCCTCTGGCGTAGTCATCTCTTTGCGCGCGCGGCACCGTGCGTAGTTGATCACCGAGGAGTTCACCGATATCGATTCGGACCGCTTTCGCCTTCAACAGCCGAACCCATGTCCTGTGATCGAACAGGAGGTCAGTATGGATGCGCTTGAGGTCGGCGGCTCGTGATCCCTTTCACGGTTGCTCTGCTGAAGAACGCAGGATGCTCTGCGCCGCATGTTGCCCCATGGCGAAACATCCTTGCAACAGGAAACCGCCGGTGGGCGCATCCCAGTCCACCATTTCGCCGATGGCGAACAGATGGGGGAAGCGCTTGAAGGCGAATGCAGGTGTGAGATCCGTGGTGCTGATACCACCGACCGTCGAGATCGCTTCTGAAAGTGGCCGCAAGCCGGTCACCGGCAAACGCAAGTCCTTCACATCGTGAACGAGATCGGCAGGAGAGGGGTAGCGTTCCTTCGGCGTGAAAGCTTTCACCAAAGCCATTTGCGCGCGGTCCAGGTTCAATGCTTCGGCGAATTCCTTCGATGCGGTCCCGGCCAGTTTCTGGAGCAGTTGGTCTTCGGTGTTGTTGGGCTTGAGGTCGAGGTGAAGGAAGACTTCCATACCGTTGTCCAATGCATCGCGCAACATCGGCACCACCGGATAGATGGCGTTGCCTTCCAGTCCATGTTCGGTGATCGTTGCTTCACCCAGCATGCTCTTGTTGCCGACGGTGACGCGGATGTTCTTCAGCGGTTTTCCCGCATGGGCGGTGATGAAGCGCTCTGGCCAGTGCACATTGATGCCGCAATTCGAGGATCGGAACGGCGCGGCCTCGATGCCGATGGACGAGAACAACGCAGGCCAGATGCCAGTGGATCCGGTGACCGGCCACGACGCTCCACCCAACGCGAAGAGAACGAAATCAGCATCCAGCGATGAACGCCCTTCGCTGTTCTCGATGATCGGTCGCGGTCCTGCATCGAATCCATCGAACACATGTTCCAGATGGAACTTGACACCGCGCACGACCAGTCGATCGCGGATCGCTTGAAGCACTTCTATAGGCTTGATGCCTTTCGTCGGGAACACACGTCCGCTCGTGCCCACGTACGTACCGATACCGACCTCCTGCAACCACGCGCGCAATTCCGTCGGACCGAACGCGGTGAGCGCTTCATCCAGGAAACCCGGTGGCGAGTAGTGCGTCAGCAATGCGGATCCTTCCGCGCAGTTCGTCAGGTTGAAACCACCCTGCCCGGCCACCAGGAATTTCCGCCCGACGCTTTTGCCGTGCTCGTACACATGCACCTCATGGAACGGTGCGAGCACGTCGGCGGCCATCATCCCCGCAGGGCCGCCACCGATGATCGCTATGACTTTGCGTTGCATCTATGCCTCAGGTTCCTGAAGTCGTCCGATGCGCGACAGGTCTTTGGGTTTCATGATCACGACCATGGCGATGCCCCACACCGTGATCAACACACCCATGATACCGACCACCGTAGGGGTTGCCGCCTCGCAGGTGAAGGCGATGTCCACCGTGGCGTGGAAGATCGCCACGATGAGCAGGCTGCCGCGTGAACTGTTGAAGAGCCAACTGAGCAAGACGCTCCCAGTGAGCAAGCTGAAGATCCAGCCCGCGATGCCGGCCATGTCCATGGTGACATAGCCCGGACGATACAGGAACAATGGCCAATGCCAGATCGCCCAGAAAAGTGTGAGCAGCACCGAAGCCCAAAGCGCGTTCATGTTCCGCTGCAGGCGTGGCAGTGCGAACCCGCGCCAACCGACTTCTTCGCCGAAGCCGAAGAAGACAAGGTTGTAGATAAGGAAGGTGATGAAGCCCATCTCCGGGAATTCCCGGTTGTGCCAGATGCCGGTAGTATCGAACGGCGCATCGCCGAAGGCCATCGCTGCCATGAGCAGGAGGAACGGTGATAACAGTGCCACCACAAGCAACACCGGCGAACGGAGATCGATCATGCGCATCAACATCATGCGCGCACCGGACAGACCTTTCTCACGCGTGATGAGGATGAATGCGGAAAGCATTGGCGCCAGTCCGCCCAAGGCATGGTTGAAAGGCAGGACCGGTAGAATGGTCATACCCAATGCTGGAAGCCAGAGTGGCGACCAGATCAGCCAGGAGAGGCCATAAGCCAGCGCGAAAAAAAAGATCAGCGAGCGCATGCGACCGAATCTACCGCTTGAACGTGGCACCGGTAGTCAATACATCGAAATGCTCATCCCTTCGGCGGCGCCTGTCGCGTCGGGATCAACCACTTCGGCGATACGTTCCGCCAAGCAAGATCCATCGCGTAGCGAAAAAGTCTTTCGCTGATGTGGTCCATGAACACGTTCGTCCAACCATGCTTTCCCAACTTGTGTTGAACAGGTGCGAACGCGTCCGGATGTTCTTCGCTCAAGTCCGTTTGCTGCTGCACGGTCAGTTTCATCACCGCGCGGTTCTCTTCGGTCCACAAAGTCATGTAGGTCTTCTTCTTCACGCTGTAGCTCGGCCGTCCGAAGTGTTCCTTCTCCGCGGTCCCGGGCATGTCGAGGGCCATGGCGCGGGCGGTCTGGTTGTCCATGGAAGAAAGGTGGGCTGACAATGGTCGAGGCTGCTAGCGTCCCTCGCTCCGGTTCGCCAACTTCCCGCCGATCCACGCCATGGGCAGGTACGCCACGCCCAGATCCAACACGACGAACCACACAGGAGCGGGGATCATGAAGGCCGCAGCGATGCCCCCGATCAGGTGCAAACCGCCAACGACCAGCGCGAAAGTCATTTTGCGCGTCGCGGCAATGAGCGCTGCGAGCAAACCGCCGACGGCGGATGGCACGGCATGGGCAACGAAGGGCGAGAGCAGATGCTTCGCCTGCAACAG
Source organism: Flavobacteriales bacterium (assembly GCA_031371785.1). Lineage (GTDB taxonomy): Bacteria > Bacteroidota > Bacteroidia > Flavobacteriales_F > PHOS-HE28 > PHOS-HE28. The sequence continues at coordinate 626 of JANMKC010000410.1, read as the reverse complement.
GCCATAGGTGGTCAGGTCGTTCGGGTCGAAACCTTGAGGTGGCGGAATGGCCTTCATCATGAGGCCGAGCAGGAATCCGTTCAGGAAAACGCACACTACGGCGCCGACGATGACCGCAAGGATGTTGCGCAGGATGGGGTTCATCGGAATGGCACTTTCGGCGAAATGTAATCAGGGCCGCTGTGCCTACCACTTCCCTGCATAATCCAGTGGCACCACGCTGATGGACGCGAGGTATCCGTAGCGCAGGTTGTTCAGCTGGCGGATATGATGGATGTCGTGCGCCACCCAGTTCGTCAGCAGCAGGTCGCAGCTCACCGGCCCCACCTTCGGATGCACGTGGGCATTGCTCCATGGCGCGTCGGTAAGGCCACGCAACCATTCCACTGACTTGTCGCGCTCGCTGAGAAAGTCCGCCAGCTTCGCGTTGAAGTCCTGTTCCATGTAGTTGCGTTCGCTGACCCATGTCTGCGGATCGATCTTGGTGAATGGCTGGTCAGGCGTTCTCAGCACGGATGTCAAGCGCGCCCGGAAATCCTCGCGTTCTTCATCATACAGGTGGCAGATGATCTCCAGCGCGCACCATTTATCCGGTGCTGGTTTCCAGCGGATCTCCTCCGGCGTGA
>JANMKC010000109.1:0-10559 GCA_031371785.1 Flavobacteriales bacterium | reverse complement strand
CCTCGCCTGCTCTACCCCAGCCTCCGATGGTGAACCATCACTTGCTCCCCCTCGGCCACCGCGCCTTGTTCAGCGCCTCCGTGCGGCTCTGCCCCGTACCTCGCGCGGGCGTCCACGCCCGGGCGTTTGAATTCCAGGCGTCCTCGCCTTCGCTATCATTCGATCAGCACACCTTCGATCGGTCGAACATGCAGGCCAGCATATCAGGCGGGCGAGGACGCCCGGAATACGAAGGAGCGGGCGTGGACGCCCGCTCCAGCCCGGAGGATGCGGGCCGAGGTGCAGCAGTGTATGGATGCGATCATGGACGGCTTCGTGCCCCTGACCAGGATCTCGCGCGGGCGTCTGCGCCCGTGCGCTCGAATTCCAGGCGTCCTCGCCTGTATTACCATTCTTCCAGCGCAACACCGATCTCCGGATTGGCACTGCTCCAAACGTAGGCTTCCGCAACGGTTACCAGTCCAGCTTCCACGGGGTTGTCATGGATGTATTCCTGCGCTCGGAAGAACGCTTCATCCGTATCCAACTCGACCGGGTGGTTGGTGTTCTGCCAACCCCGGAGTCTCATCCGGGGTGGTTGTTGAGGTTCATCGGGTTGCGCTGGCCATGGAGATGGAACGCCCGCAACAACCACTCCTTGCGACTTTCCTGCGGATGCTCCCCGATCATCCGAACGAGTTCCTTGCTGGTGAACGTTTTGAAGTCTCGCAGAATGTGCGTGACCACGCCCTTTTCAGCACCTGCGATCAGATGAACATGGCTCGGCATGATCACGAACGAATAGAGCAACAAGCCCTTGTTGCGTTGGCAGTAGATCAAGTTGTCGAGCAGGAAGCGCGCGTATTCCTTGCGTGTAAAGAGGTCGATCCAGTCGACCACGGCGAACGAAATGAAATACGTGCCGCCCTCTTCGGCTTTCCAGGAGTCGGACATGAAGGCCAATATATCACGCGGGCGAGGACGCCCGGAATACGAAGGAGCGGGCGTGGACGCCCGCTCCAGACCTCGGACCTCGCGCGGGCGTCCTCGCCCGCGCGCTCGAATTCCAGGCGTCCTCGCCTGCTCTACCCCAGCCTCCGAGGGTGAACCTCACTTGCTCCCCCTCGGCCACCGCGCCTTGTTCAGCGCCTCCGTTCGGCTCTGCACCTGCAGCTTCTCATAGATGTGCCGCACGTGCGTGCGCACGGTGTTGGTGCTGAGGCTCATGCGGTCCGCGATCTCTTTCATGCGCAGGCCCTCACTGAGCAAGTCCAGCACTTCCATTTCGCGCTCGCTCAATTTCTCGCCGTTCACCTGCGTGCGCACCTGGAAGCTGCCCACCACTTTGCGCGCGATGCTGGCGCTCATCGGCGAGCCCCCGGCCTTCACTAATTCGATGCCGTCGAAGAGTTCATCGATGGGTGCGCGCTTGATCACATAACCGGTGGCCCCGGCTTTCAGCGCGTCGAAGATCTTGTCGTCGTCCTCGTACACGGTACACATCATCACCTGCACTTCGGGCCATTTCTCCTTGATCGTGCGCGTGCATTGGATCCCGTTCATGCCGGGCAGGTTGATGTCCATGAGCACCACGTCCGGGCGCTCCGCCGCGATGGCCGTCAGGGCTTCCTCCGCATTGGCATAAGCCGCACAACCGAAGCGCCCGCTCGTGGTGAGCAGCTTGGTGAGGCTCTTGCGGTAGTCGTCGTGGTCTTCGACGAGCAGCACACGAATAAGGGGCGCGGTGGACATACGAACGGGACAGGGGCCAAAGTACCCTCTGCCGCGCGGGCGTCAATCATCCGTTGGGGTGATGCTCGTCCAGCGGCATAGCGATAACGAAGCTGGTGCCGAAGGGTTGCACGGGATCCATGCGCACACTGCCGTTCCACCGCTCTATGCGTTGGCGGATGTTCAATAGGCCATGACCGCCGCCACCACTCGTCTCCGATCCCTGGCCATCGTCGGTAATGCGCAACACCAGCGCGCCGTGCATGGTATGCGCCACGAGGTTCACCGTGCGCGCCCCGGCATGCTCGGCGATGTTCTGCAGCACTTCCTTGGCGGCGAGGTAGAGGTCGCGCCGCTTCGGTGGGCTCAGGTGTACGGGCGACTTCACGCCTTCGGTGTTGGTGCGGAATTCCAGGTTGTGCTGTAGCGTCAGTTCCGCCGCGTAGCGATCGATGAAGGCGATGCTCGCGTCCCACCGGTCGCTCTTCGGGTCGAGGCTCCAGATGATCTCGTCGATCTTGCGCAGCATGCCGCTGCTGAGTTCTTCGATGCGCTGCAGTTCCGCATGGCCCGGCATGTCGGGCGCGCTGTTGCGCAGGCCCATGCGCGAGAGCAGCAGCAGGTTGCTCACGTCGGCGCTCAGGTCATCATGCACATCTGTGGCGATGCGCTGGCGTTCCTCATCGCGCACATGCTCGTGCTCCAACTCGCGCAGTTGCAGGCGCAACTTGCGTTGGCTCCAGAACCGCACCAGCACCATGGCGGCGGAAGCCAGCAGGAAGGCGATGAGGAAACGGGTCCAGAGCATCGTGCGCGTGATCGAGGGGGAAGGTAGGGGCCGAAAGAAAAACGATGGTTGTATGCGACGAACTTCGCGGCCGGAAATGGAACACGGATCAACGCTATGGAACGCGGATGAAAGATGAAAGAGATGATGAACGCGGATAAAACCCGGAACGGATGAGATCAATACTGCATCAGCGTCCATCCGCGTTCATCCCCATTCATCCGCGGTGAATTGGAACATGGATCCACGCACGCTCCGCATCGCCGACTTCACCTACGATCTGCCGCAGGAACGCATCTCGCAGCACCCGCTCACCGCGCGCGACGGATCCAAGTTGCTCGTCTTCCGCGATGGTTCGATCAGCGATCAGGGTTTCGCCTCACTGGCCGATCATCTCCCGCAGGGAAGCCTGCTGGTGCTGAACGACACGCGGGTGGTGAAAGCGCGCGTTCTTTTCCAGCGGACGAGCGGTGCGGTGATCGAGTGCATGGTGCTGGAGCCGGAGGACGCGCTGCCGATGGAAGCGGCGCTCAACGCGCGAGGGCATTCGCGCTGGCGCTGCATGGTGGGCAATGCGAAGCGTTGGAAAGGGGAGGACCTCGTGCGCGGCGAAGGCATGGACACGTTGCGCATGCATCGCGTGGACGATCGGGATGGTGAACACCTGGTCGAGTTCACCTGGGACAGCGATCGCACGTTCGCGGAAATGCTCGCGATACATGGATCGGTGCCGCTGCCTCCGTACATGAAGCGCGATGCGGAGGAAGCCGACAGCGCGCGGTACAACACCGTCTTCGCGGAGCACGATGGGTCCGTGGCCGCGCCCACGGCCAGCTTGCATTTCACAACTTCTTTGCTGGATGCGCTCGCGCGGAAGAACGTGAAGCAAGCGCGCGTCACACTGCACGTTGGCGCGGGAACATTCCTTCCGGTGAAGAGCGACACAATGAACGGCCATGGGATGCACGGCGAGCAGATCCGCGTGTCGCGATCGACGGTGGAAGCATTGATCGCGGCGATCGATCATGCGCCGATCGTTCCCATTGGCACCACTGCGCTGCGCACGATCGAAAGCCTCTATTGGTTCGGTGCCGATCTCTGCGCGGATCCGCATCTTCCATCGTTGCACACGGACCAATGGCGACCCTACGCGAATGACGCGGATGTACCACCGCGCCGCGCGCTCGAAGCGGTGCTCGCTTGGATGGACGCGCGAAAACGCACGGAGGTCGCTGGTTCGACTCACCTACTGATCGCGCCGGGATACCGCTTCCGCCTCGCGGATGCGCTGGTGACGAACTTCCACCAACCCGGCAGCACCCTGCTTTTGTTGGTGGCCGCGTTCATCGGGGAGGATTGGCGCAAGGTGTACGCGCATGCCATGGCGAACGGCTATCGGTTCTTGAGCTACGGGGATGGGTCGTTGTTGTGGCGCAAGGGTCCTATCAACTCCAATGTTGATCCTTTAGGATGATCAACAACAGCAGCAACAACGCGATGGGAAGCAGGACGGCCACGAGTGCGAAACCTTCGCCCCGTTGCCCGCGAACGCCTGCTTGGATCATCCCGGCTATGCCCATCAGCATGCCGAGCAACACCAGATACCCGCCACCGATCGAGATCGAGACCAGGCCCACGAGAACAAGGATCAGCGATAGCACGCACAGGGTGTTCACTGTTCCTTGGTGAGCGGTGGTGTCCGTGGGAATGGCGCGCTCCCGTGTTCCTGCATTCCTGTTCACGTCCACACTGAGAATATTCGTGGCGTTATCCGCCTTGTCGATCAGGTGGAAATGAAGCGTTCGCTTGACCACCTTTCGGGTGAACAGTTCCATGTGCGCTGGACCCTGTGCGATCGAAGCACTGATGGTTCCATCGCATTCACGTTGCTCTCCGCTTGGGATCTCTCCAGCATACGCGATCCGTTGTGAAGGAAGTCGCTCGTGCAATTCCGGGCGTGCCGCTCTTTGCCAATCGAGGCGCGCACCCGGAACGGAGCGGTCTTCAATTTCCGCGGTGTTCGCCACCCATCGCGAGGCGGTTCCGCATGCCGACAGGCCAAGCGTGAGGATGATGGATCCGAGCACCAACTTCATGTGGTGAAAATAGACGCTTTGATCCTGCATACTACCCGCCGCTATCTTGCGTTCCCATCGCGTCCCGACAAGCCGGGATGAAGCACATGCGAACGATCCGTTCCTCCGCCGTTCTTCTTGCGAGCATCACCGTTCTCACGGCCCACGCCCAGCTCGGCGGCCAAGCGGTGTTCCGCGTGCTGGACATTCCCAGCTCGGCCCGCATCGCTGCATTGGGTGGATCACCGGTCGCTGTGCTGGACAATGATCTCAACCTCGGCATCTTCAACCCCGCGTTGCTGAATGAGGAGATGAAGAAGCAAGTCGCCCTGAGCTATATGCCCTATGTGGACGGGATCAACATCGGCTACGCGAGCTATTGCCACCACTTCGATAGCCTCGGCATCACCACCAGTGCCAGCGTGCAGTACATCGATTACGGAACCTTCAACCGAACGGATGAGACCAATGCCGACCAAGGCACCTTCCGCGCAGGCGAATACGTGGTGCAGGTGGGTGGCGGCAAATCGATCGACAGCCTGTTCCGCATCGGCGTGAACCTGAAGTACATCACTTCGCAATTGGAGGACTACAAATCGAGCGGCGTCGCTGCGGATATCGGCGGCGTATTCTGCAAGCCATCGATGGGGCTCACCATCGGTGCCACCCTCCGCAACATCGGGGTGATGACGAAGACCTATACCGGCACGAAGGAGGATCTGCCGTTCCAGATGCAGTTGGCCACCACCTTCAAATTCCGCCACGCGCCCTTCCGAATCGGCCTGTCCTTGGACAACCTGCAGAAGTGGGATCTCACATACGTGGATCCGACCACCCAGAACCAGATCGATCCCACCACCGGTGCCGTGATCGAGAACAAGGTGACCACCGTGCAACGCGCGCTCTGGCACATCGTACCCAATGCGGAGATCCTTTTCGGCCCGAACTTCATGCTGCGCGTGGCCTATAACTACAAGCGCCGCCAAGAGCTGAAGCTCGATGAGAAACCCGGCCTCACGGGTATGAGCTTGGGCATCGGATTGAAGATCAGCAAACTGCACGTGAGCTATGGCTTCGCCCAGTTCTTCCCCGGCTCGGCCAGTAATACCTTCAGCGTGGCCATCCGCTTCGCGGACTTCAAGAAGGCTGTCGTGGTTGGTGGTTGATGGTTGTTGGTTGCTGGCTGTTGGTTGCTGGTTGTTGGTTGTTGGTTGCTGGTTGTTGGTTGGTTCCCGTTTCCGTTCCGGATGATGGTCGGCTGACGAACAACCAACAACAAACAACCACCTGCAGTGTCAGGCCCGCGCGTGCTATCATTGGCGTGCAATGCGCCGCATCATCATCGCCATCGACGGTTTCAGCAGTTGTGGCAAAAGCACATTGGCGAAGCAACTCGCGCATCATTTTCACTACACGTACGTGGACAGCGGTGCGATGTATCGCGCTGTGGCCCTCTACGTGATCGAGAACGGTCTGGTGCATGACGGCAAATTGGACCGGGAAGGGCTGCTGGCCGAACTGGAGGGGATCCACATCGGCTTCCGTCACGATGACATCACCCAGCGCAGTGAGACCTGGTTGAACGGGCGCAATGTGGAGAGCCGCATACGTGGCATGGAGGTGAGCCGGCATGTGACACTTGTGAGTCCGGTTCCGGAAGTGCGCGCCAAGCTCGTGAAGCTCCAACAGGAACTGGGTCGCCAACGAGGCGTGGTGATGGATGGGCGCGACATCGGCACCGTCGTCTTCCCTGATGCGGAGGTGAAACTCTACATGACCGCTCGTCCGGAAGTTCGTGCACAACGCCGTTACCAGGAACTGAAAGGACGCGGCGTGGAAGTGGACCTTGCCAGCGTATTGGATAACATCCACCGACGCGATGTGGACGATACCACACGTGTGGCGGATCCGTTGATCAAAGCATTCGAGGCCGTGGAGATCGACAACAGCGACCTCACTTCGCGCGAGCAGTTCGATCTGGCGCTCGGCGTGGTGGTGAAGGTGATCGGCGAGGTGAGCGAGGTGTAATACCATTTTCGGAATTCGGAACAGACTGATAACAGCGGCACCTCACCGTACGAGTGCTGTTTGGAAGCGACGATCAATGGAACGGGCAGCACAGGCCTCTTGGAGATGGAGCCGGAGACCGGTGGCCAGTTCAAGCTCGGCCAGAACTTCCCGAACCCTTACGTGGATGGAACGAGCGTTCCGTTCACGCTGAAGAACCCTTCCGATGTCACCATCGAACTCTTCGACGCGATGGGCAAGAAGGTCGCGATCATCCCAGCGAAAGCGTTGGGATCCGGCGAACATGCGATCAAGGTGGATCCTGTCGCATAGGGGTTGCCGCGTGGCAACTACGTGTACCAGATCACGGTGGAGAACGGCAACGGCGTCTTCCGCCAATGCAAGATGATGACGGCCGTTCGCTGATCGATCCATACATCATCAGGGAGCCCCGATCGTTCTGGCGATCGGGGTTCTTCAGTTCGGACCGGCCCGCTGGTGGATCCTGCGGCTGAGCTAGGGCAGTTGTTCCGCTCGTGTGTTGTTGGGCACCACCCCCCCGATGTTCGAGAGGATCGGATCGCGATCGTTGTTTACGCCCGTGTATTTCACCGTGCCGTCGATGTTCACATCGTTCCGGCTGTATACATAGTTCACCGTGTTGGTGGGAACAACCCCGCCGATGGCAGAAAGGATCGGATCACGATCGTTGTTCACGCCGGTATATTTCAATGTGTGATCGCCGTTCGTATCACCTTCCCAAAGCATGCCCTTGCCATCGGCCACTTTCAAGGCATTCGTGCCGTAGTAGCTCGAACCGGATGTACCGGTGAAGTTGTAGGTCCAGATCCCGCCACCGGGGTATACCACCTGGATGTGCGAGAACAATGCGGCCCCAAGATGGTTCCGGTGCCGCACGACGACCCAATAGACCCCGGGAAGCACACCGAACAGTACACTCTGGCTTCCTTGTGCGCTGATCACCGTTCCGTTCTGCACAACCAACGCTTGCCTCGATGCTTGCAATATGGTGGGATCATCCCACTTGCGCAGTTCGAGCCGCACCCAATCCACCACATGGCCACCGGGGTATGTGGCGTTCAGGACCGCGGTTGTAGTGGTCTCGCCACCACCGCCACCGGCTTGCGGCCAGCCAAGCGCCGTGTATGGCTCGGTCAGCGGGATCAGTCCTTGCTGGCGCAGCACGTCGTTCATCGCATGCGTGGTCGAATTGTACGCCCCACCCAAAAGCATGGTGCCAACGAATTGTGCGGCACCCGGAGCGGTCTTCACTACCACATGATCGAACTCCACCCACATCGGCGAGGGTGTCCCCGGCGGACTGATCGACGCGAGGATCACACCGAATTGCCAGCCTGCTCCCGGACTTCCTTCATACGCGTAGTAGCTCCCTTGATCGAAGGATCCACACGGTCCGTTCGAACTGTAGATGTCGCCGTAGTACATACCGTTCGTTGCGCCCGGAGCAAGGTTCAACCAGCCGAGGTTGGCATAAGCGAACGGCTCGTCGAATGTCTCAGGCCCTCCCATGTCCGGGTCCTGCACGGCGATGTCGACGTTCAATTTGTAACGGAGCAACGGATCGTACGCGAGCGGATGGAAGAGCCAGCGCTCCACATGGCTCAGGTCGTTGATGTCATTCCCGGCAGGCGTCTCTTTGCGCACACCCCAATTGCCGATGCAACCCGCCATGTACGTGGGTGCATTGCCGTTCCATACCCATTGTGAAGACATGCTCTGCACGCCGCCGGTCTCGAACTCCTCGGTGAAGACGGTGGTCTGCGCATGCGCACCGGTGATCATTCCAAGTGCAGCGATGGACGTGAACGGTTTCATTGATCTCATTCCACTGGGAGACGACCCAGTTCAACGATGGTTGTGCATGCCGCAGAGTGATCGGTGATGGCCCATGCCCCGCCGGTGCGTACTTCGGGAATGTTCCGCTGAGCGTTCACCGCGCCAGTGTACTTCACTGCACCGTCCTCGCTCATGCCGCAAGGTTGAACAGGTGGATGCGTGCTACGGGTACTTGGGTGTAACGCCCATCTCATGGAAGAAGAAGGCCCACTTGTCAGCCTGCTGTTGCACGATCTTGCTGGTAGGCATGCCCGCGCCGTGCCCCGCATTGTGCTCGATGCGGATCAGTACCGGGGCATCGCCCGCTTGCGCGGCCTGCAGTGTGCTGATGAATTTGAAGCTGTTGGCGGGCACCACGCGATCGTCGTGATCGGCGGTCATCACCAAGGTGGCGGGGTAGGATGTTTCTGCTTTCACGTTGTGCAACGGTGAGTACGCATAGAGGTAGTCGAACACGGCTTTGCTGCTGTCGGCGCAACCGTACTCCGGGATCCAGCCGAAGCCTGCCGTGAACTTGTGATAGCGCAGCATGTCGAGCACGCCGACCTCCGGGAAGCAGACCTTGAAGAGATCGGGCCGTTGTGTTTCCACCGCGCCGATCAGCAGGCCGCCGTTGCTGCCACCGTTCACCGCGAGGTGTTCCTTGTCGGTCCACTTCTCCCTGATCAGGTATTCGGCGGCCGCGATGAAGTCATCGAACACGTTCTGCTTCTTCTCATGCATGCCGTCCTTGTGCCAGTTCTCGCCATACTCGCCGCCACCACGCAGGTTGGCCAGCGCGAACACGCCGCCTTGCTCCAGCAGGATGATGCGCGATATGCCGAAGCTCGGTGTGAGGCTGATGTTGAATCCGCCGTACGCATAGAGCAGCGTGGGATTCGCGCCAGTGGGCTTCACATCCTTCCGATGCACGATGAACATCGGGACCTTCGTTCCGTCCTTGCTGGGATAGAACACCTGTTCGGTGACGTACTGTGAGGGGTCGAACTTCAATTGCACACGGTGGTAGAGTTCGCTCTTGCCGGTGGTGATGTCGTAGGTGTAGATGCTGCCCGGATCGGTGAACGAGCTGAACGAGTAGAAGCAATAGGTCTCGTCGCGCTTGCACCCGAATCCGCCCGCGCTCCCGAGGTCGGGCAGGGTGATCTCCTGCTCGCCACTGCCATCGCTGTTGTAGCGGAAGATCCGAGTGGTGGCGTCCTTCAGGTAATCCGCGAAGAGCTTGCCGCCGCCCGTGCTCACGCTTTGGAGAAGGTAGTCCTTCTGTGGAATGAGGTCCTTCCAGTTCGTGTCTTCGGGATGCGCGGGATCGACCGCCACCAATCGATAGTTCGGTGCGTTCACTTCGGTCAACACCAGCAGGCGATCGCGCTGCGGATCATAGTCGATGATGCTCGTCTTATGGTCGTAGCCTTTTTGCAACGCGATCCATTTCGCTCCCGGTGCGGGAATGGTGCCCTTGCGCAGGTCGATGTAGTACTGCTCGAACCCGTCGGTGCCCGTGCTGATGTTGAGCGTTCCGAATTCCTCGCCTTCGGTAACGCTCATGCTGATGTACAGGTCGGGGTTGGTCTTGTCCTCGTATACGAGCGCGTCCTTTTCCTGCGCGTCACCGAGGTTGTGGTAGTACACCTTCTGGTCCGTGTTGCTCGCGCTGAGTTCGGTGCCGTGTTTCGGCTCTGGGTAGCGGCTGTAGAAGAAGCCGTTCTTGTACCAGGCCACGCCGCTGAACTTCGCCCACTTGAGCACATCGCCGGTGGGCTTCATCGTCGCCAGGTCGTACACACTGATGTCCTGCCAGTCGCTCCCGGCCTTTTGCGTGCTCACGGCCATGAACTTGTTGTCGTTACTGGCACCCATGAGCGCCAGGGTGGTGGTGCCTGCCGGATCCACGGCATTCGGGTCGAGGAACACTTGGTCCTTGCCGTCGATGCCGTTGCGCACGTTGATCACGAACTGGTTCTGCAATCCGGTGTTGGTGGAGATGAAGAACAGATCGCCCACGCGGAAAGGCGCGCCCAGCTTAGGGAAATCGTAGAGCTGCTCATAGCGCTTGGCGATGGCGTCGCGGAACGGGATCTTCTGCAAGTAGTCGTCGGTAG
>JANMKC010000210.1:0-27831 GCA_031371785.1 Flavobacteriales bacterium | reverse complement strand
CGCTGCTGTAACTGAAACTATGCACCGTCGTAAACCCCGTGCCATTAATGTTGACCTTGAATACCGTGCCCCAGTCGAAATTACCGCCAAGTATCGCCGTCCCATATAGGGTATTGCCTGATAAAATTAGACTGGCGCGCGGATAAGCTCCGTCGTTGCCGTGAGTAAAACTATACAGGTTCGTGAAGGTCTGTGCCGGCACCCGGCCAGACAATATCAAACCGAAACCAGCTATGAGCGCGGGCAGCAGAAACAGATTTTTAATGGACGCTTTCAAAAAAAGATTTAAGATCATTTTGCCTCGCTTGGACAGCGTTTGATTCTAGTAATCGCTAATTAAATTAAAATTCGGTTTAGCTTGGGACCAGAATACTGACGACATCGCTCTATCGTCCGCCGCAGGTGCGGCTTGTGAGTTTGAATTTGAAACGTTTCAGAGGCATACATTATTTGGCGTTGGGACAAAGCACATGAAGTGCGGGAATTAAAATATCAAAATTGGGGAATTTATTGCCACAAGGAATGTTGAGGAGATGTGAACTTTTCCCGTCCTTGAAAAGCAGGTGGTCACCGTTGATTAGCGTTTTGTCCACTTTAATCGTCGCGACGCTTGAAAAATCCAAGAAAAACTCTTTTTCGAGAACAAGACCATCTTTAACATCTACACCAAGTTGGGTGGTTGTTTTTGCCGACCCAGATGCTGGAGATGGAAGCGCAAGCTGAGGAATAATTCCAATCCCTGTTTTTGTTTGGAGATAAATGCCACCTTCAGTTACGAGCGCCTTGTCCCAAGAAAATCCACCACCGACTGTCCCACCCGTAAAAAACGATTGAACCACGCTTATCGCATCCGCTTTGGACAAGCTGCCACCCTGTCGGCGTAACCGGGCTACTACTGAAGTAGTGGTCGTTTGGCATGTTCCAGCCAGATGCGAACCTTTGACCATACTTTCACCTTTGCTTTCTGTTAATTCTCGCGCGCACGGCTTTGAGGATGTCGCCACCGAAGGCGATGCTGCGCACCAGCCAGGTGGGGATGTAGCGCACCGGTTTGCCGACGAGGTTGCGCGAGATGGCATCCACCCATACGCGCAGGTCCATCGGTTGGTCACCGACATAGAAGACCTTGCCGTTGATCCTGTCGATCGGTGCCTTCAGCATCTGCTCGATCTGCCACACCACATTGCCCACGTAGCCGTAGGAGCGCACCACTTTCTTCTTGCTCGGATGGAAGTAGAGGCCCTTGCGCATCACCTTGAACATGATGTCGCGGTACCGCAAACTGTACGGTCCCCAAATGGTGGTGGGGCGGATGATCGTCCACGCGCAGGTGAGGCCCGCTTCGCGCGTGGCCATCTCGGTAAGGCGCTTCGTTTCGCCATAGAGCGTGAAGGGTTGGAAGTCGAGGTCGTTCTTCGGCTGGTAGCCCGCCTCGCACACGAACTGTGTGCTGGTAACGATGATGCGTTCGATGCTCGGCATACTCTTCACCACATCGAGGAAGCGCTTCGTTCCCTCGTGGTTCTGCTGGTAGGCGAGTATCTCGTTCGGCTCGTCGGTGTCGGCGCGCGCGGCGAGATGCACCACATGCGTGGGCTTGAACTCGGCGAAGACAGCGCGCATGCCCTCGGTATCCATGATGTCACACTGCTGCCACCAAGGGGCGTGCGCGGTATTCAGCGGCGGGTTCCAATCGAGGTTCAGCACTTCCGCCTTCTGGGCGATATAGTGCGCCATCAAATTGGTGCCGATGAATCCGGATCCTCCGGTGACGATCAATCGCATGCGTTCAGTTCGGTCGGTTCAGCCCATGCCGGCGAGGGCGTTCTCCATGTTGCGGTGGAAGCGCTCCAACGTGAAACGCTCTTCAAAGATGCGGCGGCCTTCAATGCCCATCCGCGCGCGCAGGGCGGGATCTTCCACCAACTTCATCAACCGGTCGGCGATCGCGTCCGCATCATGCACGGGCACCACAAAGCCGTTCACGCCATTTGTGACCACGGACGGAATGCCACGCCAGTCGGTGGTCACAACGGGTTTGGCGAACTGCATCGCTTCCACAAGCACCAGTCCGAAGCTCTCCGCCTCGAAGAAACTGGGGAAGCAGAAGATGTCGCAACCGGCGAAGTGTGTGAGCTTTTCCTCATCGCGTTTCACGCCAAGGAAGATGACGCGTTCCGAAAGACCATTCGCGGCAACGAACGCCTCGCAGCTCTTGCGGAGATCGTCATCGCCCCACTTGCCCATCAGTTCCAGTCGTGCGTTCGCGTTGCGGGCGATGATCTTCTCAAATGCTTCGAGCAGCACGCGCACCCCCTTGCTTTCGATGAGCACGCCGGTGAAGAGGATGGTGAGTGCTTCACCGGTAGCGGCCGTGTATTCAGTAACACTTCCGCGCATGTCGGGAATGCCATTGGGTACGACCACATTGTTCTTCGCATCGAGCAGCACGCCATCCTCCGGGTTCTGCGGTGCCGTGCGGATCGCCAGCGCTGGTCGACGATATGCGAAGCGGAACAGCGGACGGAACAAGGCAGGTAGCTGCGGAGCGAAACCGGAAACACCTCCCGCATGGAAGTGGAATACGGTGCTGCGGAAGATCCAACGCGTGGAGCACAACAGGATGATGTCGCGCAGCACGGGCACCATGTTGGGGCCGCTCGGCGGATAATAGAGAACCGGCGTGCGATGTGCGAGCCGCGCGATCCACACGCGCACGATGGTGGTGAAGAGGATCCACAGTTTGCGCGGCGCGAACTTGCCTACGCTCTCCATGTCCTCCGAGAACGCGAGGCGCACATGGAAGAGTTGGATCCGCGTGTACGTGCCTTTCAGCAGGGCATCGATCATCACGGCCTGGCCACCGAAGGGCGGCGGCGTTTGCCCGACAACGAGAATGCGAAGTGGCGCGGTGTATGGCACGAGGTAAAACTATACGGGCGTAGACCGCATCAGCGGCCCGCTGTGCAAAGGCTTTCCATGGGTTACCAGTAACAAGCGCCTTCCACGATACTCGCTTTCTCCGGGCGCTCGTGATCGCCGGGCCGCACCCAGTATTCATTGCGCAACGGATGGTTCTCCCAGCGCTGGCCGATGATGCCGAACAGCAATTGCGTCGCGCCGCCGATGTGGACAGCCTTCTTGCCCATGCGCTTGGCATGCGCCGCGAGCGGCAAACCATAAGCCCCGCAACCGATGATCGCGACATCGTAGTCGGTGTTGCTCATCTTGTTCTTCATGTAATCGAGCGCCTCGAACCAGTTGCCGAAGGAGGTGGGGTGCCCGGCCACGGTCTGCACCGCGCGGATGGTCTTCAGTTCGAACTTCGGTAGCACGCGCGGATCCTTGAAGAGCAGCTCGCGCCGCGCGTATTGTTCCTGTATGGTGCGCTCGAACGGATGCACGAGCAGCACCTTCTTTCCTTCGAGCACTTCGCTCCATGGGTTCGCATGCTCGTAAGGTTCGAGGTCCACGAGTTTCACCCTGATCGCCTTTCCGAGCTCCTTTGTGAAGAACAATTCCTCGCGGCGCCACGTGCCGAGGATGTCCACGAGCTTCATGTCCTCCATCATCAGCTCTCCGAACTTGATCAGCAGGTCGATGTCCTGCGGGAAAAAGCCGGAGAGGTTGGCCATGCACCACACATACTCCGGATCGAAACCGTACGAAGGGATGCCGCCAGTGATGAAGCGGATGTGGTTCAATAGCGAAGGTGTGTACCCGCCTTTGTGCCCGAGATAACCAAGGAGACTGTTGAGCTCCGTGCTGCCGAAGCGGCAGATCATGCTCGGCTTGTCCGCGAGCAGTTCCGCCCGGATAAGGTCGCCGACTTTTTGCCCTTCGAATTCCGCGAGCCTGTAGCTGAAACCGAACTTGGAACTGTTCGGGAAGACCTTGGTGTAGCCGCTGCGGGCCTTCTTCAAGATCTTCAGCGTTCGGGTGCTTGGCAGCATGCGGGCGATGGTGGTGGTGGGAAATGCGGCCGCATCATACGGCTCGCGAAGGAGCAAGGTTCAAAGTCGTTCCGTTGGGTCCGGGTCGTTGGAAAAGCGGGCGAAGTTATCTCCATGTACAGTGGTTGCGTAGGGTGATCGGGCGCGCTCCATCCGAGTGTTCATCAGCACGATACTTCGCGTTCGTCGAATATTCTGAACGGAGCGCGCCGACATGCGGTTCAACGGCCAAACAAAACGGAACGCATGCGACTTCTCACACTCCTCCACCTCACCATCACGCGCACTTGGATCATCGTCTTGCTGTGCCTCTTCGGCTCCAGCGCGCATGCGACGATCTACTACGTGTCATCAGCCACAGGCAACGACGCGAACAATGGCACCTCGCAAGGAACGCCGTGGAAGACGATCGATCGCGTGAACCAATCAGCCTTCACGTATGTGGCGGGCGACCAAGTGCTGTTCGAACGTGGCGGCAAGTACCGTGGCCGTATCGTTATGGCGGAATCCGGCAATGCCTCGTCGCCGATCAAGGTGGGATCATACGGTTCGGGCGCACTGCCGATCGTGTACGGCAGCGAATTGGTGACCGGATGGACCGTGTATTCGGGCAACGTCTGGAAGGCCGCCGTGGCTGAGAAGGTGGATCAGGTGTATGTGAACGACGTGCGCCAGACCCTGGCGCGCTACCCAAATACCGGTTGGTTGCGCAACACACAAGGCAGCAACTACACCATGATGAGCACAGGCCTCACGCAGGCGAACGGATATTGGAACGGTGGGCGTTGCGTATTGCGTAGTACTTCCAGCAGTGTGGACACACTTTTCGTGAACGACTACGCGAACAGTACGCTCACCTTCTCGGCACTTCCCTCGAACCACAGCCTCGGCACTGACGATTGGGGCTTTTACATGTGCAACAAGTTGAGCGAGCTTGATGTGCCGGGCGAATGGTTCTATGACAAGGCCACGCAACAGCTCTACTTCCAAGCACCGAACAATGCCGACCCGAACACGCTCGAAGTGGCCGCCGCGATCTACAGCGGCGGTGTTTACTGCGCGTGGCACACGCACTACCAGACCATCGAGAACATCAGCTTCCGCCACCAGACCCTTAGCGGTATCGATAACGAAGGTGCCGATCACGTGACGGTGACAGGATGCACGTTCGAGAACAGCTTCCACGCGATCTATGCTGGAGGGAGCGACAACACCTACGAGAACAATACCATGCGCAACATATATGGCAGCGGCGTGCTGATGATCGACAACAATTCGACGTTCACCGGCAATACGCTCACCTCCATCGCCACCATCCTCGGTGAAGGGGAAACGTTCTGGGGTTACGCGGGCATCCGCATCCTCGGTTCGGGCAATACCTGCTCCGGCAACAACCTCGACAGCATCGGCTACACAGGCATCGAAGCGAACAACAACGCGTTGGTGGAGAAGAACGTGATCAAGCACGCCAACGCCAGCCTGAACGATGGGGGCGGCATCGCCCTCGATCACGCGGATGGCATGATCATCCAGGACAACCTGGTGCTCGATCCCATCGGTGGGCTCGAAGGATCGTCCACCACACCGATCAACTTCCAGCATCTTGGCGTGGGCATCTACTTCGGCAACTCATCCATACAGAACACCATCGTGCGGCGCAATACGATATCGGGCTGCCTCACCACCGGCATCCATGTGGACCACAACATGACCACCACGGGCATACAGGTGAAGAACAACGTGCTCTTCAACAACAAGGTGGGCATCACCATCTCGGACTATTCGAACCCCAATGGTGCCGGGGCGGTACCGCCGTTCCACGTGGACAACTTCGATGATGTATACAGTGGCAACGTGGTATACGCCGTGAGCAAGGACCAACTGTGTTTGCGCTTCTATATGTGCTTCAGCGCGCAGGAAGTGGACTTCGGCATCTTCACCAACAACCGCTATTTCAACCCGTACAACGAGATGAGCATCTTCGTGTACAATTTCTCCGCAGGGCAGAACTACTTCACGTTGGAACGCTGGCAGGCACATCAGAACGATGAGACCGGCAGCACACGCAGCCCGCTGCGCCTAGCGGGTCTGGCCACCATGAACGAGCTCTCCGGCAACATGGTCCCGAGCGGCGGCTTCGATAACAACGTGACCGGCTGGGGCGGGTGGCCCACCAACGCACAAGCGACGTACGATGCGGGCCACCTCGACAGCGGTTGCCTGAAAGCCTACCTGCCGGACAACTCCGTTTATCCGAGCTTCTCCTTGCGCAACCCCGAATGGTTCAGCTTGCAGAACGGTGAATGGTACCGTCTCCAGCTCTCCATGCAGAGCAACGCGGAAGGTGATCTGATCGCCGGGCTGAAGGGCCAGTCGCAGCAGAACAACCCGTACACCATCGCCGAGCAGCAGGTCCCCTTCAGCGGTGAGCGTCGTGATCTGGTGATCTACCTGCAAAGCACGATGACGGACCAAGCGCAACTGATGCTCGTGAACCAGTACACCGAGCCGATGTACTTCCTCGATAATGTGGATCTCCGCCATGTGCAGGTGCAAGCATTGGATCCGCTGGACAAGCAACAGCTTTTCGTGAACGAACTGTCCACCGCGCAAACGATCGACCTCACCGGATGCTGGAGCGATGTGAACGGCGGGTTGCATTCAGGCTCCGTCACGTTGCAGCCGTATAGCGCGATGGTGCTGGTGCATGAGGACAACAGCGTGTGCGACGTATCGACCTCCATTTCCCATGTGGCTGCCGACAATGGCGGTGGATCGGTCTATCCCAATCCAACGAACGCGGGCGCACGGTTGAATTTCATGTCGCCCGTTTCCGGATCGATCTCGCTCATCGGCACGAACGGCCAAGTGGCCTTGAACCGGATCCTTCCTGCTGGCTCGACGGGTATGGACCTTCCTGCGAACCTGCCCACAGGGGTCTACGCGTTGCGCATCAACGACAAAGGCGTCACACATACTGAACGCGTGGTGGTGGAGTGATCCTCCATCGCTTCACAGGGCAAGGCCCGGGACAAGAAAGGTGTTCCGGGCCTTGCTGCTTTCCACTCTTCCTGTGGGATCCGGGGTCCGGTCCTTCGCTCAGGAACGTGGAATGCTGCGCGCGGGATTGCCCACGGCCACATGCCCGGCAGGCACATCGCGCAGCACCACCGCACCCGCACCGATCGCGGCGTCATCACCGATCGTGATGGCGCCGATGATCACCGCGTTGGCACCGATGTCCACACGATCACCGAAGACGGGCGAGGCGCTGTAGGTGCCATCCTTCAAACGCTTGTTACCGATGGTGGTGCTGTTCCGCACCGTGCAGCCACTGCCGAAGACAGTGCGGTCGTTGATGACGAGCGCTTGGCCGTGATCGATCCGGAAGTTGGGGCCTACGCGGGTTTTCCAAGGCAGTTCGATGCACAGCATCCACTCCACGAACAGGCGGTAGAAAATGAAATACGGGAGAAAGAGGATGAAGGTGACGATGTTCTGCCGCAGCAGGTGCGCGATGCGGAACAGCGTCATCACGAGGAGGCCCTTCGGGTTGTTCCGATTGGCAGTGAAGTCCTGGAAGATGTTGAATACGCTGGCCATCACTTTCTGCTCCGGCCCAAAGGTGCTACGAACTGGTTGAACCAGAGCTTCCCTTGCGCAGGCAGGCGCAGCGCGATCTTCACGGCGCGTCCCATCCACCGGTGTGCGGCACCGAGCCCAAGATCACGGCTCACCGCATCGCCTTCGCGCAGCGCTTTCCCCAGTGGGATCGTCATGCTCGCGCCACCCACGGTGAAGTTGGCCAAAGGCTTGGGGATGTACCGGAACATCCCGGGATCCTCAAGCCATGCGCGCAAGGTCCAGTGGTGATCACCGCCCACGCGAAGGTTTATGTTGAACGGATGCGTCGCGTAGTAGGAGCGTCGCACGAAGAAGCTGGGATGGTTCAGCACCATCTCCCAGTACTTCAACAGGAAGCCGGAACGTTTCGCGCGTTTCACCTTGCAGGTGCCGTTCGGGTAGTGGACGTGAATGTCGCCGTGGGTGATGTTCGTACGGGCATCGTTCTTCACTGCTTCCATGGCGAGGCCCACAGCATCGGGCTCGTACCAATCATCCGCATTGATCAGGCCGATCCATTCGCCGGTACACAGCGCGATGCCCTTGTTCATCGCGTCGTAGATCCCCTGGTCCTTGGCGCTCGTCCACAGGTCAATGCGGTCGGAATATCGGCGGAGCAGTTCCAGCGTGCCATCGGTGCTGCCGCCATCCACCACGATGTATTCGATGGCCGGATAGCCTTGTGCGAGCACGCTTTCGATGGTGCGCTCCAATGTGGCGGCACCGTTGTACACCACGGTCACGATGCTCACGAGCGGCGTCGCGCCGGAGGCGGGAGCGATCCCGCGCGTGCGTTTGCCTCCGGTCATTTCGTGGCTCATGCCATCAATTCGCCGCTGAAGGACGTGCGTTTGCGCGTTATCGCTTCGGCCTTGATCGCGAAAGGGGAGAGGAGCATGAAGAGCAGCACGGACCCCATGAGGAAGTTGTAACCGAAGATGTCGATCTGCCAGACGAAGAGCAGGTAGCTCATGCCGGCGAACAAAGGCAGCAACTCGGTGTTCGCGAGATATTCCTTGCGGTAGTGCGTGTAGCCTTGCCAGTAGATCATGTACATGAGCACCACCCCGAGCACGCCCTGGTTCACGAGGATCTCCAGGAACGCACTGTGCATGTGCAGCATGAAGGAATCCGGTTGGCCCCACAACTTGGCGACCCCGTCCAGCAGGCGGATGTGGTACTGGCCGTTGTAGCCATTGCCGAAAAGGAAGCCACGCCGATCATCCTGCACCCAGCGCCAGGCCGATTCCCATACATAGGTGCGCCCGTTGAAGGTGGTCACGTCCTTCTCGTCCACGCGGGAAAGGATGGCCACGAAGAAGGGCAGGGAAAGGATCTGATAGATGAGCTGCGCGAAGCCCATCATGAGGGGCATGGTGAACAGGGAGATGAAATAGATACCACGTGCCTTGCGAATGGCCTTGGTGATGAACAGGACGGTGAGCACGAAGAAGATCATGAACGATAGGCGGCTGTTCACGTTCATGATCGCCGCCAGGTTCATCATGTACACGGCAAGGAGCGTTATGAAGCGCACGGGTCTTCGCGTGAAGTCGCGCATGTAGGCGAGCAGCAGCAGGTTCACGAAGGCCAGGATGTGGGCCGAGTCATAGATGCCCATGAAGAAGGGCAGGCTGATGCGGCTCTCGAAACTGTGCAACTGGTTGCGCAGGCCGGCCGCGAAGCCGATCACGTTGATGCCGATCAGGATAAGCAGGCCCTTAAGGATGAGCCAGGCGAAGTCGAATTTGTCGTTCCCGCGATTATAGATCTGCACGACCATGGCCGCATTGAAGGGCACCAAGGCGAATATGATGAGTGCCGCACGGCTCGTCGAGGTGAGCTGTGGGCTGTGGTACCACATGCCCTTCATCACGGAAAAAGCCATGCAGAGCAACGAAGCGAGGCAAAGCCAGTAGATGCGGTTCACCTTCGGGGTGAGACTGCCACGGTAGATCAGGTCCACCGCATAGAAGAGCAGGATCGCCGTAAGCGGAAGGATCCCGAACATCAGCCCTTCGGAAAAGCCGAAGCCACCGGATTTGAACATCAGGTAGCTGCCGATACCGTAGTTCGGGAAGGCCCACAGGAAGAGCGCGTTGATGATGCGGGTCTTGCTGATCATGTGCGGTGGGCCGCGCGGCCTGATCGCCGCCTCAGTTGAGGCCGAGGTGTTTCTGTATCCGCGAGAAGAAAGGCGTTACCGCCTCATCCACTCCCTCTGGCAGTACGCTTTTTACAAGGCTCTTGAACCGTTGGAACCCTGTGGGCTGCACATAGCGTTTGAAGTATTCGTGGTCCCTCACGGTATCCACCAGCATGTGGTTCGGGTGGGCAAGGGGGAGCGTGATCTCCAGCACATCGTCCTTGTTGCGGCGGTCGTTCTCGCTTACGGTGTGCGTGCCTTCGGCCCCGAAGCCCAGGTTGCGGATAAGGTTCACATTGGGAATGATGTTGACGCCGTGCTCGACCACCCGCCCGAAGTCGAACTGGAAGTCCCATGAGCGTATGGTGCCATTGTACGTGCTATCGAACACCCCGTATGCCTCGATCATCTCCGCCTTGCTGATGAAATGCCCCGTGATGGTTCCTTCCGCCTTGATCGCTGGCCATGCTTTCATGTCCACATCATACTTGCGCCAAACGCGCCGCCACCCGGCCCAGCCCCAGTAGGCACCGTAGCCGTGGGTGGAGAAGTAGTATGAATCGCGGTTGGTGACCTTCCACTCGGTCATCAGGTTGTTCCCCATGATGCACCACACGCGCTCGTCATCCTTGTAGTGGTGCAGCAGTTCCTCGCAATACCAGAAGAAACTCTGCAAGGGCAGGGTGTCATCCTCCAGCACGATGCCCATCTCCTCGTTCTCCCAGAACCAGCTCATCGCGCTGGCCTCGCCCATTTTCACACCGAGGTTCACGTCGCTGAACTTCGTGCGTACCTCGCACGGCCAGTCCACCAGATCCACCAGCGAGCGCACCTTGTCGCACTTTGCCTTTTCGCTCTCGTTGCGGGCACCATCGCAGGCGAAGTAGAGCCGGGGTGGCCGTGCCTGCCGGATGGTCTCGAAGACCTTCAACGCGCAATCGTACCGGTTGAAGGCGATCAACAATACGGGGGTCCTCAAGGGGCCGGTCGGAACGAAGGGTGTGTTCATCGCTCAGAAGATGTTCACTTGATTGTCGCGATAATAGAGCGTGTGATGGTGGAACATGGATACAGCGTGGCGGGCGATCGCGGCAGGCGAGGCGAACTCGTCCACGAAGCGGTAAAGGAACAACTGCATGCGGTCGTTCAGGCGAACACTGACGTCCTGCACGATGTTGCCGAAACGGTCGTAGGGCAGGATCTCGATCAGCCCGGCGGCGTGCGCGGTAGGTAGGAGCATGTTGCTTCCGTGTACACCTATCACGACCTGGCTCTTGGCGTAGGTGCGGCACCACGCCAGTTCCGTTCCCTTGTCCATGCGGGTGGTGCGCAGGTCCTCGGCGAGCGGATCCATGCCCCTTGGTTCGGCGAGGCCCACGACCGAAAAAGTGACTTCCGGCATGTCCTTCCTGATCCGGCGCATGGCGCTGTTGATCATCATCGTCTGGCGGCGAACGAACCATTGTCCGAGGCTCTTCTTCAAACCGATGGCGTTCAGCATGCGATAACAGAACTTGCCCAGCGGTGAGGCGAACCACAAGCGATCCGTGCGTGCCACGAAGGTGATATGCGGATCGCGCGAGGTGAATTCCGCAAGTGGGAACGGTGGGATCCCGGTGAAGCGTTCGATGTTGATCGCGGTGAATTCCGGATGGGCCCATCCGCGCGCGAGCTGCACTTCCTCATAGCGCGGCAGTTGCGCTTGCACGAACGAATCGATGCATGGATGCCAGGCCCTTGCTTGCGAGAGCTTCTGGTCAACGACCCATGTTTCGGCCACGCCTTTCGGCACGAGCCACTCGAACATTTTCGGGATCAGCAGCACAAGGCCGTGATCGGGGTAGTGATCGAGGTAGTGTTGCGCGTTGTAGAGTTTCAGCAGGACGTGACCGTAGAGATGGTCCAGCACGTTCAACACGATCACCTTCTTGCGCTCGGCGAAGACCTTGCGTTCGATCGGGAACACCACGGATGTGGGCGAGGCATACTCCGGATACGTGATCCACGGTTCGGCGTTCCAATGGAGTATGCGACGGCTTTCCGGCTCAAAGGCCAGCTGCTGGTCCACCTGGAAACCGATGGGCAGGTCGCGCAGGAAGTGCGCCCCACAGGAAGTACATCGATAATCGCCGAGCGCCTGGATGCCGATGAAGAGGCTGCGGGATGCCGCAGGTCGGGAGGCATTGCACACCGGGCAATCGAAGCTATTGAAGATCCCCGGCGCGAGTGGCACCAGATCGCGGTTCTTCAGCACAGGACCCGGACCGTGATCGGAGTCGATCCGCCAGCGCTTCTCTATGGAACGGTCATCCGCCATGGTCCACATGTCAGCTGGCCCGATGCACTTTCCAGAACGAACCGATCCCGATGAACATCCACCGGAAATTCGCGCGTGCTTCCTTGAAGAAGAGGTCCATGAGGAAGATGCTCACGAAGAACGAACCGATCATGGCCCAGATGGCACCGATGGACTTGTAGTGCGGGATAAGCAGGAAGTTCAATGTGATGTTGAGCACGGCACCAACCACCGAAGTGATGAGCGAATACTTGAAGAGGCCCTCGTTGGTGATGAAGCTGGTCTTGCCCACCCCCATGTTGCAAAAGAAAAGGCGGATCGCGAACAACGAAAGCAGGTAGCCGGCCATGCGGAATTTCTCGCCGAACAGCACGACCATGATCGGCTCCGCGAGGAAGTACAGCGGTATCGAGGTAACGAGGAACATCAGGAACATGAGGCGGTACTGGTTCACCAACCGGTCCTGATAAAGTTCCGGGCTGTGCAGCTTGGCGCGCGTGATGGTGGGAGCGAGCGTGGTCTGCACGATACTGGGCAGGAATCCGAGCGCTTCGATCATCTTCAACGCGGCGGAGTACTGGCCCACTTCCGCGTTCGCGCGTACCTCTCCGATGGTACGTTTCAATTGATCGAAGATCATCACTTGATCGATCTTGGCCTGCACATAGAGCGCGAGCCCGTAAACGAGCAGCGGCCAGGACTGTTGGAGGAGGTAGGTCGCCGTGGCCTTGGTGAAATGCCATGCGCGCACCGAAGCACCGAGACGCATATAGCCGAGCATATAGCCAGCAGCGAGCACCACCATTTCAACGATGTACGCCCAAGCGAACCAGATCAGCGGTGCATGCACGGCGATCAAGAGCAGCTTGAAAGCGGCGCTTGCCAGCGCCTGCGCCATGTTGGCCTGCGCTACCAGGCGGCCCTTCGTATTGGCATGGAAGTATTGCTCCACCACGAGACTGGGCTTGATGAACTCGGCCGCCGCGATGATCAACACCATCGTGGAGGTGGTGGGGTTCATGTTCTTCACCAGCGTCAACGCCAGTACCACGAGGAACAGGAGGATGGAACCGCCCACCTTCAGTATCGCGGCGGTGCCCAGCAGGTTGTCGCGCCTTTCAGGGTGGCGCACCATGTCGCGCAACAGGATCTCATCGAGCCCGAGGCCGGGAAGGATGAACAACACGCCGACGAAGGCGCTCGCATAGTTCAGTTGCCCGAACAGTTCCGGGCCGAGGTAGCGCGTAACGAAAATGCTGGTGATGAGCACCGACGCCAGCCGCACGATGCGGTCCACGAACAACCAACCGGTGTTGTGCAGGTATTTCTTGAACCCTTCAGAGCGGAACATCCCGTGCGGCAGGGCTACTTGGTTGTGTAGCCGTATCCGTCGCCGTAGCCTTGGCCTGCCTTCACGTCGTTCAGGATCAGATCGATGCGTTCCACCTTTCCTTCCCTGAACAGGTCGTTCACCCCGCGAAGCATACCGCGACGGGTATAGCCCTGGCGAACGATGTAAAGGGTGACATCCACGTGGGCGATGATGATCTTGAACTCGCTGACGAGCCCCATGGGGGAGGCGTCAACGATGATCTGGTCGTAGCGTCCGCGAGCGTTGCTGAAGAGCTCGGCCATGCGCGGTGACTCGACCAGTTCCAGCGGGTTCGGTGGAATGGGACCGGCGGTGATCACATCCAATCCCTGCACACCGCTCTTGCGGATGGCCTCATCGATGGAACATTCGCCAATGAGCAGGGTACTCAGTCCGGGCCCATCAGGAAGTTCGAGGTAATCCTGCGTTCGTGGTCGGCGCATGTCAGCATCGATCAGCAGCGTTCGTTTGCCGCTCATGGCCATCACCGTGGCGAGGTTGATCGCACAGAAGGTCTTGCCTTCGGCACTGGTACTGCTGGTCATGCCCACCACCTGTCGCTTGGCATCGGCATTGAGGTACTGCAGGTTGATGCGCGCGGTGCGGAAGCTTTCGGCCAGCAAGCTCTTCGGCTCGTCGGGAGTGATGCGTTTGCGTTTGCTCGATGGAATGGTGGCCAGCAGGGGAATGGCGCTGATCCGCTTGAGTTCGTCGGCGTCCGCGATGCGGTCATTGAACATGTCCCGCAGGAGGATGAAGCCCAGCGGTATCAAAAGGCCGAGGAGGAACGCTCCGCCGAGCACCGTCTTCTTGTCCGGTGCGGTGGGTTTGAGCGAGGCCTGGCGTGCGGGATCCACGATGGATTCCTCCACCTGGTCGCTGGCGATAGCGATGCCGGCCTCGTACTTTTTCTCCATCAGATAATTGTAGAGGCTTTCGCTGAGCTTGAAGTCGCGCTCCTTGGTGGTGAGGGCGGCCTCGTTGTACGCGAGGTTCCCGACCTGGCCACCGAGCCCGCTGAGGCGCGAGTTGATATCGGTGATCCTGATCTCGGCCTGTTGCACGAGCCCTTCGGCACCGGCCAGCACGGAGCCTTGCAGTTGGTTCTTGCGCCGCTGCAATTGGATGATCACCGGGTTGGTCTTTATGGTGGTGATGCTTTGGGTGGCCAGATCGGTGGATACCCTGATCCACTCGCTCACCAGGTTGTTCAGTTGCGGATCGTCGATACCGGAAGCGGAAGGCGGAGGTACGTTCTGCCCGTCCGCGTTGTTCTGGAGTTTCGAGATGATCTGTTGGCAGTAGTCGCGTTTGCTCACCCATTGCGCACGCTCGTCCTGCAAGCGGCTGCGCTGTTCCATGATGTTGTTGGCCACGGCGTTCACGTCGAACGCGCCACCGCGGGAGCGGATCGATTGGATATCCTGCTGGGCGGACTTCAACGAATCGCTAACCGAGCCGATCTTCTCATCGATGAAGCTGATGGTGCGGCGTCCCTTGTTCTGCTGCTTGAAAAGCTCATCCTGGATGTAGGTGTCCATGAGCTTGTTCAGGAAGTTCACCTGCTTGTTCACCACTTCGCCGGAGGTGGCGAGCACCACGATGTTGCTTTCGGCGCTCATGGGTTCAGCCGATGTGCGGTCGCCCCAATCCCTTACCAGTCCTTCCAGGCTGTTGATCACGAAGGTGTAATCCGACTTGCGCTCGTACATGCGGTCCGCCGGGAATTCGATGGTGAAACTGAGACGGCCAGCGGAAAAGGGTTCCCCGATCCTCATGGTCTGGTCGATGTTGACCACGGGAAGGAAATCGCTCATCAGCTTCTCCTGCTGCACGTTGTAGAGTACGATGTTCTTGCCGGTGGCCCGCACGCGGTAGGTCTTGCGCACTGTATCCACTTGCACGTGGATGGGCACGCCCGCGACCTGCAGGGCCACACTGTCCAGCTTCACGCGGAAGGGCGGATAATCATATTCCTCCTGCGTGAGGAAGTTCTTGCGCTCGTAATAGCTGATGCCGAAATCCAATCGCTTGAGCGTTTTGGTGAGGTTGCTCTGCGACTTGATCATGGCGATCTCATCGGTGAGCTCGCTCTCGGTCTTCAGGTAGCCGGAGCCTTTGAGGAACTCCTCCTTGTTGGCCCCGAACCCTGTGCGCTTGCCTTCGCTCATGCGCAGCACGGCCTGCACCTCATAGCTCTTGGGAGTGGTCTTTATCAAGGCAACTCCTGCGGCCAATGCCAGGCTGATGGTGATGAGGAAGAGCCACCACTTGCTGGCGATCTTGCGGAAGATCGCTTTCAGGTCGATGGTGTCCTGTGCTCCGGTCTGGCTCATCTATTTCGATTGGTTCTGCACTACGGTGAGCACCACGGCGGCGGCGCTCACGGCCGAGAAGAGGATGGTGAGCAGCTCCAGGTTGAGGCGTCCGGGGCGGGCCTTCAACGTGGGCACGTACACCACGTCGTTCGGAAGCAGGTAGAAGTATTCGCTGCTCAGCACGCTCATCTGTCCGAGATCCACATAGAGCGCTTGTGTGCCCTGATCGCTCTGGCGCATGAGCGTAACGTGGCGTTTGTCGGCGAACTCCTTGGGACCGCCCGCCCGTGCCAATGCGTCCAGCACGGTGATCTGGTTGTTGTAGATGAAGTAGCTGCCGGGGCTGTTCACCTCGCCCAGCACGCTCACGCGGAAGCTCACCATCTTCAGGATCACCGTGGCATTCGTGAAGTAGTCGTTGATCTTCTTCTGCACCAGGTCCTGCGCCTCGCTCATGGTGAGCCCTTGCACCTTGATGCGCCCGACCGTGGGGAGGGACACACCTCCGGTCTTGTCCACACTGAAGCCGTTCACATAGAGCGCCACGTCGTTCAGCGCGAGGTTTCCGCCACCTTCCACGTTGAAGAATTTGGCCGTGGCGTCATCGAGCCCCACCACACGGATGCTCAGCACATCGTTCACTTGGATGCGGTATTCGAACTTCTGGTTGGGGAAGAGCTTCGCGGTGTTGCTCAGCGCGGGATCCTCCAGGTAGTTCAAGCTTTTGCGCCCTACGCACGAGGCGAAGGCGCTCAGTACGATCAGGGCGAAAAGGGTTTTCGTCAGCTTCATGAGCAGGTTGTCAGCAGGCCCATCGCAAGGGTCCAACGCTTGGAACGAGCGACGAGGACGGGTGGTGTGATGATCCGTTTTATTGAAGAAGGCCAAAGATACACGGGCCTTTCACCCATGGTTCCTCCAGGTGTTCGCCTGCTGATCAACGGGCTACAACGGTCTTTCGTATGGCTTGGTCGCATCGGGTGTGGTCAATGGTCCAATTGGCCCAGGCATTCCCGCGTGAAGAGCCGCGCACCGATGGAGCGGAAGTGGCTGTGGTCGCTGTAGAGACTGTCCGGCCATGTTTCCGCTTCGGCGTCGAGCACGGTATGTCCCATGGGTTCCAGGATGCCGCGCAAGCGTGCGATGTGCGCGAGCACGCGCTGATGAACGGCCGTGGTTGAAACGCCTTCGCGGAACGGCGAATGCAACCAGATCAACCGCACATGCCGCGCGGCGAGCGCCTTTCCGATCCCGGCCACATCGTTGTAGGCGCTGTCGATCATGGCCTCGGGCGGCGGTGCCGGTTTGTTCCAGCGATCGTCCGGTCGTTTGTCGTCGGCCACATCGAGCGTGCATCCACCATTGGCGTCGAAGCGGAGGTATTCGTAGTTGTTCGGATCGTTCATGCGGATCCGGTTCGATACCATGTTGGTGAGGTAGTACGATGGCTTCGGTTCGCGCAGGTAGGCGAAGGCTTCCGGATCATGCCATAGGTAGCGCATCAACTTGGCGGTATCGAGCGGCAGGTCGGGGATCTCGGTACTGAACTCCATCAGGTTGGCGCACACCAGCACGGTGGAAGCCTGGTTGCGGGCCTGCAATGCCAGGATCATGTCGCGCGTGTTGCGCAGGCTGAAGCCCCATGCGCCGAAGTTCATGTAACGCACGGCACCGAAATGCGCGATCACCTCGGCGCTGTTCAGGTTGTTCAGCGTCATGCTGCTGCCCACGGCGAAAAGATCGAGATGTTCAGGTCCGGTACGTTTGTAGAAACGCATCTTTTCGTTCAGCGAGATGTTGTCGCTGATGCGCGGTGCCGGGAAGGTGGTGCGATAGGAGAACGCGTAGAGCATGATCCCCGCAGCGATCGGCAGGCTGTAGAGGAAGACCTCACGGAGGAATCGGCCCACCATGGTTCAGAACTGGAAATAGATGAAGTCTCCGCCATCGCTGGGACCCAGCAGCACGATGAGCGCGACAAGACCATAGTAGAGGCCGATGCGCATCGGCTTGTTCATGCGGCCGTCCATCTGCAGGCCATGCTGGCGATGGCGATTGATCCACTCGGTCACCAGCAGGATCGCGGTTCCCAAATAGAAGATCTTCAAGCCCCGACAGAAGACCTGTTGCGGCATGGTGAACACGCTCGCGCTGGCGATGCGCTCGAACGTGATCCATGCGTTCGGCAGGGATGTGGCGCGGAAGAAGACCCACGCGATGCAGACGAGACCGAACGTGAAGAGCATTTTCCCGAGATCCGCCAAACTGGGCAACCAACGGGCCTCGGCCAGCGGAGCGCGATGCTTGTGGCGATCACCGAATAGCAGCAACGGCAGGAAGAAGACCGCGCTCACCAACCCCCATGAAATGAAATGCCAATCGGCCCCGTGCCAGAAGCCGCTCACCGTGAAGACGATCAACGTGTTGCGCGCGGCGATCCATTTTCCACCGCGGCTGCCACCGAGCGGTATGTAGAGGTAGTCGCGGAACCAGGTGTTCAGCGAGATGTGCCAGCGCTGCCAGAACTCCGCCACATCGCGGCTGAAATACGGGAATGCGAAATTGCGCATGAGGTCCAGTCCGAACAGGCGCGCGAGGCCAAGGGCCATGTCCGAATAGCCGCTGAAGTCGCAATAGATCTGGAACGCGAACAGCACCGTTGCCAGCAAATGTTCGCTGCCCGTATAGTGCGCGGGTGCGGTGAACACCATGTTCGGATAGAACGAACAGTTGTCGGCGATCACCACTTTCTTGAACAGGCCCCAAAGGATCTGGCGGAGGCCATCACGGGCCGCGTCGGTGCGGAAGATGCGGGGTTGTTCGAACTGCGGCACCATGTGCCGCGCGCGCTCGATAGGTCCTGCGAGCAATTGCGGGAAGAAACTGACGAAGGCGAAAAAGGTGAACGGATCACGCGTCGCTACAAGCTGCTTCCGGTATACGTCCAACGTGTAACTGAGGCTTTGGAAAGTATAGAAGCTGATGCCTACAGGCAGCACGATGTTCAGGGTATGCACGTCCGGATGATGCCCGAAGAAGGTGAACGCCTGGCCGAAGCTGAGGGCGAAGAAGTTGTAGTACTTGAAGAAGCCCAGCAGTCCGAGATTGGCGATGAGGCTCGTTGCCATGAGCGCCTTGCGACCGCGCGGTTTCTCCGTTGCCATCAGGCGCCGCGCCACCAGGAAGTCCACGCCAGCGGTGAATATCAGCAGGCTGAGGAAGCGCCAATCCCACCAACCATAGAAGACGAAACCGGCGGCGATGAGCAGCGCGTTCTGCAAGCGCACGGGCCGTGCGAACACATACCAGTACAGTACGAAGATGATCGGCAGGAAGACAGCGAACTCGATCGAATTGAACAGCATGCGCGGCGGCGGGACGGCGTGCTACGAATGTCCGTTCGTTAGGTTCTCGCCGCGGACCGTCGCGTCGGTATCATCCACGATCGGATGTTGGCGATGGGTGCTCAGGTGAACGAGAAAGCCTCGCGACAGTTGGTAGCCCGTAGGAAGCGGTAGCAAGGATCCGAAGGATCTGCGCGTTCCGCTGATTTCCCGAGGGCGGACAACGAAAAAGCCCCGGCGAGTGCCGAGGCTTGTCGTTGGTAGCCCGTAGGGGAATCGAACCCCTGTTTCATCCGTGAAAGGGACGCGTCCTAACCCCTAGACGAACGGGCCTTGCTTTTGACCCCTCTTTCGGAGGGGTCGCAAAAGTATGCGGATCGCCCAACCTTCCAAATTGGTCAGCGCCGTTGCGGTCACTGGCCTGCACCAATGTTCAGGAAACATCCTCCACATCCGCTTGGAAGCGGAAGCCGAGGCGCTTGCCGGTGCTGATCTGGTTGTTGGCGTTCAACTCGTTCACATCGCTCACGGTCACTTGGTTCACCTGGTCATAAGGCGGTGTGAGCAGGTCGAAGTCGAGCACATACAGGATCGCGGAGTGCAGCACCTGCTTGAGCTTGGCGGTATCGATCATGTTGTTGGCCAGATCGTTGTAGAGGAAGCCGAGCTGTCGTTTGCCTTGCACGAAGAACCGGCCATCCTTGTTCAGGAAGAGCCGCGCCACCAAGTACCCCAGGTCATGTTCGCGGTTGTACTTGAAGGAATCGCTGAGGAAGTTGTACATGTTGATCACACCGAAGTAGCCGCGCAGTTCGTCTTCAGCGAGGTAGCTCGTTTTCCACAGGCTGTGCGTTTGGTCCAACTTGAACACGTTGGTGTGCATGTGGAAGATGACGGCGTCACCGGCCACGTTCAATTGGGCGGCCATTTCACCCTTGTCGGTATACTTCACGCCAACGCGGCTGTCGGCCTTGGTGATCTCCCCGTCGAGGTCGGTGGCCACTTCCTGGAGCACCGTTTTCAGCAACCCGAAAACTTCAATGGTCCGGGCATGCACGTCCTGTTTCATGCCGCTCTTCACGCGCAGCATCTTCAGGATCATGTCACGCGGGTCCGCCTTCATGGCGGGTTTGGAGGCTGCTTTCTTCTTCATCAGTAGGCGCGGGCGAAGATGACGCGTTGGGCGCTCGGCTTTCCGGTGACCATGCAGTGGCCCGGGGCTTTGTCGCCCTGTAAAGGAATGCAACGGATCGTTGCCTTGGTCTCCAGCTTCACGCGCTCCTCGGTCTCAGCTGTTCCGTCCCAATGCGCGAGGATGAACCCGCCCTCCTCGATCATCTTCTTGAACTCCTCGTAGCTGTCCACGGCACGGGTGCTGTTCTCGCGCATGGCGAGCGCTTTCTGGTAGAGGTTGTCCTGGATCGCCTGCAACAAGTGTTCGATCTTGTCCGCGATGTCAGCGACCTGGATCACTTGTTTTTCGAGCGTGTCGCGCCGGGCCACTTCCACGGTTCCGTTCTCCATGTCGCGTGGGCCGACGGCGATGCGCACAGGGTAGCCCTTGAACTCGTACTCGGCGAACTTCCAGCCCGGTTTGCGCTTTTCGTCGTTATCGAACTTCACGGTGATCCCCTTCGCGCGCAGGGCCTTGAGCATCGGTTCCACATAGTTGCCGATGGCCGCCATCTGCTCTTCGTTCTTCGCGATGGGAACGATCACCACCTGTGTCGGTGCGAGTTTCGGAGGAAGGACCAAGCCTTGGTCATCGCTGTGCGTCATGATCAGCGCGCCCATCAGCCGGGTGCTCACGCCCCAACTCGTCGCCCACACGAGTGCCTGTTTGTTCTCGTGGTTGGTGAAAAGGACATCGAAGGCCTTCGCGAAATTCTGGCCGAGGAAGTGCGACGTGCCCGCTTGCAGCGCCTTGCCATCCTGCATCATCGCTTCGATGCAATAGGTGTCTTCCGCCCCAGCGAAGCGTTCGCTCGCGGTCTTGATGCCCTTGATCACCGGCATGGCGAGCCACTCTTCAGCGAACGTGGCATAAACATCGAGCATGCGCATGGTCTCTTCCACCGCCTCCTCCTTTGTGGCGTGCGCGGTATGTCCTTCCTGCCAGAGGAATTCCGACGTGCGCAGGAAGAGGCGCGTGCGCATTTCCCAGCGTACCACGTTCGCCCACTGGTTGATAAGCAACGGCAGGTCGCGATAGCTCTTGATCCAGCCGCGGTAGGTGTTCCAGATGATCGTTTCGCTGGTGGGGCGGATGATCAGCGGCTCTTCAAGCTCCGCTTTGGGATCCACGACAACGCCCTTCTCCGGATCGTTCTTCAGCCGGTAATGCGTCACAACGGCGCACTCCTTCGCGAAGCCTTCCACATGGCTGGCCTCTTTGGCGAAGTAACTGAGCGGAATGAACAACGGGAAGTAGGCGTTCACGTGTCCGGTGGCCTTGAACATGCCGTCGAGCGCAGCCTGCATCTTCTCCCAGATGGCGTAGCCATGCGGCGTGATCACCATGCATCCGCGCACCTCGCTGTGCTCGGCCATGTCGGCCTTCAGCACAAGGTCATTGTACCATTGCGCATAGTCCTGTGCACGCTTCGTCAACTGATCGCTCATGGTCCGGTCTCCGTGGTATTAGCTTTGATGAGAAGATCCGTGACAAGGATACACCGAACACCCGTGTTCAGCGTTCTATAGAACAGTGCGACAAAACCATAGGGACCATGAGAACCTTCCTCCCCATCATACCAGCGATACTGCTTTTGGTAGCGTGCGGCAGTTTGCAGGAGACCACGCACGTGCGTGATGATGTGTATGATATCCCTGATCGCACGGTAGTGGCCTCTAGAACCCCTGTGGAACCGGCCCCAGCGGAAGAACCGGCAGAGAAGTCAACGGAGGACTACTACAGCCCGAGAGAGGCGGACCGTTACACGCCGGGGAGCTACTACGACCGCACGTACAACGATCCCTACTGGTACAATTCGGGCCGCTTCGGCTTCGGCATGTCATTGAACAATTGGGGGCCGAGCTATGGGATGGGGTTGAGCTATGGCTGGCCCGGCAACAACACCATGTTCAACAGCCCGACCGGTTGGTATGATCCGTATTGGGAGAACAGCTGGCAGAGCGGCTACGGCGCATGGAACAACCCCTACTACAACAATTACGGCTACTACAGCCCATGGAACCAAGGCTACTACGATCCTTATGCTTACGGCTATGGCTATGGCTATGGCAACGGGTACGGACCGTATCAAGGCCCGTACGGGAATTGCTGCACCTGCTACCAGCCGGTGGGCTTCGGGAGTTCGGTCATCGTGTCGCACCGCCCATCCATGAGCGGAGGGGGATCCAGCAACGGGGCTGGCATCGATGTGACCCCGCGAAATCCGGTGAGCTTGCTACGCACCGATCGCCCGGCCACCCGCCCACCTGCTGAACGGCCGTCCTCGGAGCGATGGAACACCAAAGGTTCCGAGCGCCCCGCTGATCGTCGGCCACCCGCGCATCGCACCAACGACAACGATCGCGGCCGCGCGCATCCGGAGAAAGCGAACGAGCACCAACGGGAGAGCCGCCCTTCATTCAACACAGGCGGTTCACAGGATGGCGGTGACCGATCGGGCGGTGGCAGCTCGCCGAGCACAAGCCCGCGCCCGCGCCGTTGATGGGATCATTTCCGCACATGCGTCTTCTTGTTTCTGTTGTGGGGGCGGTGGCCGTGCTTTCATTGTTCGCCCAGAACGAGGAGGACGCGTTGCGCTATTCGCTCACGGTCCCAGGCGGTACGGCGCGCAGTTGGGCATTGGGCAGCGCGTTCGACGCGGTGGGTGCCGATCCCGCAAGTGCGAGCATCAACCCGGCGGGTTTCGGCCTGTACAACGCTTCCGAAGTTTCGCTCACACCGGGCTTCGAAGTGAACGATGCGCGCTCCACGCACTACGGCACATCCGCATCGGACAATGATCAGCGGTTCTTCTTCAACAACATGTCGCTGATGCTCTTCTACCCGAACGATGCGGGCAAGGACTGGCGCGGCGGCTGCTTCGGTATATCGTTCGATCGGCTGGCGAGCTTCCATTGGAACGAGCGTGCCGTTGGTGAACATGTGAACAGCAGCGAGCTGACACGCTTCGTCAACGAGGCGAACGGTCACGCGTACGGCGATCTGGAGACGCTCTTTCCGTTCACCAGCTTCCTCGCGTGGTACACATACGCGATCGACACGCTCCCTGGCTCGACCGATCAATATGTCGCTGCGATCCCGCAAGGCAGCGACGTGAAACAAACGCATACGATCGATGCGAGCGGCCGGATGAACGGCAGCAGTTTCTTCTATGCCAATAACTACAAGGACAAGCTCTACATCGGCGCGGCCCTCGGCCTCAATGGAGTGCGCTATGAGCGGCACACGGCACATACGGAGGTCGCATTGGATACGGCCACCGCGCTGAAGTCCTTCCAGTACAAGGAGGACCTGCTCACCACGGGCAACGGTATCGACCTGAAGATCGGGATCATCGGCCGGGCAACGGACCGCCTTCGTCTCGGCGCGTCATTCCACAGCCCGATGTGGTTGTCGCTCAGCGATGCGTACAGCTATCACATCACCACGGCTTTCCGCGTTGGCGAGGGCCAGGTGAAGGATTCGCCGGACGGGACGTTCAGTTACCGCGTGACGACGCCTTGGAGCGTGGTGGCCAGCGCCGCCTATGTCGCGGGCAAGCACGGGTTGGTCAGTGTGGACTATACGTACACAGACTACCGCCAAGCGAGACTTCGCGCAAGCCAGGACCTGGTGGACGAGTATGATTTCTCAATAGAGAACGGGTTGATCAAAAGCAACTTCACGGGCACACATGGTCTGCGGGTGGGCACCGAATGGCGTTCGGGAAATTGGTATTTCCGCGGTGGCGGTGCTTTCACGCCCGATCCATACGCTGGCACGGACGCGCGGCATGGCACGGCGCACAAGCAGTACAGCGGGGGCATCGGCTTCCGCACCACGCATGTGAGCGTCGATCTCGCGTTCATCTATGGCATGCGCGATACCAACTACTTCCAGTACAACGCTTCCCTCGTGAAGCCCACAAGCGAGAAGCTCACGGATGCGCGCACCCTGATCACCGTCGGGTTCAGGCCCTAAGTTCGCGGCCGCTTTCGGGCGGCCCGCCATGCGCTTCAAGCTGAAACTGATCCGGATCCTGAAGATCCTGTTCTATACCTGCGGGCTGCACCATGTGTTCAACCCGGTGAGCGGTGCGCTGATCACACTGGGCAACATGGGGCGGCTCGGGCGTTTCATGTCGCGGCTGAAGGGGAAGGAGCATGTGCAGCGCCTCGGCTGGTCCGCGCAGCGAACGCCACGCGAGGAGTTGTACAACATCGTGCTCTTCGGGTTGCGGAGCGAGACCTTCGACTACCTGGAGTTCGGTGTGTTCCACGGGCGCTCCTTGCGTTGGTGGGTGGAGAAGGCCAACCATCCGGAGAACCGTTTTTACGGCTTCGACACCTTCAGCGGGTTGCCGGAGGATTGGGGGCCGTACAAGGCGGGTGACATGAGCACGCAGGACAACATGCCGAAGTTCGAGGATGCGCGCGTGTCGCTGATCAAAGGCCTGTTCCAGGATTCGTTGCCGGGCTTCATGCAACAATGGAAAGGCGATCGCCGCAAGCTGATCCATCTTGATGCGGACCTCTACACATCAACGCTCTATGTGCTAACCATGCTCGCGCCGCGATTGCGCGCGGGCGATGTGCTGCTCTTCGATGAGTTCGCCGTGCCGAACCACGAGTTCCTGGCCTTCCGGAATTTCACGGAGAGCTATCGCGTGAAGTACGAGGTGATCGGATCGCGGAACAATGGCCTGTTCTTCGCGGTTCGGATCCTCTGACCGGCGTCATCGCGAGCCTGTCTTAAGGCGAAGCGATCTTTGATCTGTTCCGGAGCAACATCCCCAACTCCGCCGTTAGCAACTGGTGTCCTGCATCCACCACGGTCGTTGAGATCCATTGCGCCGCGAGTGGCTCAAAATTCTTCGCGAGTTCCGGTCTGATCACACTGTCCTTCGCACCGAAGATCAAATTGATCGGGAGTTGAAGACGTGATGCGTTCGATGCTACGGCATGAAGATCCGGTTCGATGTGGCGGAAGCTCAGCCACACATCGTGCAACAGCAAGCGCTTTTCGCGCGTGTCCGTTTGCCCGAGGATGAAGCGGCGCATCTTGTCGTTCATCAACTTCAAACCATGCACCGCGTTCACGATCCAGTACACCCGCTGTGGTTGATCGATGAAGTGCGTGTAACGTGCACGGCCCCATGCCGAAGAAGCGAGTCCGCGATACCAAGGTTTCGTCTTCAATCCGTCCGGTGCGATGAGGAAAGCGCGTGCGATCCGCTCGGGCATCGTCTCCAACAAACTCAATGCGACGCGCCCGCCAAGCGAATAGCCGATCAACACAAACTTCTCCGCTTGGATATGATCCGCGAAAGCGGTGAAGTAATCGCGTAGTTCGTTCGGCTCAAAGGGTATGATCACGCGTTCCGAAGGAGATGGGCTTTCGCCGTGGAAGGGAAGATCGAAAGCGTGGATGGTCGCGATGTCACCAAGTGCTTTCGCGAAGACACTGAAGTCTTCACCGCTGCGACCAAATCCGTGGAAGGCGATGATCACTTGTGGGCCGTGACCGAACGATCGGCAGGCGAGGGATAGTAATCCGTTGACGAATTGCACGGGGCAAAGGTCAGCGACTTCAGTTCAGAATTAAAGATCGCTTCGCGGCCAAATGCGCCGCTCGCGATGACGACAACTTGTGAGAGCGAAGACGCGTCAGAGCCGCGCCTTCGCTCTCTTGCAACACCGTCACTGCGAGCCTGTCCTACGGCGAAGCAGTCTTTGATAGGGCAGGAGTATTCAACGATCCGCCCCGGTTATCCACGATCCCCGCGTGCCGCGCCGCACCCGGATACCTTCGCAACCCGGTTCCCCACCCGGACATGCCCAAAGACCCCACCATCCGCTCCGTTCTCCTCATCGGGAGCGGCCCTATCGTCATCGGCCAAGCCTGCGAGTTCGATTACTCCGGAAGCCAAGCCAGCCGCTCGCTCCGCAACGAAGGCATCGAGGTCACGCTGATCAACAGCAACCCGGCCACCATCATGACCGATCCGGTGGTGGCGGACAACATCTACCTCAAGCCGCTCACCTCGGCGAGCATCGAGGAGATCCTGAAGAAGCACAAGATCGATGCGGTGCTGCCCACGATGGGCGGACAGACCGCCTTGAACCTCGCGATCGAATGCGAGAAACTCGGCATCTGGCAGCAGTATGGCGTGCGCATGATCGGCGTGGACACCGAGGCCATCGACATCACCGAGAACCGCGAGCGCTTCCGCGTGCTGATGGAGAGCATCGGCATACCGATGGCGCCGAGCAAGACCGTCACCAGTTTCCTCGAAGGCAAGAAGGTGGCGCAGGAATTCGGTTTCCCGCTGGTGATCCGCGCGAGCTACACGCTGGGCGGCACGGGCGCGGCCTTCGTACACAAGGCGGAGGACTTCGACAAGCTGCTGAAGCACGGCCTGCAGGTGAGCCCCATCCACGAAGTGCTCATCGACAAGGCGCTGCTCGGCTGGAAGGAGTACGAATTGGAACTGCTGCGCGACAAGGACAACAACGTGGTGATCATCTGCTCCATCGAGAACTTCGATCCTATGGGGATCCACACGGGCGACAGCATCACCGTCGCGCCCGCGATGACGCTCAGCGACCGCACCTACCAGCGCATGCGCACCATGGCCATCAAGATGATGCGCTCCATCGGCGACTTCGCCGGCGGTTGCAATGTGCAGTTCGCCGTGAGCCCGGATGAGCGCGAGGACATCTTCGCCGTGGAGATCAATCCGCGTGTGAGCCGCAGCTCTGCGCTCGCCAGCAAAGCGACGGGCTATCCCATCGCCAAGATCGCCAGCAAACTCGCCATCGGTTATCGCCTCGATGAACTGGAGAACCCGATCACCGGCACCAGCGCCTTCTTCGAGCCCACGCTGGACTATGTGATCGTGAAGATCCCCCGCTGGAACTTCGACAAGTTCGAAGGCAGCGACCGCCGCCTCGGCCTGCAGATGAAGAGCGTCGGTGAGGTGATGGGCATCGGACGCAGCTTCCAGGAAGCCTTGCAGAAAGCGTGTCAGAGTTTGGAGATCAAGCGCAACGGATTGGGCGCCGATGGCCGCGAAGTGACCGACACCAACGTGCTCTTGGAAAGTCTCGGCAACCCGAGCTGGAACCGCCTCTTCCACATCTACGATGCGATCAAGGCGGGCATACCCTTCAAGACCATCCAGGAGAAAACGCGCATCGACATCTGGTTCCTCAAGCAGATCGAAGACCTGATCCTGACCGAGAAGGAGATCCAGAAATACACACTGGACACCCTCCCGCGCGACCTCTTCTTCGAGGCCAAGCAGAAGGGCTATGCGGATCGCCAGATCGCGCACCTGCTGCGCTGCCTGGAGAGCGAGGTGTACAAGAAGCGCAACGAGCTCGACATCAAGCGCGTGTACAAACTGGTGGACACCTGCGCCGGAGAGTTCCCCGCGAAGACACCTTATTACTACAGCACCTTCGAAGAAGAGAACGAGAGCATCCGCAGCGACCGCAAGAAAGTGATCGTGCTCGGCAGCGGCCCCAACCGCATCGGGCAGGGCATCGAATTCGACTACTGCTGCGTGCATGGCGTGCTGGCCGCGCGCGAATGCGGCTACG
>JANMKC010000208.1:0-31980 GCA_031371785.1 Flavobacteriales bacterium | reverse complement strand
CATCTGCGGTTCATGGATGCATGTGTTCGGTGCTTCGCGGATCAGCCTGCACACCTTCGCGCTCGCCATTTCCATTTGCCTCTTGGTGCTGGTCTACTGGGTCGGGGCGCGTATGGGATCCAAGTGGATCGGTCTCGGAGCGGTGGTGATGATCCTGGTGAACGAGTCCTTTCTGGCTCAAAGCGGCATCCTGTTACCCGAGATCCTCCTGGCGTTCTTGTGCTTGGTCACCGTGCATTTCTACATCGAACGGAAAGCGCTCGCTCTTGTGGTCGCTGCATCATACGCACTGATGACCAAGGAGTCGGCGATCATTCTCATCGCGACCCTGTTCACCTGGCATGCGATCCGTTCTCTTGTCGCACCGGATCCGGGGCGGCGCGCAGCGGATCGGCGGTGGGTCATCATCCTGGGTGTTCCCTTGGTTCCGGCCTTCCTCTTCTTCGCCTATCAGCGACATACGTTCGGGTGGCTTTTTTTTCCCCAACATATCGGCCTGATGAAATGGCACTCGACGGACATCATACGGAAGTTGAAGGCCGCTTACGATGACCTGTTCATCGATCAAGGAAGGATCTGGACCACCAGCGCCTTTGCGTTGATCGCGCCGATCGTGTGGTGGGGGAAAGACTTCCGGCGATCGATACCCGTGGTCCTTCTCCTGATAGCGGCCAGCATGGTGCTGTTCGGGAATTGGCCGTCATGGGTGACTTTATTGGTTCCAATGGTTTCTTTCGCGCTGGTGTTCCGATACATGTTCCTGGAATGCTTCAAGCGGGATCCGCAGCGCGGCGAATTCATCTGTATCGCGTTCATCCATGTGGTCCTGTTCATGGGATCTTCTGCTGTGAACTTCTTCACCGACCGTTACCTGATGTGCGTGGTGCCCTTTGTCGCATTGGGCATATCGGCATTCCTGCATAGCGCGCTGAACGCGTACGATCGGGTCCTGTCCCCACTGGTCATCGGTCTTGGCGCAGGCATCTCCCTACTCCTCATTGGGCGTACCGCAAAGGTGACAGACACGGAAATGAGCTATGCGGACGCGGTGGACTGCGAGTTGAAGCTCATCTCGTTCTGTGAAGGGGCCGGTCTTCGCGATTCGCTCATCTACGTTCCGTTCCTTGAAAGTGTCTACATGACGGATCCGGGCGCTGGGTACCTGTCCGGAGCAGGACCGTTCACGCGCACAACGCTGGCCTATTCGGAAGAAACGAACTATGCTGTTTTCTCGAACAGCAGCCAGACCATGATCTACGGGGAACGGCAGCGCTTGGGCTTTACCTTGTTGAAAAGGTTCGAGTCGGGTCCTGCTTGGGCCGAGATCCATCAACGCCCATCGCGATCAGCGCGATAACGACATGGACACGATGCACAGGCCAGCTTCAAATTTCTTCATTCCCGAACGCGGATACTTCCGGATCCACCACGAACACACCTTTGCCCACCCGAAAATATCGGGACCGAACGCATGACCACACACAGCCTTATCGGCTTCCTGATCTTCCTCGGCATCCTGGTGCTGGTGGACCTGTATGCCTACATGGGCATCTGCACCGCGATCGCGAGCTGGGGCCAGATCGCGCGACAATGGGTCAAGCTCATCTACTGGACCATCAGTATCGGCATGCTGCTGATGCTCTGCTTCGGGGCGTTCCGTTTTCAGGAGTTGCGTTCATCGCATAACCACGCGTTCGCCTTCTCGGTGATCGGCGTGTTCATCCTGCTATTGCTGCCAAAGCTTGTGATCGTGGTCTTCCACGGCGTGGAAGACATGCTCCAAGCGATCTGTTGGGGCTGGAGCAGAATGGCACCGGGAGCAGCACCTTCAACGGGTGCAGGCGTCGGCCGCATCCGTTTCATCTCCCAACTGGGACTGGCCCTTGCCGCGATCCCATTCGGCAGCGTGCTTCACGGGCTGACGAAAGGGCGGCGCAACTTCAATGTGTCGCATGTGCCGATCGTGTCGAAGAAATTGCCCACCGCGTTCGATGGCCTGCGCATCGTGCAGATCAGCGACCTGCACCTCGGAAGTTTCAGCGTTGGCAGCGATATCGTGCAGCGCGGGATCGACCTCATCAATGCGGAAGATCCGGACCTGATCCTCTTCACCGGCGATCTGGTGAACGACTACGCGGACGAAGCGGAGCCGTGGCTCGAACAATTGAAAGGCCTCAAGGCGCGGATGGGCAAGTACTCGATCCTGGGCAATCACGACTACAGCGATTATGCGTCGTGGCCCAACCTGCGCGAGAAGCGGATGAACATGGAAAAGCTGATGGGCCACCACCGCACGCTGGGATTCCGGCTGCTGTTGGATGAGCACCTTCCCATCGGGATCCCGGGTCAAGGTCCGGGAGGCGACACCTTCACGTTGATCGGTGTGCAGAACTGGGGTGTACGTTTCCAGCAGTACGGCAACCTGAAAAAAGCGATCGCCGGTACGGACGATTCCAAATTCCGATTGCTCATGAGCCACGACCCCACGCATTGGGAAGCGCAAGTCCAAGAAACCGGCATCGACCTGATGTTGAGCGGGCATACGCACGGTGCGCAGTTCGGCATCACCATCGCGGGTAGAACATACAGCCCCGCGCAGTGGGTCTATAAGCAGTGG
Source organism: Flavobacteriales bacterium (assembly GCA_031371785.1). Taxonomy (GTDB): domain Bacteria; phylum Bacteroidota; class Bacteroidia; order Flavobacteriales_F; family PHOS-HE28; genus PHOS-HE28. Next base: position 29,363 of record JANMKC010000208.1, on the reverse strand, counting down.
GCCGGGCACTACGAGCAGGACGGCATGCAGCTCTATGTGAACCGTGGCTTCGGCTTTATCGGCTTCCCCGGACGTGTGGGGATGCCGCCGGAGATCACGGTGTTCCACTTGCACGTGAACGTCTCATGAAAACGCCGAGCAAGGTCGAGATCGTCGCGGCTGTCCTCTGTTTCGGGCTATTTGTGTTCCTGTCACTGAACTGGCATAGCCACTCGCCGAAGTTCACTTATCACAGCGAGATCTGGGCCGACCGGGCTGGCTACCACTCGTATTTGCCGGCCGCATTCGACTATGCCTTCGACCCGGCCAAATTCCCAAAGGGGATCGATAGCCGGACCGGCAACGGGTTCTATTTGGACAGTATTCCTGGCAAGGTCATCACGAAGTACACCTGTGGCGAAGCGATCCTCCGCATACCTTTCTTCTTGATAGGAAAGTTGCTCCGGCCTACCAACGATGTGAACGGTGCCGGATTCACTGGGATCGACCATTGCATGATAGATGTTGCCGCATCGTTCTATTGTGTGCTTGGTCTGTTCCTCTTGCAGACCGTGCTGAAGCGAAGATGGGGTGGGCGAACGTCGTGGAAAGCAGTGCTGGCGATCCTTACCGGGACCAACCTGCTCTTTTACGTGATCGGTGATTCGGGTATGACGCACGCTTACTCATTCTTCCTTTTCGCCGCTTTCATTTTCCTCAACGAGCGGATCGTTATGCTCGGACGATCGTTCTCCAAGAACTTTTTTCTCGGCGTGGTAGCCGGGCTCATCGTGTTGACAAGGCCGACGAACGTCGTGTTCCTTCCAGTCGGCATATTGCTGGCGACCGGATCATGGAGCGACGCGTACATGAGGATCAGGACGATGCTGGATCCGCGATCCATCTTCGCCATGGGAACCGGATCCCTTATCATGCTCCTGCCACAGATCGCTTACTGGAACTATGCGTTCGGATCCCCGATGGTCTGGTCCTATGGCCAAGAAAGATTCACACGCTTGGCGGATCCGCCGCTCACCCCGTTCTGGTTCGCCCCATACAACGGACTTTTCCTTTACGCTCCGCTCCTTATCCTGATCCTGATAGGCAGTGCGGCGCGTTTCCGCTCATCACCGGTAACTACAACGTTGGGATGGTCCATTTTTCTCGTAGTAAGCTATGTCAGCGCTTCGTGGTTCGCATGGACATACGGTTGCGGGTTCGGTTCAAGAAATTTCGTTGAGTACGGGGTGGTCTTCGCATTTCCGCTCGCGGGTATTCTTGGATCCGGTCATCGATATCGTTGGCTCACGGGTGCGGCGGTCTTAGCCTGCTGTCTTTACACTTTGAAGTTGACGTTCTCAAGCCCTAACTGTTGGTTCGGGGACGTCTGGGATTGGCACATGTTCGCAAGTCTTCTGTTCGGGAGTATCAGTTGAACAGGGATCGTTGCCTTCAATTCCTTGGGGCTCTTTTACCAAAGACGGATACTGTTGGCGAACTGCACCACGCCTAACCCGGAAAGACTGCACCAGCTTGCAGAACACATCGGTCCAGTTGGGACAGGTCCAGATCAGTTGAGATACCCCGCGCTTCGAGATCACCCACGAAGAGCTCCGTGGTGAGGTTTCCAACAAGGACATCTTCAGCCATAGGGCAACCGCCAAAGCCGCGGAGAGCGTGATCGAATCGTCGGCAGCCTGCGTTCCATGCGGCATCCGTCTTTGGTTTCCAATTGTCCTTGCGCGCATGCAGGTGCGCTCCGAACTCCACCGACGGCATGGCGGGGATCAACGCGTTGAACATGGAGGATACATCCTCCGGCTTCGCGACACCGACCGTGTCGGCCAATGAGATGATGCGCACGCCGAGTTCGTGTACGAGGCGGTCGATCCAGCGCAAGGCGACATCAGCGCTCCAGGGATCACCGTACGGATTTCCGAAGGCCATGCTGATGTAGACCACCAGCTCCTTCCCCGCCGTGCGCGCCATCTCCGCGATGTTCGCCGTGCGCGCCCACGAACCTTCGATGCTCGTGTTGGTGTTGCGTTGTTGGAAGGTCTCGCTGATGCTGAAGGGATAGCCGAGATAACGAACGCTCCCTTGCATGCATGCCTCTTCAGCACCGCGCTCATTGGCGACGATCACCAGCAACTTGCTCCGCGATCCGCTCATGTCGATGCGTGACAGCACCTCGGCCGTATCAGCCAATTGCGGTATCGCTTTCGCGGAAACGAAACTGCCGATGTCGATCGTGTCGAAGCCGACCTTGAGCACTTCGTTCAGGTAGCGCACTTTCGCGTCCGTACGAATGAACTCGTGCAAACCCTGCATGGCATCGCGCGGGCACTCGACCAGTTTCACTTGTGCTTCCATGCCACGTATGCTTGGTTGATGCGCTTCAACAGGCCAGGACCTTCATAGACCAGACCGGTATACACCTGCACAAGATCAGCACCCGCCTCCAATTTTTCGATCGCGGCCTCAGCGCTATCGATCCCGCCCACCCCGATGATCACGAAGGGTTTGGGCAAACATGCGCGCAGATAACGGACAACCTCGGTGCTTCGCGCACGCAAAGGAGCACCGCTCGCTCCACCGGCGCCCATCGCATCCACTTCGCTCTTCGGTGTTCGCAGATCATCGCGCGCGATCGTCGTGTTAGTGGCTACCACGCCCTGGATACCGCTCTCCTTCACCACGGCCACCACATCATCCATTTGCTCGTTGGTAAGGTCCGGCGCGATCTTGAGCAGGATCGGTTTTGGTCGTTGGTTGCTGCCCCGTGGAAGGCCGGGGGCTGGTTGTTCGGCGAGCGACCGCAAGCGCGTCAAGATCCTCAGCAGGGGTGCCTTGTCCTGGAGCGCCCGTAATCCGGGAGTGTTCGGGCTGCTCACGTTCACCACGAAATAGTCAACCACCGGATACAGTGCCACGAAGCACTTCTCGTAATCATCCACCGCCTGTTCGTTCGGTGTCGCTTTGTTCTTGCCGATGTTGCCACCGACGATGATCCGCGGATCCCTCTTCTTCAGCCGTTGCGCTGCCGCGATCGCTCCTTCATTGTTGAAGCCCATGCGGTTGATCAGCGCACGATCGGCCTTCAGCCGGAACAGGCGTGGGCGATCATTACCGGATTGGGGCAGCGGCGTCACGGTGCCGATCTCCACATGACCGAAGCCGATGCGCGCGAGCGCGTCCACATGCTTCGCATCCTTGTCCATGCCTGCGGCAAGACCCACAGGTCCTGGGAACTTCAGGCCCATCACTTCCACCGATGCATTTGCTGGGGGCCGCTTCCCTCCTACCCATGCGAGCGCGCCGGGAATATGCATCGCGAATTCAAGCAGCGCGAAGGTGACCATGTGCGCGCGTTCCGGCGAGAGCAAGAAGAGGAACGGGCGGAGAAGCGCATACATCGGCGCGCGAAAGTAGCCGTCACTCCGTGCTCACATCGCGCGGCACGAAGACCGGCAGCCGGAACGAAAGACCCGCACCGATGAACCAACGTTCCTCTCCGAGCGAACGACCTCCTGACATATCAAGCAGCACATCAGGGACAATGCGGAATGTGGCGCCGGCATCCAGACGATGATCCGCAACCTGGGCGTCGGAAATGGAACCGTACGCTTCAACGAAGAGCCCCAGCCGATCGCCTGCGGCGGCACCGACGGTGAGTGTGTATACACCCGCAGCTGTTGGCGTGTCACCGTCCCACTCCGCGCCCAGATTGTATCCCAAGCTGAACACATCCGACAAGCCGTGCTGCATGCTGAAACGGAACGTCCCATACGGTTCATCAGGCCGGAACACATAGTCCGCGAGCCAAGGCAGTCCGAGATGCGCCAGCAAGGAGGTATGCGGTCGAAAACCCTTCTCATCGCACAAGGCCACTTTGGTACCCACTTCCAACGGAAGCAGACCACTGGCAGGGAGCGCATCGTTTTCAAGCAGCCGCTCCTCCGCTCGTTCCATCACAATGCGCAATTCCGCGATCCGGCATAGTCCAAGCTTCGCAAGGATAGCGGGCAACGAGACGACCCGCACGCCCGACCCCTCCAATGACGCATCCTCGCGCGCCCAACCGCCCTCCAATTGGAACCACCCCATTGGAACGATAGACGGGGTCTCTGTCTGGTCGGGCCGGTCGGCCTCAAGGGGATCGACCTGAGCGGAAAGCAACGTGGTGCCAAGGCCCGCATAGAGGAACGCCAGGATGCGCACGACAGTTCGGTGATCCATTTATTAGGCAAGACTAATCTTTTTTCTACTTTGGCCGCACTTTCAAGCCATGCTCACCCGAAGCGAAGAGGACCACATCAAATCCGTGCATGCGCTGGGGGCTGACGGCAAGGCCTTCACCAAGGACATTTCGGAACGGTTGCGCATCAAGGCCAGCAGTGTGACCGACATGATGAAGAAGCTGGCGGAGAAGGGCCTGGTGAAGCATGAGCCCTACCACGGAGCGAAGCTCACGGCGAAGGGGCTGGTGCATGCACTGCGGCTCGTTCGCAAACACCGTTTGTGGGAGACCTTCCTCGTGGAGCGCCTCGGTTTCGGGTGGGATGAAGTGCATGAGGTGGCGGAGCAGTTGGAGCATGTGTCATCGGAGAAATTGGTGGAACGGCTGGACGACTACCTCGGCCATCCGGCCTTCGACCCGCACGGCGACCCGATCCCGGATCGGAACGGTCGCATGAAGACGCGGCGCACATTGGCCCTTACGCGCTGCGCCGTGGGCGATCATGTTCGCGTGGCCGCAGTGAAGGATCCCAGCGATGCCCTCCTGCACCTGCTCGATCAGAAAGGGATCGGGATCGGGCTGCGCATGCAGCTGCGTGCGCGTGCGGCTTTCGATGGAAGCCTTGAACTGCGCGCGAAGAACGGACCGCTGTGTATCCTGAGCGCCCAAGTGGCGGAACACCTGCAAGTGGAAACGCTGTGAGCCAGAACGACCACCGATCACTGAGCGAAGTGCATGGCAGCGTGCATGTGCCTGTGGCCAAGGGCTGGCGGCGCATGCTGGCGTTCATCGGCCCGGCCTACCTCGTGAGCGTTGGCTACATGGACCCCGGAAATTGGGCCACGGACATCGCGGGTGGAAGCGCGTTCGGTTACAAACTGTTGTGGGTGCTCTTGATGAGCAACCTCATGGCGCTGCTGCTGCAAAGCCTCAGCGCGCGGCTCGGCATCGTGCGCGGGCTCGATCTCGCACAGGCGTCGCGACACACCTATCCGCCTTGGGTGAACATGCCGCTTTACGTGCTGGCGGAGATCGCCATCGCCGCATGCGACCTGGCGGAAGTGATCGGCATGGCCATCGGCTTGAACCTGTTGTTCGGGCTGCCGCTATTGACCGGTGTGCTCATCACGGCGGCCGACGCGCTCATCATCCTCTTCCTGATGCAACGCGGCATGCGCGCATTGGAGGTGTTCATCATCTCCCTCGTGAGCATCATCGGCCTCTCCTTCCTGGCGGAAATGATCATCGTGAAGCCCGCGCTCTCGGAAGTGGTCACCGGGCTCATCCCTTCCACCCTTCACGGCAACGCGCTCTACATCGCGATCGGGATCATCGGGGCCACCGTGATGCAGCATAATCTCTACCTGCATTCCTCGCTGGTGCAAACGCGCAAGCACGGCCGCGATCCGAAGGGCATCCGGGACGCGTTGCGCTTCAACTTCATCGATACCACCGTGGCGCTGAACATCGCCTTTTTCGTGAACGCGGCGATCCTCGTGCTGGCTGCGGCGGCCTTCCACCAGATGGGCCGCACGGATGTGGCGGAGATCGACCAGGCGCACGCGCTATTGCGCTCGCTGTTCGGCTCGCTCGCACCCACCTTGTTCGCCGTAGCGCTCATCGGCAGCGGGCAGAGCAGCACCATCACCGGCACGCTTGCGGGGCAGATCGTGATGGAAGGCTACCTCGATCTGCGCATCCGTCCGTGGTTGCGACGATTGATCACGCGGCTGATCGCGATCGCTCCGGCAATCGTGTGCATCGTCTGGTACGGCGAAGATTCGCTCGGTGAACTGCTCGTGCTGAGCCAGGTGGTGCTGAGCCTGCAATTGGGTTTCGCCGTGATCCCCTTGATCCATTTCTGCTCCGACAAGGCGCGCATGGGTGTGTACGTGATCAAGCCGTGGGTGAGGTTGCTGGCATGGGCCACAGCGATCATCATCGTCTCGCTGAACGCGCGACTGGTCATACAACAGATCGGCGAATGGCGCGTGGCAGCGGGCGACAACGCGATCTGGGTCGACACTCTCGTCGTTCCGGTCGTGATCGCGGCGTTCGGCCTTCTGCTCTACATCGCGTTCAAGCCGTTCATCAAACCGGTGCGCGAAGCCAAGCAACATCTGCACGACAACGTACCGGAACTGCGGGCACCAACGGGACACAGGTACACGCGCATCTGCATCGCGGTGGATTTCAGCGCGGTGGATCAGCGCAGCATCGATGCGGCCGTCGCGCAAGGCGGAGCCGATGCGGAGTACGTGCTCATCCACGTGACCGAATCAGCTACGGCACGATACGCCGGTGCGCTCAGTGTGGACCATGAGACCATCGGCGATCAGGCGAATCTCCAACGCTATGTGGACCGCTTGCAGGCATTGGGCTATCGCGCATGGGCACGCACCGGGCAAGGGCACTCGGTCAACATCATTACGACCATCGTGAACACATGCGATTGCGATCTGCTCGTCATGGGCGCGCACGGACATCGCGGCTGGAAGGATATTCTCTTCGGCGCAACCGTGGATGCCGTTCGCCATCGGGTGAAAGTGCCGGTGCTGATCGTGCGATGATCAGGGATAGTGGGCGAGCGATCCAACTTCACGGCGATAACGCATCTTCGCGCCCATGGCCGCAGTAACGATGCCCGAGGTGAAGAACAAGCGAGCGGCGTTCGAGTATTTCCTGCTCGACAGCTATGAGTGCGGCGTGCAGTTGGTGGGCAGCGAAGTGAAGAGCCTTCGGCTGGGCGATGCGAGCATCACCGAAGCGTTCTGCGCGTTCGTTGGCGACGAGCTTTACCTGCGCAACATGCGGATACAACCCTTCGAGAAAGCGAAGAACTATGCGCATGAACCCATCCGCGACCGCAAGCTGCTCCTGCATCGCACGGAATTGAAAAAGTTGCTGCGCAAGGTGAAGGACCAAGGCGTGACCATCGTTCCAGTACGCGTGTTCTTCTCCAAGACCGGCCTGGTGAAAGTGGACATCTCTCTCGCGAAAGGAAAAAAGACCTACGACAAACGAGACAGCCTGAAGGAAAAGGATGTGAAACGCGATATGGACCGTGAACGCTGATACCGGCACCTGGCGCGAGCATCTTACGCTGGCCATTTCCACCTTCGTTCCCGGAACACGGACAGAGCGCCTCTTCCTGCTCCTGCTCCTGCTCCTGGCCCTGATCCTGCGTTTCTGGGGCTTTCCGAATATTCCTTACACGCACGACGAGATCAGCGCGTTGGTGCGTGTGGACTACCCAACGTTGCATGACGCGATCATGAAAGGCGTGTGGGGCATCGATACACACCCGCCCGGTGTGCATGCCTTCCTGTGGTGTTGGACACAGCTCTTCGGTTTCGGCGATGGTGCCGTGAAAGCACCGTTCATCGTCGCCTCGGTGATCGCCCTGTTCTTCCTGTATCGCTTCGCCTACGCGTGGGCTGGGGGTCCGGTAGCCATGATCACCACCGCGCTCTTCGCCACCATGCAGTACACGGTGATGTACGGCCAGATCGCACGGCCGTATGCCATGGGCCTCTTCACCACCGCACTGGTGGCCGACCAGATGACACGCTACATCGGCAGCGGCTCCATGCGCGCGCTCATCGGCTTGTCGCTCGCTGCGGTGCTGAGCGCATACACCCACCACTTCGCATTGATGCTCGCGGCACTGATGTACCTGAGCGGCATCGTGTTCATCACCCCACCACAACGCAAAGCCTACCTGATCGCGGGTGTAGTGATGGCGGTGTGCTATGCGCCCAACGTGCCGCTCTTCTTCGCGCAGTTGAACTGGAAAGGGCTGGATGAATGGCTGGCGCCACCGGGAGCGGATTGGCTGCCGAACTACGTTTGGTGGATCGCGCATTGTTCCATCGCTTTCGCGATCGTTCTCAGTGGCTTGTTGCTGCTCGCAGCGGGACTTCGGATCAAGCATGAGGTCGGATCGAAGCCGCTCGGCATCATATTGCTGGTATGGGGTATCCTTCCACTGGCGATCGGGTATGCCTATTCCGTGTGGCGAGCACCGGTGCTGCAATACAGCGTGGTACTCTTCTCCTTCCCGTACCTGTTGATCCCACTACTGGCAGGACTTCGCTACTTGAAGACCCCTGCGGCGATCATCATCGCAGCGATCACCGCAGGCACGGCGGTCTTCACATTGGTCTTCCAGCGGCGGCACTATGAGGTCTTCTACAACAGCAAGTATGAGGCGATCGTTCGCGGCGTGATCGCTGCGGAGGACGAGAAGCGACTGGCGGTAGTGGATATGCCGCCGGAAGTATTGGGGTTCTATCGGAAACTATGGTGCGTCAGACCTTCGCAAGGTCCGTGCGTGAACCTGCGTGAGGGAGGATCGGTCGCGCTGGCAAGCGCTCTTCGCCATACTTCGCTGCACGGCATTTTCTATGGGCAATTCAGTTTGGCAGCGCCCGAGAATGTTGCCATCATACAGGCGCGCTTCCCTTTCCTGATGGAACGCAAGGACTATGTGGAAGGCCAGACCTTCCGCTTCGATGCGCGACCTGTTCCGGGACATACGGACGATATAGGTCAGAAGCGCTTGATGACCCCGCAAGCCATTGAAGGAAAAGGTTGGGAGGTGAGCAGCAAGCTCGCACTGGTATCGGATACAGGCACCTCGTACATCCAGCCACCCAAGCGATGGGACATGACCGGGCATGAGTTCGGTGTGCTGTACGAGGACTACGTGATCAACCTGGCGAACACGGACCAGGACATCATCGAAGTGCGCGCCGACGTGGAACATCTCGATGCCGTGAGCGACCTCATGCTGGTGGTGGAACTGAAGGACGGCGAAGGCCAACGTTTCTATCGCAACGCCACCGTTCGCACACTCGATCATGCGGATGGCCGAGCCTCGCTGATCGCTGCGGTGAAACTCGCGGACATCTCCGGGCACGGCGACGGCACGCGCGTTCGCGCCTACTTATGGAACCACAGCCGACGGTCGGCATGGATCGCTTCGCTCGGTGTGCAGGTGCGCGAAGGCGATCCGGTGCTCTATGGGTTCTTCGAGCCGATCGTGCAGGCTTGGCGGTTCAAGTAGACAACAGCAGGGAACGAGAACGGCCCCGAAGATCCGGGGCCGTTCACCTCATGCGGTAAGGGATCTCAGATCTTCCAAGTAAGGCCGATGCCGAGGGATTCCTTGAACTGCGTCCCTGGTCCCGGCACATGACCACCGGTCTTGATCAGTGTTACATCATCATCATAGATCAGGAGCGTATTCATCGTAGCGGCGAACCAGTCGTTGATCTTGAAGGTCCATAACGTTTCCCAGTTCACGTCGATGTTCTGCGGGTTCTTGAGGTAGTTGCTGTAGAGATCGCCACGGGTGAGGAACGTGACGTTCTTGCAGAGGGTCGTGGTGTATTGCGCACGCGCATAGGCACCGAACTCGAAGCGTGTGGTCTTGCCGCGCGAAACGAGCTGCGCCGTGTTCAGGTCGTACACAGCGGGGTCCACGCCGTAAGCCCCGGCATCGGCCATGTTCTGGTCGTTCACGAAGGTGATCTTCGCTGCGGCAGGCGAAAGGAACGCACTGAAATGATCGTTCGGCCGGTAGTCGAATCCCGCACCGATGGTGAAGTACGCGGGCGACATGACGTTGGAGATGCGGGCACCGGAGGCCCCGTCGAACCCTTCCGTGAATTGTGTCTTGAACTGCGCAATGGCGGCGGCGAACCACGGTTTCTTCAGTTCGTAGCCCCACTTGGTGTTCAATTCGATGCGGTCATCGGTCTTGATGGGATCGCTGCCATCCTGCGACACACCGCCGAAGGCCAGCGCTGCGGAATTGTCCCAGATGATGCGGCCCTTGTGCTTGTTCGCGAAGCCATTGAAGAGCGCCACGCCGCCCACGGAATTGAAGCCGCCAGCGGCCCAGTTCGTCAGGTTCACTTGCGTGAAGTTCACGTTGAACACACCACCGGTTGTCCAGAGCTTTCCGGTGGTGTCCGCTGCGGACAGCGCGTGCAAGGCGGCATCCGCAGCATCACGCTCGGCCTTGGTGCCTTGGGCACTGAGCGTTGATGGGGTGAACGTAAGGATCGTGATCGCGAGGAAATGTGTCGTCTTCATGTGTTCCGGGAAATTCATGTCGAGGGGTTCTGGAGAAAGACCTTGTGTTCTGGTGTAGGCGAGCGGATACCGGCTTCGGCCAATGCCGCGCTACCGTTCTCCATGGTTCCGAAGTACACGTCCCAATAATGGGATGGATCGCAGAAGGGACGCACGGCGAGTTCAACGCCCTCATCGAGCTGCTTGCTCATGTTGACGCTCGGCGCTGGATCGCGCAGCACCTTGGGGTCCCTCATCATTACAGCGACAAGCACCTTGCGCGCGTTGGCCACATCGGTGTTGCGCTCAATGGCCATCACACAATCCACACGGATACGGCCTTCGGCGGTATAGTTGGTGATGATGCCGTTGGCGGCCACGCCGTTCGGGACGATCACGGCCTTGCTGTCCGGTGTGGTGAGCACCGTGGTGAAGATCTGGATCTCCTTCACCGTGCCGGTCACGCTTTGCATCTCGATAAGGTCGCCCACCTTGTAAGGCTTGAAGAGCAGGACGAGAACACCGCCGGCGAAGTTGGAAAGCGTGCCTTGCAGCGCGAGACCAACGGCCAGGCCGGCCGCGCCGATGATGGCCACAAAGCTGGTGGTCTCCACCCCCATCATCTGGATCGCGGTGACGAAGAGCAGGATGCGCAGGCCGATGCTCACGAGACTGCCGATGAAGCGGCGTAGCGTGGGCTCCATGTCGCGTTTCGCGAACCCTCTTTCGAGGCCGCGGCCAACAAGCTTGATGATGCGCATGCCCACCCACAGCACGATCAGCGCCATGGCCAGGCGCGGCAGGTAACCGATGAACACGTCCAGCGCGTGGTTCATCCAGAATTGGATCTTGTCGGTGGATGTGTTCATGTCAGTGGAACGCAGAGAGATTGTTGGCGCAAAGAAAACCAGAGGTCACCTTCGATCGTGAGATGTTCCAATACTCGTCCGGCCTGTTCGCCCAGCCAGAGGTGCGTCAGGAAGCATGAGGGGAGAACGTGGGGATGTGGATCAGCCTCCTCATGCCGTCATTCATGAAGAAGAGCTTGACCGTTCAGGGTGCGGGTGAAAAGATCTGCTCGTTGAACCGATCGGATGTGGGCACCTGCATGCGTAGTTCAGGGTGGCCGCTTACCGCATGACAGGAATTGCACGTGAGGATGAGCGCCCCGAAGCGATCGGGGAAATCCTTCAGGCCATCCGCCGCGAGCTGATCTTTCAATACATCGATGGCGCGGATACCGTAGACCTTCATGTTGTCGCTCACATGCACGCCGTCATCCACGATGCCCGCGTTGGCGATGTCCTCCATCTCTTCTTTCATCTCGTGGCGGTAGAACTTGGCGAGTTCGAGGTTGCCCGCTTGCCCGGCGAACCAGAGCTTGTGCGTGTAGTTCTGGATGCGGCCCATGTAGTGGGCGGTTTCCACTTTCGGGGTTCCGGTTCCGGGAGCGGGAGCGGGAGCGGGAGCGGGAGCAGGGGCAGGAGCAACGCTCCGGGCCTTCTTCAGTTCATCCTCCAACTGGCTGGTGCGCACGAAGAGGAAGAACACGCCCAGCAATGCGGCGATGGCCAGGAGGATAGGTGCGCGGTTCATGGTGATTTGCGGTCGTGCGATCCGCGAGGGGTCCGCCTTCGCCCTTCGGGCTATGGCGGACGGGGGTGGACGTTACTGGATTCGAACCAGTGACCCCTACTCTGTCAAAGTAGTGCTCTGAACCAGCTGAGCTAAACGTCCGTTCCTGTTCCGGGGAAAAGGGACGCGAATGTAATCGTGTATGAGAAACCGCGATCCGGACCGATCAAGAGGCCGTAGGTATCGCCGAACGTCCGCATAACGACAAGCCGCTAGCCCGCGATCGAACGAACTTTGACACCGGAACGACTTATGAAGCACACGATCATCATCGCCCTCGCCGCGGCTACCTTCACGCAGGCTTGCGGCCAATCCCCCAAGGCCGCTGCAAAAGCCACCGGCCAGAACACCCAACACTACACTGTGATGAATAGCGACGACGAGTGGAAGAAACAATTGACACCGGAAGCCTTCGATGTGCTCCGGAAACAAGGCACCGAGCGCGCGTATACCGGCAAATACTGGGACAACCACGAGAAGGGCATGTACTACTGCGCCGCTTGTCACCAGGCATTGTTCAGCAGCGACACCAAGTTCGAAAGCGGCACTGGCTGGCCGAGCTTCTACCAGCCCATCGCGCCGGACGCCGTGACCAAGCATGGCGACAACAGCGTGGGGATGTCGCGCGATGAAGTGGTGTGCAGCCGCTGCGGCGGTCACCTCGGTCACGTGTTCGACGATGGTCCCAACCCCACCGGCCTGCGCTATTGCATGAACTCCGCCGCGTTGGACTTCGAGAAGAAGTAGTCGGATCGGTTGGTGGTTGTTGATCGTTCGGTGCGGTTATGCGGACGCGAGGCGGATAGGTCGGGATCCTAACGACGATCGTGTCGGCAGCCTACCAAGCATCTACCAACAACCAACAACTCGCTGTGGTGCTGGCCGGGATACATTCGGCTCGTGATCCTGCGGTCCATCGTTCTTCCGTGTGCGCTGGCATTGGTCCTCATGGGTCGAGGCCAATCATGTTTCCAGGTGATCGATGCGATGGATCGCCACGCGTTGGCCGGATGCACGGCCTACTGCCCTGATGGCACGCTCGCTGGCGTGGGTGACAGCACAGGCCGCGTGTGTGTGGGTGCGATCTGCACTGAACTGGAGATCCGCGCGAGCGGGCATGAAGCAATGCGCGTTCACCTTGCGCAAGCACTTCTGCTCAACGCGCTCGCCCTCGAACGCAGCGCGAGCGAATTGGCTCCGGCGATCGTGGAACCTTGGCCGCGCAAAGAAGACCGCCACGCGCTTGCGGCCACAACGAATGTTGACAGCACGTTGCTCGCGGACTTCGAGCGCTCCTCGTTGCGATCCGCCGCTGCATGGGTGCCTGGCGTTCAATGGGCCGAACGCGGCCATGGCGGAAGCACGCGATTGAGCATACGCGGCAGTTTGCTCCGATCACCCTACGGCGTGCGCGGTGTGAAAGTGTTCTGGGGGCCTTTTCCACTCACGCTCGCCGATGGTAGCACACCGCTCGAACTCCTTGATCCGATCACTGTCAGTAGTTTGGACATCATACGCAGCGTGGGCAGCCCCGTCTATGGAAGCGCGCCCAGCGGCATGGTGCTCGCCAACGCTCCCTTCCGAACGGCGACAGGCCACGATGTGGCGATCGAAGGCAGCGGCGGGTCCGATGGCTTCTTCCGTGTTGGGGCCATAGCACGCAATATGGACGCGAAAAGCGCGATCACCGCCGGGGTGGTGCGGCAGCGGAACGATGGCTACCGCGCGCAGGAATGGAGCGCGCGCGACCAGGCGTTCATCACTTCGCGCTTGGCGCAGAAGCACGGCACAACGCAAATGTTCGTTACGTGGCAGAACGCATCGTGGGCGCTGCCGGGCAGCATCGACAGCCTCACCGCGATGGCCTACCCGCGCAGCGCGCGACCCTACTCACAGCTCATCGATGCCCACATCGAAAAGCAACAGCTCATGGGAGGTATCGCCACGGATATCGCGCTGGGCCAGCATCTACGCGTGCGCAGCGGCGTGGACGCGCAGATCATCGACAAGAAGAACCCCTTCGGCACGAGCGCGATCAATTGCGGTTTCAAGGACGAAGCGATCCGCGCCGTGGGCGTGAGACTCTCGTTGAGCGGGGATCGCGTGTTGCGGAAACTCCCGATCGCTTGGGAGATCGGCCTTGAAGGTCTCTTGGAGCGCGATGGGCTCGTGCAGCACAGCTACGTGAACGCCGTGATGGGCGATCGCGTGATCGATGCGGACACACGCGTCACCAACTTCAACGTGTTCGGCATGACCACCACGCGCTTGTCGAGGAACACTTCTTTGTTCGCCGGGTTCGGCATGGAACGAACAGGCTACGACCACAATGATCATCTCGCCGGAACCGATCTGCCCTACCGCATGAAAGCGGCACCATACCCGATCCTCGGCATCGAGCACACCACGCCCTACGCCTGGAAATGGCACCTGCGCTATGCGGAAAGCGTGAGCCGCCCGACGGTGTGGGAACTGCTGGGATCAACGGGGATCTTCAACGCATCGCTTCATTCGGAACAGGTGCGTGAGTTCGAGTTCGGCGTGGACGCAGGAAGCGATGGATCCCGGTTCGACCTTGGAGCACAGGCTTTCTATCGCGCCAGCAAAGGCATCATCCAACAGCGCTGGTCCATCGATGGCGAGGACCTTGGCTATGCGAACGCTGGCGGATCCAACATCGGTGGCATCGAAGCGTTCGCCCAAGGGAGAAGCGATGTGGGGCGGAACTGGCGAACGCTCGCGCTCAGCACCCTGTCCGTTCAGCTAACGGAGTTCGGCACACCCGATGGCCCGGACCTGGATGCGACCCCGGGCAACGAATTCATGAACGTGGGACTGTTCTGCCGGGCGGTGCACCGCGACCGCTTTTCCATCGGGACCGGGATACACTGGGTGGGTGATGTTCGCGGCGGCGGAACGCGAGTCGTTCCCGCCTACCATGTGCTGCACATGCGTTGTGGTTATACCCTGCCCTTGCGCGCGAACCGGTTGGAGTGCTTCATCCACCTCGAAAACCTCCTCGATATCCGCTACACCAGTTGGGTGCAAGTGAACGATCCCGGCGGCCGCTATTACAACCCAGCGCCAGGTCGCAGCGTGTTTGGTGGTATCCGAATGACCTTCGGCGGTTACACGCGAGCCAAGGCTGACTAAATTCGCCCCGCGAACGAGACGCACTATGGCAAACCCGACCGCTGCTCCTGTAGGCCGCATCTTCCAGAACCCCGTTCTGGAGGCGCTCACCAAGACGCACATCGCCGTGCCCCTCGCCCTGTTCTGGAGCGCGGGCGCGATCACGCTGTGGTATTCCATCGCGCAACTCGGCATCGCTTGGAGCAGTGCAGCGGCGTTCTTCCTGTGCGGCGCGCTCTTCTTCACGCTCATCGAGTACGTGATGCACCGCTTCCTCTATCACATCCCTGCGGCCACGGAAAAGAAGAAGCAGTTCCAGTACACGATCCACGGGGTACACCACGACCACCCGCGCGACAAGAGCCGCTTGGCACTGCCACCGCTGGTGAGCATCGTGCTGGCCACATTGTTCATCTTCCTGTTCAGTTTGATCATGGGCGAGGCGGGCTATGCCTTCGGCGGTGGCTTCCTCTTCGGCTACAGCACTTACTTGGCAGCGCATTACGCCATCCACATCTACCGGCCACCGAACAATTTCCTGAGCATCATCTGGAAGCACCACAACCTGCACCATTTCGTGGGTGATGATGGCGCTTTCGGCGTGAGCAGTCCCCTGTGGGATCATGTGTTCGGCACGATGCCACCGGACCCCAAGCGCAAGGCCGCCGCGCGCGAGAACAGGCTGATCTGAAGCGACGGGAGGCAACCCTCTTTCGTCTGGTGTTCCGTACACCGATGATCGCGCGCACGAGCGATCACGGGTCCACATTGATGATCCTGGAAAAAACGGTGTGAGGTGGAACGGATGAAGTGGGAACGGTGTGCGGTGTTCACAGGACATCGCGGTGCGGTGTATGCCTTGGAGCGCACAGCGAACCCGCATCTCTTCTTGAGCGGAAGCGGCGATGGGCATGTGGTGCGCTGGGACCTTCGATCACCGGAAAAGGGCGAACTCGTCGCGGATGCGGTACACGCGGTGTTCGCGCTGCACCACGATGTGGAGCGCAAGCTGCTGTTCATCGGGAATGAGAACGGCGGGCTGCATGTGATCGATCTAGTGGCCAGTGAAGAGATCCGCTTGCTGCAAGCGCACAAGCGCGGCATCTTCAGCATGACGAGACTGACCGGTGATCGGCTCGTTTGCACGGCGGGCGATGGAAGCATCAGCGTCTGGAAACTGCCTACGATGGAACTCGAACGCCACATTCCACTGTGCGAGGAAAAGGTGCGCGGCTCCGCGTTGAGTCCCGACGGAAAACTGCTCGCGGTGGCCTGCGGCGATGGATCGGTGCGGGTGCTGGAAACAAAGAACTTCAACGAGAAGCACACGATCGAAGCGCACGCGAAAGGTGCCGCCAGTGTTGCGTGGCACCCTGGCAAAACGGCACTGGTCAGCGGTGGGCGCGATGGATACCTGCGCTTCTGGCGCACGGACAAAGGCTATGAACCATTGCAGGCTTTCGCCGCGCACCGCGCGAACATCTACGGCATCGCCTTCAACAACGATGCGTCGCTCTGTGCCACCGCCAGTCGCGACAAATCCGTGAAGATCTGGGACGCGAAAAGTTTCGATCCCCTCGCCAAACTGGACCTCTCTACCCAAGCCCACACACACAGCGTGAACACAGTGCGTTGGTGCATGGATGGCAGTTTGCTCACTGCGAGCGACGACCGGCGCATCATGCGATGGACCGCGTTACCGATAGAAGGCCGGTGATCATTGCGCACGAAGGCCCGATACCTTCGGTGCGTTCCAATTCACCATGAACGCATCGCTCTACCACCTCCGGGCCTTCTCCAGCCTGCTGATCACTGTGATGGCGACCCATGCGCACGGCCAAGCCGGTTCGCTCGACGCCACCTTCGACGTTGATGGCCGCGTGCGCACCGACATCGACATGCGCAACGACAAGGCCTTCGCCGTGGTCATCGCTGCGGATGGCAGGATCATTACGGCGGGCAGCACGAACGATGCAGGGGGGGCTGACGTCCTGTTGGTACGTTACAATTCCGATGGGTCCATGGATGGATCCTTCGGATCGAACGGCGTAGCGCGCACTTCCTTCGGTGCGTTCAACTTCGGTGTGGCCCATGCGATAGCCGCGCTGCCGGATGGGAAATTGTTGGTGGTGGGTTCGCGTGCCGTGGAGGTGGGTGCCGATGACTTCTGCGTTCTCCGATACTTCACGGACGGTTCCATCGACTCAACGTTCGCCGATACCGGCATGGCGGTCACTTCCTTCGGTGTCACCAGCGATGTGGCGAACGCGATGGCCCTGCAAGTGGATGGAAAGATCGTTGTGGGTGGCAGCGCGCTCGTCGGATTCGCACTAGCACGCTACCTGCCGCAAGGAACGCTCGATACAAGTTTCGACGGCGACGGGAAAACCACCACCATGATCGGTGGAAATGGATCCGTAGTACACGCCGTTGCCGTGCAAACCGATGGGAGGATCATCGCGGCGGGATCCACCAACAACTCCGGGCGCGACCTCGCACTGGCCCGGTACCAACTATCAGGGGAACTGGACACCACCTTCGCAGGCACCGGTGTTGTGGTCAATTCGCTCAGTGTTTACGCGGATGAAGCCACCGCCGTAGCCGTTCAGCCGGATGGCAGGATCCTCGTGGCGGGCTATGCGCACATTTCCGTTGACCAGTTCGCGCTCCTGCGATACAATACCGATGGTTCGCTCGACACCACCTTCGGCGAAGGCGGAATCACCATTATGCCCGCCGGGCCGGGCGCATCGATTGCCCGTTCCATGGTGCTGATGCCGGACAGCACCATCCTGTTGGCCGGTTCGTTCCAGAACTATCTGGACGAGGACTTCGCGCTGGTGAAGTACAATTCGGACGGCAGCGTTCACGCGGGGTTCGGCACGAATGGTATCGTGATCACGACCTTCGATGACCGCGACGACTTCGCGAACGCGGCAACGCTACAGCCTGATGGGAAGATCGTGGTGGCAGGCTACAGCATGGACTCGGTGCGCGATGTGGCCGTGGCGCGCTACCTCAACAGCCCGGACGTGGGGATCATCGATCTCGCCTTACAGAACAACACCGTGCTCATATACCCGAACCCGATCGAGGAGCACGCGACGTTGAGCTATGATCTGCTGAAGCCGGCGGAGATCACGATCGAACTGTTGGATCCACTGGGCAGGCATGTGGCGTCGATCCTTGACCCAACAAACCTGCCATCAGGCCAGTACTTCTTCGACATCGAAATGCCGCCGGGTCTTGCGTCCGGAACCTATTGCGTGGTGATCTCCTCTCCCACTGGCAACCGCACGGTACGTGTGGTGAAGGAGGCGCGGTGACGCAATGATCAGAACGGGTAGAACACCGGGATCAGCAGCGTCGCCAGGATCCAGAAGAGGATGTTCAGCGGCGCGCCCACGCGCAGAAAATCCACCGCTTTGTACTGTCCCGCGGTGAATACCATCTGGTGCGTCTGGTAACCGATGGGCAGCATGAACGTGAAGGAGGCCGCGAAGGTGACGGCCATGATGAAGGGCGTGGGCGAAAGCCCGAGCGAATGCCCGGTGGCGATGGCGATGGGCGCGAAGAGTGCAGCAGTAGCGGTGTGGCTCATGATCTCCGAGAGCGCTACGGTAAGGATGTAAAGACCGGAAAGGATCGCGACCGGTCCGATGTCTCCGAGCAGATGCACCAGTGCCAAAGCTGAACGTTCCGCAAGCCCGGTCTTCTGCATGGCCACGCTCAGGCTCAACGTACCCGCCATGAGGAAAACGATACGCCATTCGATCGCTTCGTAGATGTCCTTCATGCTCATGCAACGCGTGATCACCACGATGATCAGTCCGACCAGCGCGGCGAACATCACGGGTATCCGCGTGAGGCTGGATACGGCCATCACGGAGATGAGCACACCGAGTACGATACCGAAGCGGCGTTTGTCCAAAGCGGCCACACCTTCCTGTTCGGTGAGGATCGCGAAGGGGCCGTCGGCGGCGAGCGCCATCTTCTTCAGTGTGGCCACATAGTGCGAGCGCACTTCGGCGAGCACCACATCGCCACTGCGCAGGATCACATCGTGCAGGCCTTGGTGAACGACTTCTTCGCGGTGGCGGACCGCGAGCGGAACAGCGCGGTACTTCCGTAGCAGATCACCTTCGCGAAGGCTCTTTCCTTCAAGCTCGCTGTTCGCAGTGATCACCAGTTCCACAAGCATGGTGCCGCGCGCTTTGAGATCGCCTTGGGCCAAGCGCATGGCGGGCTCCACACTGATGTGCGCGCGGTCCTTGAGTTCGCGTATGCGGGCCACGTCACAGCGCACCTTCAGCAAGTCGTGCGCCTGCAGCACCATGTCACCCGCTGGGACGGTGAAGCGTTCCGCACCGCGCACCACCTCAATGATGTCCATCTCGAGTTCGCGCACCAACTGGCTGTCCATGATACGCTGGCCAACGACCGATGAACCGGGCAGCAGTTCGATCTCCGTGAGATAGCCGCCCATCTGGAACTTCTCCTTCAGGTCGCGCTGATCGGTATAGCGTGGCAGCAGATGGCGACCGATGAAAACGAAATAGGCGATGCCCGCGAACATGAACACCAGTCCCATCGGCAGGAGTTGGAACATGGGCATAGGACCCAGCCCGGCCTTGTCCATCACGCCGCTCACCACCACGTTGGTGCTGGTACCGATGAGGGTGAAGTTGCCGAAGATGGTGCCGAAGGAGAGCGGGATGAGGAGCTTGCCGGGATGCATGTTCGCCGAACGCGCCATTTGTACCACCACGGGAATGAACACGGCCACCATCGGCGTGTTGTTGATGAAGCCCGAAAGGGTGCAGATCAGCAACAGGAAGAGGCCCATGCCAAGTGCTTGGCTCTTCCTGAACGGCCCCGCGAGCTTCGGGCCGATGGTGCTGAGCGCGCCGCTGCGCAACAGGGCCGCGCTGAGCGGGAACAGGAAGGCGACGGTGAGCGTGGCGGGATCGCTGAACCCGGAAACGCCTTCCTGCGGGGTGATCACGCCGGACAATACCAGCACGGCCGCGATCATCAACGCGACGAGATCGGTGCTGAGCTTTTCGCTGATGAACAGCACCAGCGCGCCCACGATGGTGCAGGCGACAATGATCTCGTTGGGGCTCATGCGGTGATCGGATCAAACGCAGTGACACACTGTCCTTCTCTGCGGCTCTGCGATCTTCATTATCGATCAGGCCAGCTTTGGCTCGGCGGAAGGCTGCGGCGTGATGCGCAGATAGGGCTTCACCTTCTTGTAGCCCGCCGGGAATTTCTTGTCGGCGTCCGCATCGCTAACGGCGGTGAGGATCACCACATCCTCGCCGTTCTTCCAATCGGCGGGTGTGGCCACGCTGTGCTCGGCGGTGAGTTGCAGGCTGTCGATCACACGCAGGATCTCTTGGAAGTTGCGGCCCGTGCTCGCGGGGTAAGTGATCATGAGCTTCACCTTCTTGTCCGGCCCGATGATGAACAACGAACGGACCGTGAACTTCTCGCTGGCGTTCGGGTGGATCATGTCGTACAGCTCGGCCACTTTCCGGTCGGGATCGGCGATGATGGGGAAGTTCACCGTGGTGTTCTGCGTCTCCTCGATGTCCTTGATCCAAAGGCCGTGAGATGGCAACGGATCAACGCTGAGGGCGATCACCTTCACATTGCGCTTGGCGAATTCGGGCTTCAGCTTACTGGTGGCACCGAGTTCCGTGGTACATACTGGGGTGAAGTCCGCAGGATGACTGAAGAGCACACCCCAGCCATTGCCGAGATACTCATGGAAGTTGATGGTACCCGCTGTGCTTTCAGCGGTGAAGTCGGGGGCGATGTCGCCCAAACGCAGAGTGGCCATGGATGAGTGTGAAGAGTGTAGAGAGTGGAAACGTGGAAACGTGGAAACGTGGAAAAGTGAAAGAGTGAAAGAGTGAAAGAGGTGCGATCCAGCGGCAAAGGAACTAATTCCTACTAAAATGATAGGATTATCTTCTCGTTGCCTTCTTCTTGAGCGTCTTCAAGCGCTGCTCGCGCTTCAGGAGGTCGGCGATGGTGGCGTGCTTGAGCATCTCCACGGTGGCGGCGCGCACTTCGGTGAAGACATCGCGGATGCCGCAGGTGGCCTCGTCCGGGCATTCATCGCAGCGCTCGTAGAAATGGTGCGTAACGCAAGGCACCAGGCCGATCGCGCCATCGAACAGGCGGAGCACTTCAGCCATGGTGATGGAAGGGGGATCTCTTTTCAATTCGTGCCCGCCACTCCTGCCCTTGTGGCTGCTGATGATGCCCGCCTTGCGCAGGTCCAGCAATATGGCTTCGAGGAATTTGCCCGGCACATGCGCACGGCTGGCGATCTCCGCCGCGCTCAGTGGGCCTTCCTCCTTGGCCTTGGCGAGCTGCACCAAGGCATTGAGGGCGTATTTGGTGCGCTTGCTGAGCATCAAATGCCCTCCCTGCCGGGGAGGGTCGGGTGGGGTTTCCAGTGTTCCGCATACCACGGCACCGCCCGTTCCAATCCGGCGGAGAGATCGAACTCCGGAGCATACTTCAACAGGCGCTCGGCCTTGCTGATGTCTGCCAATGAATCGCGCACATCGCCGGGGCGATCCGGCTTATGGGAGATGCCCACTCCAGCGATCGCTGGATCGATGCGCGCAAGATGCGTGCGGAGGTGATCCACGAGGGTCAAGAGGTCACAGCGGTCGCCAAAGGCAATGTTGAACACGTCGCCGGCGACGGCATAATCGACTTTCAGTGCGCATTGCACAGCCTGCACCGCATTGCCCACGTAGGTGAAGTCGCGGGTCTGCTTGCCGTCGCCGTGTACCTCGGGTGCTTCATGCTTGAGGAAAGCACGGATGAACTTCGGGATCGCCGCGGCATACGGGCCTTCGGGATCCTGGCGCTCGCCGAAGACATTGAAGAAGCGCAGGCCGATAAGCTGCATGCCGTGCATGTGATGGTAGAGGTGCGCGTAAGCCTCGTCCATCACCTTGGTCACAGCATAAGGGGAAAGGGGCCGTCCCTCGGTGCCTTCACGTTTGGGCAGTTCGGCGCTGTCGCCATAAACGCTGCTGCTGCTGGCATAGACGATGCGCTTCACACCGGCATGGCGCGCGGCTTCCAACAAATTGAGGAAGCCCGTGAGGTTGGCCGCTTCACTGGCTAGCGGATCGGCGATGCTGCGCGGCACACTGCCCAGGGCCGCAAGATGCACAACGGCGGCTGCACCCTCCATCGCGCTCTTCAGGTCATCCAGCGAACGCAGGTCGCCCTGAACGAAGGTGAAAGCGTCCCGCGCTTCGAGGTGGGCGATGTTGGCACGCTTGCCAGTGGCGAGGTTGTCGAAGCATCGCACCTGCACGCCGTCAGCCATCAGCGCATCGCAAACGTGCGAGCCGATGAAGCCCGCGCCACCGGTTATGAGGATGGTGCTTGCCACGGTAACTCAACCACGGACAACGCCAGGGTCGCCCTTGAAATGCGAAGAAACCACAGATGAACAAGGATAACACGGATGAACGCGGATGAACGCCTGACAATGGGAACCGGGTGCCAGGAGGGCCCTTTCTTATCCGCGTCCATCTGTGTCCATCTGTGGTTCAAGAACACAGAGGCCATGCTTCGCATCATTTCGCGACGGAGGTCGACCTGCGTTCCCTGATCACCGTGATCTTCACTTGACCCGGGTAGGTCATCTCGTTCTGTATGCGTTCAGCGATGCTCATGCTGATGGTATCGGCCTGGGCGTCGGTCACCTGTTCGCTCTCTACCATCACGCGCAACTCGCGGCCGGCTTGAATGGCATAGGCTTTCGCGACACCTTGGTAGCTCATCGCGAGACTTTCCAGATCCTTCAGGCGCTTGATGTACTGCTCCATCGCTTCACGACGGGCACCGGGGCGAGCGCCGCTGATGGCATCACAGGCTTGCACGATGGGACTGAGCAATCCGGTCATTTCGATCTCGTCGTGGTGCGCGCCGATGGCGTTCAGCACATCGGGTTTCTCGCCATACTTCTCGGCGATCTGCATGCCCAGTATGGCGTGCGGGAGTTCGGGGGACTCATCGGGCACCTTGCCGATGTCGTGCAACAAGCCAGCACGTTTGGCGGCCTTCACGTTCAGGCCGAGCTCCGCCGCCATGGTGGCGCTCAAGTTGGCCACTTCGCGGCTGTGCTGGAGCAAGTTCTGGCCATAGCTGCTGCGGTAGCGCATGCGGCCCACCATGCGGATCAGCTCGTTGTGCAGGCCATGTATGCCCATGTCGATGCAGGTGCGCTTGCCGATCTCCATGATCTCCTCTTCGAGGTGCTTCTTCGTCTTGGCGACGATCTCCTCGATGCGTCCCGGATGGATGCGGCCGTCCTTCACGAGCTGGTGCAGGGCAAGGCGCGCCATTTCGCGGCGAACCGGGTCGAAGCAACTGAGGATGATGGCGCCGGGTGTATCGTCCACCACGATCTCCACGCCGGTGGCCTCCTCCAACGTGCGGATGTTGCGGCCTTCGCGACCGATGATGCGGCCCTTCACGTCGTCGTTCTCGATCTGGAACACGCTCACGGCGTTCTCCACGGCGTGCTCGGTGGCGGTGCGCTGGATGGTCTGGATGATGATGCGCTTGGCTTCCTTGTTGGCGGTGAGCTTGGCTTCCTCGGTCACCTCCTTGATGTGGGACATGGCGGCAGTGCGAGCCTCGTCGCGGAGGTTTTCCATCAACTGCTTCTTGGCGTCCTCGGCGTTCAGGTTGCCGATCTTTTCCAAGGCGGCCACCTGCTTCTGGTGATTCTTCTCCACGTCCTCCTGCCGACGTTCCAGCCCTTGCATCTTCTGTTCGAGGTCCTTCTTCAGCCCGTCCACCTGGCGCTCCTTGTTGGAGAGGTCCTGCTGCTGGCGGCTCAGCTGTTGCTCGCGCTGCTTGCTCTTTTCCAAGGCTTGGTTGGCGCGCTTCTCCTTCTCGCGGGATTCGTTCTCGTGCTCCTCCTTCAGTTGAAGGAACTTCTCCTTGGCCTGCACCATTTTCTCCTTCTTGAGGTTCTCGCCTTCGGCTTCGGCCTCTTTGATGATCGCCTCGCGGCGCTTTTTCATCCCGTTGTTGAGCAGCAAGTACGCGAGTACTCCGCCTACCACGACACCGACGATAACGCCGATGAGTATTTGTGTGATGTCCATGTGTCCGTTGTTTTTCAGCGGACCATTGGGGCGCTCCGGGGAGCGAAGGGCGGATCAGGCACGTACCTCCGAGAGCAGGCGTTCCAGTTGGGCAAGGGCCTGTGTGTCCTCTTGCGTGCTCCGGGGGTTGGCCGTATTGAGGGCTCGGGTGGTCACCTCCAACGCGGCCATCGCCAATAGATCCTGCTTGTCGGTCATGGGGTAATGGTCCTTCAAGCGGGCGATGCTCTCATTGATCTCCGTGGCGGCCAGACGGATGTTCGCCTCCTCTTCGGCTCCCACCGTGAGGGGATAGGCCCGTCCGGCCAGTTCGATCCTGATCGATACGTCGTCCATGGTGGCGTTCGCTGCGTTGATCATGTGTTCAACAGGGCCAGGCAGCGATCGATCTCGTTCACCAGTTCGTCGATCTTTTCCTTCGATCCCGAACGGTCTTCGGCGACCGGGGTCGCTTTCACCGTGCGGAGAACCTCGTTCTCCCGTTCCAGTTCCGTGAGGCGGGCTTGGAGCACTTCGCCGTTGCGTCGCAGGTCGCGCAGTTCCTCCTCCAGAGAGGTATGACTGGTGGCCAAGCGGTCGCGCTCCGAGAGCAAACGCTCAACGTGCGTGTGCGCGTTGTGTATGCGTTCGGCCAAGTCGCTCATGGTACTGATACAGAAGACCGTAATGGTCCGAGGCCAAAGATAGAAGCAGGGGTGAACGGCGCACGGTGTTTGTTTGAACGCGGCCCTGTTGATCGATCGGCAGCGGAACGGCGGGGCATGGCGAACGAGGCGGATAGCTTGCACCGATAGGGCGTTTCGGCCCAGAAGGATCGTTGGATCAACGGGAGAACGACCAGAGATGGGCAGGAACAGTATTTTGATCTTCAGTGTGTTGATAGCCATGATCGGTCGGGCGCAGTCAAGCGAACGGTTGCCGATCTTCACGCCACCCTTGGACATACCGCTGTCGCTTTCAGGGAACTTCATGGAGCTGCGCAGCGACCACTTCCATTCGGGTATCGACATCCGGACGGACAACCGGGAAGGACTGCCGGTGAAAGCGGCCGGTGATGGGTGGGTGAGCCGGATCAAGGTGAGCCCATGGGGATATGGGAAGGCGCTCTACATCGATCACCCGAACGGGTACACCACCGTATATGGCCACCTGCGGAATTACACTGGAACGATCGCGGACGCGGTGCTGGATGCCCAGTACAAGGCGGAACATTTCGATGTGGACATCACCTTCAATCCGAACGAACTGCCGGTGAAAGCGGGCGATATCATCGCGAACAGCGGGAATAGCGGTGCCAGTGGTGGGCCGCACCTGCATTTCGAGGTGCGCACCACCAAGAACGAACACGCGCTGGATCCGGAACTGTTCGGCATGGTGATCCCCGATACGATCCCACCGATCATCACGGGCGTGCGCATCGATCCCTTGGACAGCGAGGCGCGCGTGCCGCCCTACCCGGCCAAGGCCAAGGGTTATCCTGTTCAAGGCCATAGCGGTGTGTACATACTGAGGAACTCCGACGTGCTCACGGCCTTCGGGACCGTTGGTGTGTCCGTCAACGTGATCGACCGGTACAGCAACAGTCCGAGTGCCTGTGGGATCAGGTCGCTGAAGGTCTCAGTGGATGGCGAAGCGGTTTTCAGCGCGACCTTGGATGAAGTGGACTTCGGCGTGCAGCGCTATGCTGACGCGTTCATGGACTATGCCCTGTTCAAAGGCGAGGACATGTACTACAACCGCTGTTACAGGTTGCCGAACAACCGGCTCGCGCTCTATGGCAAGGAAAAAGCGCAGGGGCGGATCACCGTTGAACCCGGCAAGGACCATGCGGTGCTGGTGGAAGCAACGGATGCGCACGGCCAGCGCAGCACCCTTGCCTTTGCACTTCGCGGCGCCAGTGCGGATGATGCCAAGGACTGGCCCGCGCCGAAAGCCAGCGGGCAACTCTTCCGGTATGATCGCACGAACACGCTGGCACAGGATGGCATTCGATTCGTCCTGCCACCCAACGCGCTGTTCGCGGATGCGCGGATGAAAATTGCCACCTCCACCATGAAGCGGTCGGCATCGGCGAATGTTCCCCTCCCTGTCGCGCCGATCTTTCACCTTGGTGATCCGCTCGTGCCTTTGCTGCTGGCCGGCCAGCTCGCCCTGCGCGTTGATCCGATCGCGCCAATCGACAAACTTCTTCTCGTAAAGCTTGATGACGCGGGCGTGCCTTCGCCCATCGGTGGCACGTATTCCAATGGTTGGCTCACCGCCAATGTGAAGAGTTTCGGGGACTATACCGTGATGATCGACACGGTAGCACCGAAGATCCTGGCAGTGGGCCTGAAGCCGAACATGACCGGTTCGGACAGCTTGAAATTCCGCGTGGGCGATGACCTGAGCGGGATCGACACCTGGTCAGGGCAACTGGATGGCCACTGGATGCTGCTGGAGTACGACCCGAAAAAGCGGATGCTCTACCATGTGTTCGACAAGCACAGCGATCATCCGGGGGAACATGAACTCGTGGTGGAAGTGGCCGATGGGCGTGGGAACAGAAGCACTGCGGACGCCGTGTTCAGCCGTTGAAGCGCTCATCTGCGAGATCAGCCTTCCCGTCGCTCTGATCGGGCAACGCAACGAAGGGCTTGCAAGTCTCATTGATGCGTTGCACCTTGCAGGGCCGTACGTACCCCCCACGTGCGAAAGGATGGGCAAAATGTTGGACACGATCGAGATCACTGAGGACCGCTCGGACGACGAGGCCACGACCATTCCGCTCCGCTCGTTCACTCTTCCTTATGCGAACGCTCCCCGGACGTGGGTGATGAACGCTGGGCAGGAAGCGATCACGATCCCCGGCATTGACCGCGAGACCAGAGCCACAGCCGCACCTGTGGGCTTCTGGAACAATATGCCCTTGGAAGAAGTGCGTGAAGTAGTGCCGGCGATGCCACCGAACTACGGAGAGAAGCATGGGTTCCGCAACACGTTCAGCGGGGTGAACGTGCGCGAGATGGCCATGCTGTTGGGATTCACATACTTGTTCCTGCTGCTGGCGCACGTCTTGATCTTCATCATGCAGTTCAAGAACTGATCACGTCTTTCAACCCAGCACCGGCAACGGATCGAACGCGGTCGTAAGGATGAGCTTCGGGTCCAGGCCCAACCAGTGATCGAGCACTGCGGCATAGACGGACCTGAAATCCACCGCGAACCGCAGGTCGCCATTGTCATCGAGTTTTTCCAATGAAGGCAGTGCGTTGAAGACACCCGCCTTCTTCAGTCGCGTACCGATAAGGAACACGTTGCTGGCAGTTCCATGGTCCGTGCCATTGCTCGCGTTCTGTTTTACGCGACGGCCGAACTCGCTGAATACCATGATGAGCACATCATCTTGCTTGCCTGCGGCCTTCAGGTCCGCTGCGAACGCGCCGAGCGCCTCGCTTGTCCCACCTAATACCTTCTCGTGTTTGCCCTGCTGGTTCACATGCGTATCGAACCCGCTGAAGCTGGTGTAGTACACACGCGTTTCCAGGCCGCTTCGGATGAAGGCGCTCACATGGCGCAATTGGTTGGCCAGTTCGTTCTTCGGCCAGATCGTCGAGCTTTCTTTCGTCTTTACGTTCTCATGGATGTAGCCAGCGCTCTGGTAGGTCTCCACCATGGTGCGGTAGAGGTAACCGAGCTGAGTGTGATCGTCCGCGTGGGCCTCTTGGGCGAGCTTCGCGAAATACGGCTCGCGTGTCACCGCGTAGAACCGCGCGGGATCGGCGATGGCGATGGCCTTCTCCTTCGCTCCCTTGTTGGCGAGCGATAGCCCGCCGCCGAACTCGATCACTCCATGCGGCTTCGCACGGGTCGCGTCGAGGTAGCGGCCAAGCCAACCGGTTTCGAGGTATTGCTCGCTGCCACTGGCCGTGTGCCAGATGTCCATGCTGCGGAAGTGCGAGCGGTCCGGATCGGGATAGCCAACACCGTTCACGATGGTGAGCTGCCCTTCATCGAACAGCGAACGCATCGCGCCCATGCTGGGGTTCAGCCCGATCCCGTCGGTTAGCGGCAGCACCGTTCCCCGAGCGATGGCCAGTTGCGGGCGGGCGTTGTAGTACGCGTCATTGCGATATGGGATCACCGTGTTCAAGCCATCATTGCCGCCGGTGAGCTGCACCACCACGAGGATCTTCCCGTTGGAGGTTCCACCACCGGGCATCGCGCGCAGGAATTGCGGCATCAGCATCGCGGTGCTCACTAGCCCTGTGCTCTTCAGGAATTTCCGGCGGTCCATCTAGCAGAGCTGGTATTCGGGAGAGCAGAGCACTTCGAGCACGCGCTCCAGCAGCGTTCCGTTCGACACGTTCCCACGCAAGGGCATGCTCGCATCCACTTGCAAGAACACCGCGAAGAGCCCGTCGTTGGTGATGGCGGGATCGAGTTGTGCGAGGAACGCCTCGCGATCGGGCAGCGAGCGCAGCGCGCGGCCTTTGCCCAAACGCATGGGCGTATCGCCACCGCTCATGGACATCATCATATCGTTGTCCTGCGGGGTATCGCCAGGGTCGTTCCAATCCAGTTCGCCCTGGTTGATCAGGGCTGCTGGAAGTTTCAATCGCAACATCATCGAATTGCTGTCGATCCAGGCCGTGCCTTCCTTCCATCCCGCGACGTTGGGCGGATAGAGCAGGATCTGGCCGAGCATGCGCTGAAGGAGGATCGCATCCGCATCGATCGCGAAGCGGATGGTGAAACACTTGTCGAGCCCGCACAACAGTTCGATCGGCGACTTGATCTTCCGCCCGAAGCGCGCAGGGTCCTTGAAATGATCGCTCATGAACACGAAGCGCATGAGATCGGCGATGTCGTAGTTGCTCGCGAAGAAGCGATCAGCCATCAGGATAGCGAAGTCCTCATCGATCTCCGGATCCACGAACCATCGGTAGATCTTCCGCGTGATGAAGGTAGCAGTGCGCTTGTCCGCGAGGATCAGGTCGAGGATATCATCGCCATCGAAGTTGCCGGTCTTCCCTCGGAAGGTTTTCTCACCGAAGTCGTGGTGGTTCTCCCGAAAATGGAATTCAGCGCTCTCCAAGTTGAAGGCCCAGCCGGTGAAGGCGCGCGCAGCCTCCTGGATGTCCATCTCGGTGTAC
>JANMKC010000094.1:0-10026 GCA_031371785.1 Flavobacteriales bacterium | reverse complement strand
TCTTCGGCATCGCGCGCGAGTCGGCGTTGCAGTTGTACTTCCTCGCTGGCCTCTACGAAGACCTTCAGGTCGAACTGCTCGCGGATACCCGCATGGTGCAACACGAAAAGACCTTCCACGAGGATCACCGGGGCGGGCCGCACCTCGAGCCATTTCGGTTCCACGCCCGGCTGGTTGAAGGTGTACTCTTGTTTGTAGATCGGCTCGCCGCTCACCAATGAGCGCAGGTCATCGGCCAGCAGATCCAGGTCGATGCCGCCGGGCAGGTCGAAGTTGATGCGGCCATTGGCGTCGTCCACTTGTCGCTCAATGGGATGGTAGTAGTCGTCCTGTGAAACAAGACATACCGTACCGGACGGAAGAAGATCGCGCAGGGCGCGGATAAGGGTGGTCTTGCCCGATCCGCTGCCACCGGCCACACCCACGAGGTAGGCTCCGCGATGCATCGCTGGCGAAGATAGACCCTACCCACGATCCGGAATCAGGAATAAGGAATCAGGAATGCTGATTCCTGATCGCTAATTCCTGATCGCTGATCCCGGATAGAACAATTTGGCACGCCGGTTGAAAGTTGATAGGTACACACCCTAACACTGAACGCCATGTTCACCCCGATGAAGAGGTACCTGAAGTTGAAACAAGCGGCCACACGCTTGATGGTGGCCGGCGATGTGCAGCGCTACCTGCACGCACTGCGACTGATGCACGACCTGCGCTCCCGCAACGGGGCGGTGGCGTAACGATAACCGGAGCGATCCGACCCGGTCCGTAAGCTGGGCGATCGCACCGGACCCCTTGGTCAAGACCCTGGTCCTCCCCCGATCAGGGCAGGTTTTGGTGAAAGCACGCGGCGGACTTTCCGATACTCGGAAGTCCGCCGCCGTGTTTTCGGGGAAGCCATGATCGGCAAGGGCTGTAGAAGTTTCTATCGTTGCTGCGGAACCCATGCCCGCCTTTCCCGTTGAAAGGGACATGACGAAGAAGGACAAAATAGCCTTCATCAAGAGCAGCAAGCGCAAAACGCATGTCTACAACGACCTGCACCGGTTCAGCGATCAACAGCTCAATGAGCTGATCCGCGAGATCGTGCAGGGGTTGGTAAGGGAAAGCGAGATCATCGCCAACGCCTATATCAACGGTTACCGCTAAGGACAATGCCGCCGCGCCTGCCTCAAGATGAGGCTGGAAGCGACAGGTAACAAGGCCCCGGCATAAGCTGGGGCCTTGTTACGTCCGGTCGATCCCTCCCCACCGGGGAGGGGAGGGTGAGGTCAGTGTTGAAGCTTCGGCGGCGGGTCCTTCTTCACCATCCCGTTCTCGTAGTTGATGGACTTGAGCACTCGGCCATCAATGCCGTACATGGTCATTTTACCATCCAGCTTGCCTTCTTTGTAGCTCATCTCCTGCACTACGCGACCGTGTTCGTCGTAGACCGTACACTTCCCTTCAGGGTTCCCGTTCACGAAGCCCTGCTCGCGCATTTTCACACCGGCGTCATCGTAGTAGATCCACGCGCCATGCGGGGTGTTGTTCGCGTAAATACCCTCGCTGATAGGCATGCCTTGGGTATTGTAGGCCATCCACCGGCCGTTCTTCTTTCCATCCACGTAGGGACCTTCTTCCTTCGGCTGCCCGTTCTCGTACCAGAATTTCCAGGGGCCATTTTTGGCATCATTCGCCCAGAGCCCTTGGTACTCCTGCTTGCCATCAGGGAACCAACCGCGCCATGCGCCATCGATGCGCCCGGCCTTGAAGGAACCGATGTCCTTCTGCTGGCCATTCGCGAACCAGCTCTTCCATTCGCCCTCCTCCTTGCCGGTCATGTAGTTGCCCTCCTGTAGTTTCTGGCCGCTTTCGTACCAAGTGGTCCACAAACCGTCCTTGGTGCCGGCCTTCCATGTTCCGCGCCTCCATGTCTGCCCGCCGTCGTAGTAGTACACCCATTCCCCTTCCTCTTTGCCTGCTGCGAACAAGCCTTCGGAACTGACCTGCCCGTTCGGGTACCAATACTTCCACAACCCGTTCTGTTCATCGGCCTTGAAATGGCCCAGCATGTCCTTCGCACCGGTGGCGGTTGTCCAAGTCCACAGGCTGTCTTTTTTTCCTGCGAGATAGTAGCCATGTACATTCTCTTGACCGTTCTCGAAGTAGGTCGCGTAAGGCCCGCTCAACTTCCCTTTCACGTAAGTCGAATTCTTTTCGGGTTTTCCGTTGCTGTGCCACCAGGTCCATTCACCGATGCGCACACCAGCCACATTGTTCCCCTGTGACTTCAGGTTGCCGGCCGGCCAGCGCTCTTCGCACGGCCCGCTGACGACTCCGCCTTTGTAGTGGCATTCACTCTCCAATGCGCCGCTACCATAGTATGTACGGATAAGCCCATCCCCTTTCGTCAGCGTCTGTGCGCCATCCTTGTCCCACGCATCCGTGCTGATGCCCACACTATCGTCCCACAATTCCTTCAGCATCGGTTTGCCATCGGTGTACCAATAACTCCATGCGCCCTCTTTCACTCCTTTCTTGAACGCGCCTTCCTCCATCGGGAGCCCGTTCTTGTAGAAGCTGTGCATGGTGCTGTCCCGCTTCCCGCGCCGGATCCAACCGTCGTGTTGCACGGAGTCATTGTCGTAGTAGATCACCACATGGCCGTCGCGTTCGCCGCTCTTGAAGTCGCTCTTCTCCGTGAGGCGACCATCGCTGTTCCAGAATTTCCATTCGCCCCACTCGCGCCCGTTCACCATCAGGCCTTCACTGCGCTTCACGGTCTTCGTGCTGTCGTAGTACTCGACGAAGGGAACGACTGTTTGCGAGAAAAGTGAAAGGGTGAAAAAATGGAAGAGCGAAAGGGTGCGGATGCGCATGCTGTACGCCGAAGTTTCAGAGCGAAGGCGTGGGATCAAAAGTAGAAGCACCTCGATGCGGTACTTGTAGTTCAACGCCGGGCGATCAACGATGGTACGCTGAGAACTACGGCTTGGACCGTAGACGAAACAGGTGAATACCGCACGGACAGGCTGCGCTACAAGGGGACGTTTGCGGTGCGTATCGCCACCACATGGAAATGCTCATCAGGGAACGGAATTGGATCACGTGGGAGCGCTTGTTGCTTCTGACGGTCATCTTCCTCGTTGTTCTGGTGAGCGAAGCGCAGAACATCGACGAGGATGCCGTGCGCAAGATCCCATTGCCGCCGCGCCAAGGGAAGGTCGAGGTCTATGACGACGCGATCGTTCGCGACAGCGTGAACGCCGCCATCCAACGCGAACTGGGCGCAGGACTCTGGGCGAAGGACATCGCTTCGGGATCGCTCATTGGCGACATCGGACTTCGCTTCACCATCGATCACAAGGGCCATGCGAACTCGGTGTTCGTGCCGAACTCCACGCTGCCGGTCAAGTGGAAGAACTTGCTGACAGACCACTGGTACGACCATCGCTTCGACATCCGCTTGCCGAAAGGCCACGTAGAGAAAGTCGACATCCAACTGCACTTCCCCTGAACGCATTCCATTCCGATCCATGCATGGGTCGGATATATCCGGCTCCAACAACAACTCTCACCACACAACACGATGAAACACCCGGTACTTCTCGCAGCACTGCTGCTCGCTCCAGGCCTCAGGCTGAGCGCGCAAGATGAAATGGGCCAAGCATGGACCACCCGCCTCGAACACAAGATCGACTACACCGGCGTGGGTGACTTCGGTGCCAAGGGCTACGGCGAACAGCAACTGAGCTACGCTGCCAGCGACAAGGAGATGACCGTGTTCGAGAACGCCACAGGAAAGACCGTGTGGACCAAGCCCTTCAAGGAGCTTAGCCCCAACCTGCGCAAGATCGATGAGCTCATCCCCTTCTGGGAGAGCGCCACGGTCTTCCTCTTCGACCGCAAAATGGGCAAGGACCAAGTGGCCTGCATCGACCTGAAGACCGGTGCGGCACTGTGGACCACCGACAAATACCAGAACCTCTCGGAGGACAACGTGATCTATATCAAGGAGAAGGACCTCTTCGCGATCAGCACCAAGGAGGCACTAACCATGATCAATGCGCGCACCGGCGAGGAGATGTGGAACACCAAGGTCTTCACCGGGTCGGTGGGCAAGTACATCGTGGACGGCAACGACATGGTGTGCGTGAACTTCGTGGGACCCGGTCTCGCCGCGCTCTTCAGCGGCTTCAAGAACCAGATCGCCCGCATCGACCTCACCAATGGCAACGTGAAATGGCAAGCGAGCTACATCGGTCGCGCGGAGCGGAAAGTGGTAACGCGCAAGTTCATCTACGACCTGAAACTGGACCAAGGCAAAGTGTACCTGATGCTCAGCGGCATCCAGGTATACGACTACGCGACCGGTGCGCAACAATGGGCGGCGGCCTTCGACTTCACGCCGGATGGCGTAGCGAGCGCACCCGCGCATGCGATCGCCTTCGGCGTGTATGGTGCCGTTGCCGATCCGGTGACCGTGGGCAACGACCTCTACGTGCTCGATTGCCAGAACCGCCGGAAGCAGTTCATCAAAAAGTACGACCGCCTCACCGGAAAGTTGTTGTGGACCTCGCCGGAGATCCCGGATGCGAAAGCGATACCCAGCATGTACGTGGAAGGTGATCGGGTGCTGTTGCAGATCGGCGGACGGGTGGAAACGCAGGCACACCTCCACTGGACAGAGACCACCAGCACCGGGACCGAAACACACGATGTGCGGCAGGTGAAATACGTGGACGTGAAGCCCTACGGGATCAAAGCCTTCAACACCAGTGACGGCGCGATGGCCTGGGAAAGCGAGCGCTTCAAGAAGGGCATCACCAATGGCATCGTGGCCGATCACAAGCTCTATGTCTGCAGCGGCAAGGCGCTCTACGGCATGGATTGCGCCGATGGCAAAGAGCTGTACGAGGTGTTGTTGAAGGACGATAACATCAGCGATCCGTCGGTCATCCTGCCCTTCCAAGACAAGATCGCCGTGGTGGGCGAGAAGGGCGTGAGCACCCACGACCAGAGCGATGGCAAACTCGTGCATAGCGGCAAGTACAAGGCGGCGGACCTGTACGACTTCCACGACAACATCGTACTGGTGCAGACCGACAACAGTGACATCGCCGCCTTCGACCTGAACACCTGCGCCTTCAAGCAGTTCAATGCCCGCAAGGGTGCCACTAGCGCGCTCACGAACGATGGCCAGTTCGTGTACGTGTTCGAGAAGAAGGACGTCACCAAACTCCGCACCCACTGACGGGCTGATCCGGGCCTGCTCTCCAAGGTTCCGGGGATCCAGGGGCCGTTCCGCGAAAGCGGGGCGGCCCTTGCGTCTTTCTGGCGATCCCTTGTTGCGCAACTTTCCCGCGTGCCACGCGCCCATCACTCCGATAACTTGCGCACCGTATGCAAAAACGTCCGGCCCGTTCGCGTGTGCAAGTGCTCGGTGTCCTCATGGGGGTCATGCTGGTGCTCGTCGGTTGGACGGAAGCCACCGCGCCGCGCTTCGGCCCGCACTCGGCGCTCGACATGCTCACCTTGCGCGACCAGCGCTCCAGCAGCGACGGGCTCGTTGTGCAATACAGCACCTTCTTCGCCACGGCTGGCCGATGCTCCGGATGCCACGGGCACGACACCCTCGCCCTCGCGATGACCAGTGAGAACGGCACCGATGTGAACGTGTCCGACGACTGGCGCAGCACCATGATGGGCAACTCCGCGCGCGATCCGTTCTTCCTCGCCAAGGTGAGCCACGAGGTGCAGGTGAACCCTGCGCACCAAGTAGCGATCGAGAACAAATGCCTCGGCTGCCATGCACCGCTCGGCATGCACGAGGAACGCATGCTCGGCCATGCGCCGTTCACCATCGCCATGCTCGACACCAGCGTGATGGGGCACGACGGCGTTAGTTGCTTGGCCTGCCACCAGCAGCAACCCGACAGTGCCGGTCGCTTCTTCTCCGGCGATCTGCACTTCGGCCCCGAACCCCATCACGATGGCGACAGCAGCGCGCGCGTCTACGGACCTTACCCGGACGATGAGATCAACGCGGCGATCATGACCTTCTTCGTGGGCTTCAGGCCGGGGTTCGGGCAGCACATACAGGATGGGCGCGTGTGCGCGGGCTGCCATTCATTGATCACCGAAACGCTGGACCTGGACGGCAATGCCACCGGCGGCCACTTCGTGGAACAGGCCACTTGGCACGAATGGAAGAACAGTATCTACCCCGCCGACCTGCAGACCAGTTGCCGTGGCTGCCACATGCCGCGCATCGATGACGCCATCGTGCTCGCTTCGGAATACGCCTTCCTCAATGGGCACTCGCCCTTCGGTGAGCACCACCTCGCGGGTGGCAACACTTTCATGTTGAAGTTGCTGAAGAACCACATCGCCGACCTCGGTATACCCGCAACGGCCACACAATTCGACAGCACCATCGCCCGCACGTTGCGCAATCTGCACAAGAGCGTCGATCTGTCGCTCGCCCTCACCGATCGTACGCCCGACACCGCGTACATCGATGCGCACCTGATCAATCGCATCGGCCACAAGTTCCCCAGCGGTTATCCGAGCCGCCGTGCGTTCGTGCAGGTGATCGCGCTGAACGCAACAGGTGACACTCTTTTCCAGAGCGGGCGGTGGGACAGCACCAACGAACTCTACGGACACGATGCGGGATATGAGCCGCACCACGATGTGATCACGCAAGGTGATCAAGTGCAGATCTACGAACTGGTGATGGGCGACGTGAACAACAACGTGACCACGACATTGGAACGCGCGGCATCACCGCTCAAGGATAACCGCCTCGTGCCGCAAGGCTTCAGCACCACGAGTCCTTTCTATGACACGACCCGGATCGCGGGAGTGCCCACCAGCGACATCGACTTCAACCATGATGCGCTCGGTGTGGAAGGGAACGGCGGCGACATTGTCCACTACCACATCGCGATGAACGGCTACACCGGTGCCCTCCACGTGCATGCGCATGTGTACTACCAACCGGTTCCCCCGTTATGGAACCAGGAAATGTTCGGCTTCCACAGCGCACCTATCGATACGTTCCGCACACTGTACCAAGAGGCCGATGGCACTCCGGAACTGGTGACGAGCGACACCTTGTTCGACAACAGTATAGGCATCAACGCGAGAGGGTCAAGCGAGGGGGTGCGCGCATTCCCGAATCCGACAATGGATGGTACGGTGTTGATCACAGGCAGCGACATTGAGCGCATCACCGTGTATGATGTTGCGGGGCGCGAAACGCAAGTGTCTACACAACGGCGCGCGAACGGCTGGCGGTGCGAATTGCCCGATGCCGCAGGCGTGTACAATATCGTGATCACCACACCGCGCGGAGATCGCTTGTTGCGCGTGGTATGCACCGCGAAGTGATGCCGCTCACGGTCGCGTCGCTCCATCTGTACCCGATCAAGTCACTGGGCGGCTTCGCGGTGCACGAAGCGCGGATCACCGATCGCGGCTTCGCGCATGATCGCCGTTGGATGCTGGTGGATGGGAACGGCCGCTTCATTTCGCAACGGGAAGTCCCTGCGATGGCGTGTTTGCATTGCTCGCCGAGTCCGGATGGTTTCCGCGTTGTGGATGTTCGCGACGGTGGAAGCATCGAACTGCCTTGGGCGTTGAAGGAGGGCGAGGAAATGCCGGTGAACGTTTGGGATGATGCGCTCATCGCCTTGCGCGCTCCGGAGGATCTCTCGGCATGGTTCACCGAAAAACTCGAAGCCGACGCAACGCTCGTCTTCATGCCCGACAGATCACATCGCTTGGTCGATGCGCGCTACGCGCAAGGCATTATTTCGCTGAGCGATGGCTTCCCTTACTTGATCATCTCACAAGCATCGCTCGATGATCTGAACGCGCGGATCCGATCATCTGATCCGCTGATCGATCCATCAGTTCATGTTCCAATGGACCGTTTCCGCCCCAACATGGTGATCGCCGGTGGCGAAGCCTATCAAGA
This sequence comes from Flavobacteriales bacterium, assembly GCA_031371785.1. GTDB lineage: Bacteria > Bacteroidota > Bacteroidia > Flavobacteriales_F > PHOS-HE28 > PHOS-HE28. Next base: position 2,060 of record JANMKC010000094.1, on the reverse strand, counting down.
GGATGGTTGGACGGGGATCGCCATCGGCGCGGGGCGATTCTCCTTGGTGAAGCCTTGCGCGCGCTGCGTGATCACCACCACCGATCAGCGCACAGGAGGGCGTGGAAAAGAACCACTACGCACCTTGGCCTCTTATCGCAGGCGGGCAGGAACGGATGGCGAAGTGAAAGTGGACTTCGGGATGAACGCAATGGCGATCAGCGGGGAATTGGTGCGCGTGGGTGATCCGATTTCCGTGTGATCTTGCGCTCACGGGCATCCTTCAGGAAACAGGATCGTCCTTTCACCAATGACCACGCGCACGCTCCCGATCCTCTTCCTGATCGCGATCTCCTTTTGCTCATCGGCGCAAGCACCTTTCTCCAAGTGGATCGTGCAGAGCGGTGACTCAGTGAACGTCAATTCCTTGGCTCACGCGGATCTCACTCGCCTGGCCAATGGCGATCTGCTCAATTGCACCTGCCGTGATGTTTGGGGATCGTTCAACAAATGTCGCTTCGTGCGCACATCATCTGCTGGAGATCCATTGCAGCAGTGGGAAGTGAACGCGCCCTATTTCGACCTGAACAGGGTGATCGAAATGGCTGATGGATCGTTCGCGTGTTTCGGGCGGCTGAACTATGCTGCGTTGTACCTGCGGCTGGCGGTGGACGGCGCCGTGCTGGTGGCGAAGACCTACGACATTACGGGTATTGGGATCACTGCGCCGTGGAGCTGGCACGATGCCGTGCAGGATCCTGCGGACCGCTTCACCCTGGCCGGTGATTGGGCAGGGATGGACTATACCGGCATGATCGCGCGCATCGAGGCGGACGGAACGCTGATCGCTTCCAACGCGATCCATATCGGCACGGCGGGTTACACCTTTTTCCGGTCGGTGGCACGCCTGAGCAATGGCGATCATGTCTTCTCCGGCGCTTCGAATTATCCGGGCTACCATCCCAAGACCTGTTTGTTCCGCACCGACAGCTTGCTCACCCCGCAATGGGCCAAGGCCTATCCCGACTCCGGCTACAACTACACCTATTCCAAATTGCTTGTGCTGCCCGGCGACAACTTCCGGATCATGCTGCGCGAAACCACGCCGGGCTTCATCGGAAGCACCCTCATGTTAGCCGCCGATGCGAACGGCACGCCGCTCTGGGCAAAACGCAGGATCCCGCAGCCGGACTACCCCAACATGACCACCTGGTGGAAGACCGCTCAACTGGTGAACGGCAACACGATCGTTGTGGCGGGGACTCCTGGTTCAGGTTCATACGACTCCTTCGTGCAGGTGCTCGATACCAACGGCGATGAACTCGCACTGCGCGAAATGAATATCCCTTCGCCAGTGGTGAGTTGCCCGGGCGATGGCACTACCGACTTCCACCTCGGCGGCATCAACCATGGCCCGCTTGGAAACAGTGCATTGTCCGTAGGCATCACCAAACTCGACCTTGGTTTGGATCTCTGCAACACCATCGATCACAGCACTACTTCCGAACAATGGTTCCCTTCGGTTGATACGACGTGGTCATCATCAGTTGTTCCGGTAGCGATCACTGATGTGCTCGCGCAATTCACTTCGTACCCGACCACGGCCTATTCACAGATCATCTGTTTGAGCACCGCGGCGAATGCGGTGATGGAAGTGCCGATGAGGATCGCACCGAACCCCGCACATGATCTTGTGCGCATTTCCGGATCGGCGATCGAGCAGGTGGAGATCGTGGATGCGATAGGACGCGTGGTGCTGTCGCGAGCATTCCGGAACGAGGCGTACATCGATCTTGACATCCGTTCGTACACGAACGGTCTTTACGGTTTGCGCATCAAGACCAGCGATGGCTGGCACAGCAGCAAGGTGGTCAAGGAGTGAGGGACCGGATCCCATGCCTGCGAGATCACTTGGGACGTTTTCTTGATCCGGGTGCTGTTTATACCATTTAGACATTCAGTACAGTTCAATGTTGATAACCGCGTTGGGTTGGACTTGATCTTCCGGATGGGCTGATGGATCTTGTGGGCAGATCCAATAACACATGGCATTTCCCAAGCGGTTCGTTATCAAGGAGGAT
>JANMKC010000193.1:0-13072 GCA_031371785.1 Flavobacteriales bacterium | reverse complement strand
CAACGGGCGCAGCGCCCGTTGATCGCACTTCATGGAATACACGTCATCGCGAGGAGTCCCCGACGAAGCGATCTTTGATCGCCTGTGGCTGATCCCATAGGTGGGTTCATGGATCGGACTGTTCCAATTCATCATACCTCCGCTTCCACTTCGTTCTCCTCCAGTTTCCGCGCGATGGCCTTCACCGGATGCTCCGGCTCGTTGGGCACCACGTCCTTCTCGATCTTCAGGTGGTCGATGATGAAGTTCTGCCGCTCCGGTGTGTTCTTGCCCATGTAGAATTCGAGCAGCTCGTGTACAGCGGCGTCCTTGGTGATCATCACCGGTTCCAAGCGCATGTCCGGCCCGATGAAATGCTTGAACTCGTCGGGGCTGATCTCGCCCAATCCCTTGAAGCGCGTGATCTCCGCCGTCTTGCCGAGCTTGCTCAGCGCGTTCTGCCGCTCGCCTTCGCTGTAGCAATAGATCGTGTCCTTCTTGTTGCGCACGCGGAAGAGCGGCGTTTGCAGGATGTAGAGGTGGTCGTTCTTGACCAGGTCCGGGAAGAACTGCAGGAAGAAGGTCATCAGCAGCAGGCGGATGTGCATGCCGTCCACGTCCGCATCGGTGGCGATCACGATGCGATTGTAGCGCAATGAGTCCATGCCGTCCTCGATGTCGAGCGCTGCCTGGATGAGGTTGAACTCCTCGTTCTCGTACACGATCTTTTTCGTGAGGCCGTAACAGTTCAGCGGCTTGCCCTTCAGGCTGAAGACGCCCTGCGTTTCCACGTTCCGGCTCTTGGTGATGCTGCCGCTCGCGCTGTCGCCCTCGGTGATGAAGAGCGTACTGTCCAGCTTGCGCAGGTCGTTCTTCGGATCGCTCAGGTGTACGCGGCAGTCACGCAGTTTCTTGTTGTGCAGGCTGGATTTCTTCGCGCGTTCGCGGGCCAGCTTGCGGATGCCTGAAAGTTCCTTTCGCTCCCGCTCGCTCTCCAGGATCTTGCCTTGCAGCGCGTTCGTCGTCTCCGGGTTCTTGTGCAGGAAGTTGTCCAGCTTCGTGGCGAGGAAGTCGCCGATGAAGGAGCGCATACTCTGCCCGCCGGGCTCGATCTCCAACGAACCGAGCTTGGTCTTGGTCTGGCTCTCGAACACCGGCTCGATCACCTTGATGGCGACCGCCGCCACGATGCCCGTGCGGATGTCGCCCGCTTCCCAATCCTTCTTGAAATACTCCTTGATCACCTTGGCCACGACTTCACGGAAAGCGCTCTGGTGCGTGCCGCCCTGCGTGGTGTGCTGGCCGTTCACGAAGCTGTAGTACTCCTCGCCGTAGTGGCTGGCATGCGTCATCGCCACTTCGATGTCGTCGCCGATCAAGTGGATGATGGGGTACAGCGGCTCGCCGTCCATCTTCGTATTGAGAAGATCGAGCAAGCCGTGCTTGCTCTGGAATTTCTGTCCATTGTACCAGATGGCAAGGCCCGTGTTCAAGTAGCAGTAGTTCCACAACAATCGCTCGATGTGCTGGTCGCGGAACGAGAAATTGCGGAACATGGTGCCGTCGGGCTCGAAGACCACGCGCGTGCCGTTGGGCTCATCGGTCTTCTCCAGCTTGGTGTCCTTGCGCAGGTTGCCCATGTCGAACTCCGCGCGCTTGAGCTGCCCTTCGCGGATGCTCTCGATCTTGAAGTACTGGCTCAACGCGTTCACCGCCTTCGTCCCGACGCCGTTCAGGCCCACGCTCTTCTTGAAGGCTTTGCTGTCGTATTTCGCGCCGGTGTTGATCTTGCTCACCACATCGATCACTTTGCCCAGCGGCACGCCCCGGCCGTAGTCGCGTACTTCCACACGCGTGCCCTCGATGGTGATCTCCACCTTCTTTCCGTGGCCCATCACGTACTCGTCGATGCAGATGTCCAGCACCTCCTTCAGCAGGATGTAGATGCCGTCGTCATACGCGCTGCCATCGCCCAACTTGCCGATGTACATGCCCGGCCGCAAGCGGATGTGCTCTTTCCAGTCCAGTGACCGGATATGCTCCTCGGTATAGTTCGTCTCGCTCATTGTTGTCCGACGGAACCGCGAAGACGCAACGACTCGAAGACCGAGAACGGCTTGGCGCACATTGCGTCCTTGCGGTCCAATTCTTCCTGAATTCTCAGCGTTGGCAAGGGTTCCCTGAAGTCGCAGCGAAAGTAGCCGCGCTGGGCAAGGGAACAGCCACTCCGACGTTGCGTGGTTATCAACGATCGCGGGGGAGTTTTCAACAAGTGGGGTCTCTCCGAGGAACGGTGCTGATCGGGCCAGAAACGGAGAATGTCAGCCCCCAAAGGAAGATATCTTCACCTGCCCCTTCCCCGATCAGTTCACCAAAGAAGAAGAACCATGAGGTCCGCCCGACACATTCTGCTTTTCTGCTCCTGTGTCCTTTGTGCTTGTGCGTGCATAGGACAACCGGGATCGTTCGATCACAGTTTCGAGGTGGGCACTGGGTTCAATGGCCGTGTGAGGGCGTTGGCGCGGACACCGGACGGACGGATATACGCTGGAGGTGAATTCACCGGGTATGGCTATGACCTTGCACGGAATCTCGTGCGTTTGCTTGCGAGCGGGGAACGCGACACGCTGCTCCTCGTGCCGGATGATGTGGACAGCACGGTCTGCGCGCTGGCCCTTCAATCCGATGGCCGGTGCATTGTGGGCGGGGATCTCACACGGTATGGTGGACACATCAGCCCACGGCTGCTCCGTGTGAACGAGGACGGCGGTTTCGACGCGGGGTTCGACATTGGTGCAGGCTTCGACAGTACCGTGCTCGCGTTGGCGTTAACGCCCGCCGGTGACTTGCTTGTTGCCGGTCGTTTCACGTCCTGCAACGGACAGCCTCGATCCCGCCTGGTCCGCTTGCACGGTGATGGAAGCTTGGATGCGACCTTCCTCCAAACAGGCACCGGTTTCAACGGTACCATCATCAGCCTGTGCCTTCGCTCGGATGGCCGCGTGCTCGTGGGCGGCGATTTCACCGCCTATGATGGCACGCCATGCGGGCATATCGCCCAACTTGGATCCGATGGCACCCTCGACAACGCCTTCATTTGTGATCCCGGCTTCAATACCCCGGTCTGGTGCATCGCTGAACAGGCCGATCAGCAGTTCTTGGCTGGCGGTGCGTTCACCACGTTCAATGGTTCGCCTACGACCCGCTTGGTGCGGTTCACCGCCGATGGTATCCCGGATGCCTCATTCAATGCAGGCACTGGACCCAACAACTATGTGCTGACACTTGCGCCCATGCCCAATGGAATGATCCTCGGTGCAGGCATGTTCACTCAGTTCAACAGCTATCCACGCGACCGGATCGTTCGCCTTCTTGAGGATGGTTCCGTTGATGACACGTTCGTCACGGGTGGTGGATTTTGGGGAGATGGGGCCTCGACCCAAGTGCGCGCACTCGCGCTCGAACCCGATGATCGGGTATTGGCCGGGGGCCTCTTTCATGGATATAACAATGGTACATCGCAGAACCTGTGCAGGATCCTGAACGGGCAGGCCGATGCCATACCCTTGCTCGCTGATCCTTCAGCTGCCAAGTTGATCACGCTCCCGGATGGAGTGTCATTCGTTCTGGCCATGCGAGAATCCCAAAGCGTGCATGTCGTGGATGGCACAGGTCGTATGATCATTTCACTTGGCGAGGTACATGGCCCAATCACACTTGATCTGTCTGTTCAACCCCCAGGGCTGTACATGGTCATTCTTCGAACGGCCGCAGGCATTTCGTGCTTCACGGCGGTAAAGCCTTGACTCAATTGGCGCGGCAACGGACGATGTTCGCCTGACCCTCGCATTGACGCGTTTGCTGGGCTCCCGAACGGACCCTCCACCGATCGCACGAGCACCGTTCGATCCTGAACCGGAATATTGTGAACGCGGAAGGGGCCGTCTCAGAACGAGGCGGCCCCTTCGCTATTTGTTCGATCCTAAAACAGGACCAGTGGCGATGCCTGTTCCTATTTCGTCACCTTGTCCATCGGCTTCGCCTCGGTGCTCGTGGCTTGCGCTGAACACCATTTCATCCAAGCATCATATTGCGAAGGCTTCAGTACCGCTTGCACCTCCGGCTCGTGCTTGTCCATCATCTTGGCCATGCTGGGATCATCCTTCATCATGCCGGCGCATTCCTTCATGCACTCCGCCTGTATGGCTTTCACCTTTTCGGTCTGTTCGGGTGACAGATCCAAGCTTGCCCAGACCTTCTCATCGGCCATCATGCAATTGTGTGGCGGATGTTTGGCGGTGGATTGCGGCTCGGTGCTCGTGGTAGCATCCGGACTCGTTTGCGCTTGCGCTGTGAACAAGCCCGCGCTCAAGGCAACTGCGATCATTGCTTTTTTCATTGGTCCTTTGGGGGTTAGGTTTTGCGTCCTGCGAAGATGGTGCCATTCGCGTACCGATGTTCCCGCACAAAAAGAAAAAACACGGATGTTCCCGTGCATGAGCCGCCACATCCGCCGATCGCCAGAGCAACGATACTATCTGTGAACTCTCTCCTTGATCCCGGATGATCAACCCTTCATGCGGATCCGACCATACATCCACCGGCACCATGTCCAAACTTCAACGCTGCGCGCGGACGCCAGTTCAATGAAGGGGCCGCCCGATGAAGGATGATGTTCAGAACCTGAAGCGGGCACCAAGGCCGAACTGGGTATTGAACAAGAAGGGTTCGTCGATGAGTTCCATGAACAAGGTGCCGTCCATGAACAAGGAGACCGGTGCATCCTTGAATTTGTATTCCAGGCCGATGACACCGTCCAGGCCAAGGTCCGTTTCGGTGACACGTTCGTCGTAGACCGTGATCCATTCAGGCCCGTTCTCGGCCTTGTAGCGATAGTTATAACGATACTGTTGGGTGCGGAACTGGCCACCGAAGCCATAGTACCAATCCAAGCCAGTGGCACCGCTGATGTTCTTCTGCACGAGATAGTGCAATTGAAGTCCAAGGGGCACGGTGGCCTGATAACCCAGGAATTCATGCTCCTTGTAGTTGAAATGCTGGTCATCGTACCAGTGCGAATAGCGATCATAGTAGAAGTTCGAACCACTGAAGATGTGCGTGCGACCGAAACTGACCTCGAAGCCATGCCCGGCCCAGTACTTCTTCACGGTCAATCCGCTGGGGTCGCCCAGCCGGAAACCCACACCCCAGTTCTGGCAAAGGGCGGTACAGGGGATCAACAGGCAGATGGCGGTGAGTGTGGGGATGTGGTTTCGCATGGATCGCGGATCGATTATCGACCTTCTACGTACCGTGGCGCAAAAGGGATACCGTACGCGCTCCCCTTGCGAATGCCGCGCAGGTGAGCAGCGAATGCAGGAGTTGTGGCGTTTGTTCCACATGTCGGGCATGTACTTCGTTGCTATCCCGCTCCCATGTTGATCCGCGGAAGTCGGAAACCGCCCGAAAACAGGATCTACGGATTGGCCAGCACGACCGACCACGTCTTTCCGGCGGCGTTGCGCATGGTGTGAACGAAGATCCCCGCAGCGAAGCCGTCCATGCGCACCGTCACCTCACTGGTGAACTCGGTCCTCATCAGCGAAAGCCCTGCCGCATCGATGATCTCCCATGTGCATGCACCCATGCCCGGATCGAGCACCAGTTCCTGCGAAGCGCTTTCTCCTGCCAGGAGCAGCGCGATCGCGACGCTCAGAACCTGCGTGTTCATCTACGGTAGCTGCTCCACTTTCACATTGTTCGGCGTAGTGCTGCCCACGTTGATCAACACCGGATCGCGATCATTCGCGCTGCCGGTGTATTGTGCTCGGCCATCCATGTTCACATCGGTGCGCAGGTAGCCGCTCACCGTATTGTTCGGTGTAGTGCTGCCCACTGCGGTGAGGATCGGGTCGCGATCATTGCCCGCGCCGGTATACATCACGTTCGTGTCGCCGGTGGTGTTGCCGGCCCATAGCACTTGCACGCTGCCGATGGTGTTGCGCGCGAGCGTGCCATAAGTGCCCAGCGCTGACGAAGTGAAGTCGATCGGCGTGGCCGAAGGACCGAGGTTGAATGGAGCACCGGTCATGCAACCGAGGTGATTGCGGTGCCGCACCGCCACGCGATAGCTGCCTGCCGCGGAACAAAAGCCAAGAGGTGAAACACCATCCAGCGCCACCACATCACCATCGCGTTGCAGCAGCGCCGCTCGGCGTTCCACAACGGTGGTCAATGTCGCAGGGTCGCGCAGTTCAACCAGTACCCAATCCACGATGGCATTATTGCCTGTGACGGCGAGCACCGCGTTCGTGGTCGTGTTCGCACCGGTGACAACGAGGCCGAGCGTGGTATACGGTTCGGTGAGCGGCAGCACGCCTTGCTTGCGCAGTGAATCCGTCAGCATCAGGTTCGCGCTTTTGTAAGGCCCTTCGAGGAACACCTTCGCCGCGAGCACGATCGGCGGGGACACATCGCACGGCGGGTTGCTCGTGGTGAAGCTCTGGATGCTCCCGTATTGTGATTGGCCCGTTACCTGGCAGTTCGGTTTGATGCGGTAGTCGTAAGAGGTGCTCCAGGCAAGGCCGGTAAGCCCGTACGATGTTCCGGAGAGGGCTGTTACTGTGGTCCACGTGGATCCGGCCGTGATCTTCCAGTCGAGGTCGTAACTCAGCGAACCGCTGAACGCTGTCCATGAAATGGTCGCGCTGTTGTAGGTGATGCCCGTGGCTGTGAGCCCTGTTACGGGTCCGCAGCTTTGGGTGAAGTTGGCGCTTAGCTGGTAGCATTGGTACGCGCTGAAGGCCCCGTTGTAGCCAAGCACTTCGATCACGTAGGTACCCGCCGTCGCGCTGTAGCTCACGCTCTCGTTGCTCGTGCCACCGAACGTGGAACTCGCGACCGTGGTGCCTGTGCTGTTCAACAGGTAGAGATCATAGTCGCCAGCCACGTTGCTGAGGTAGAGGTTCACCGTGCCCGCATTGGCGATGGTGAAGCGGTAATAGTCCAGGTCAACGTTCGATGCGATGAGCGCACTGATCGATGTGGGCAACGTGATGTTCGCCGCTGCGGCGAGCGAGTTGTTCGGCTCATTGGCATCAGGGCACGGAACGGGCGTGGTGAAATTGTACGACGCCGAGTACGCGGAACTTGCACTGGAGCACACCGTCAATACTTGGAACTCGTATGCGGTGGATTGAGTGAGGCCCGTGAGCGCATAGGTGGTGCCGGTGATGCCGGTCACAACGTTCCATGTTCCGCTCGACTGCGCTTTCCAACGGAGCGTGTAGCTCACCGCCCCGACATTGCTCCAGGTGAGTGTGCAGGATATGGAATTCAGTGACGTGATACCGAGCGCTGGCGGATCGCAACTGGTGCCGCATGTGAGCAGGCATGAAGCGGCGTTCACGTTGTTCAGGATCACCGCTTTCGGTTGCGGGCCGAAACCGTTCACGAAGTTGATGCCCGAGCTCACGAGGTGGCAGTAGCTCATGATGGTTCCGCCGACCGCGGAGGACGGTAGCGGTCCCGTAGGACAGGAACCTTCCGTGTACCCCGCTGTTGGTCCACATCCATCGATGGCCGTATTGTCACCGTTCCACGCGCAGGCGTGCGTATGCCGGGAGCCGAGGTTGTGGCCTTGCTCGTGCGTCACCACTTCCACGCTCCAACTGTAGGTAGGCACGTTGCTGAAACTGTTATAGATGCCGCTGTAGGCCATGCGCGCGCTGGTGCCGCTGCAGAGCGTCGTCAACCAGGCCACACCGCCGTAGCCGCCGTTGTCCAGCAGGTGCGCCATGTCACCGTTGAAACTGGTGCGCGTGGTGCCGAACTGGCTCAGGCGCGAACTGCTGCTCGTGCCGTTGTAGGGACTCGCCACATCCCATACGAACACTTCCTGCAATGCCACGTTCACGCCATCGTTCGCGTAGATCGTCGCACTCTGGGCGAACAGGCCGGTGACGTAGTTCGTCGCTTCTGTCACACTGCCCTTGTTCAGGAAAATGTCATTCGCCACCTCCCAGTACCAATGCACGCAGCGGATGGATTTCGCCGAACCGGCCACTTCCGGTTTGCCCGTGCGCCGTCCCGTCGGTGGATCCACCGTACCACACACCGCACCGGAAGTGGCCAACAGATCATGCTCCCGATAGAACACGTGCAAGTCCTGTGGTGCATGTTCGAATTTGCCGAGCACTTGTTGTCCGTTCCCATCGGAGACAATGCCCATGATCTCCCCAGCGAACACACTGATCGACACGAGCGAATTCGGCACGCCGTGGATGATACCGCGATAGTGTACGCTCGCGTCCGGCCGTACTTCCGCACCATCACTCGCGCGATGGACCACGAAGTTGTCAGTGGTCGGTTCCGTGCGCTCCAGATCGAGCCGCATCACATCGTTCGCCGTGGGAACGGAAAGTGAGATGAACTGAGGATGTGACGCAATGAGCGCCTGCGCCGCCGGGCGATCATAGCGCGATACGACCGCTTTGCTGCACGCGCGGGACCAGAGCTCGTCGGTTACCGGTGATGGCGCAACCCGTTGCAACAAGCTCACCGGGCGGAACAGCGCTCCGGCTTTCTCTTGATCAAGAATGCCTTGGCTCACGAAGCCGGGTCCGGTCCGCTGCGAGAACGATGAACTGGTGAACAGAATGCAGAGCAGGATGAGGATCGGACTACGCATGGCAACAAGGATTTGAAAGGGCTTTCGGAACAGGTCCCCAAATTACCGAGTGCCGGGCTATCGGTCGCTACACATTCATGGCGCACCCGATATCAACCTCACTTCAACCTCCTCCGCTCCAGCAGTGGCCCCACTTCGGGATCACGGCCACGGCAGTCGAATTGGATCCGAGCGATCTCAGCGATATACATCGCTGCGATGACCTGCGCGCTCCACGCGTACAAGTCGAACACCGTCATCAATAAGGTAGAGTACTCTATAGACGCCGATGCGGATGCGCCACAGGTCATCGCTCCCGTAGAGCTTTTTGCAACCTGATGGTCTGGGCTGCTGTTCAAGGCCGATCATCGCACGCTCCATGCGTACTTGAATGTCGATCGGTAATCTTTTCATTTCGCGGTCGGCACTGCGCGAGATCACCACACGGTAGCTCACCGCTTCTTGCGCTTCGCCAAGTCCCGTCTGAAATCGGCAAGCGTGATGGTCGGCTCATTGCGGCGCGACTCGCACACGATCACATCAAGGATGTCCTCCACCAGTTCCGGGTTCTTCTCGATAACGGAAACGTCGATCTGCACTTGCCGTTTCTTTCCTTTTGCGTCGTAGAGGATGTTGATGCCTTTCATCGTCGTTACGCTTTCGCCAAATGTACGTGCGGTGATCACTTCAACCCCCTCCTCTCCAGCAGCGGACCCACTTCGGGATCGCGGCCACGGAAGTCGCGGTAGAGCTGGCCCGCCTCTTTGCTGCCGCCTTGCGAAAGCACGGTGCTGCGGTAGTGCATGCCGTTCTCGCGCGTCATGCCGCCGTGCTCCACGAACCACTGGAAGCCGTCCACCGCGAGCACTTCGCTCCACATGTAGGCGTAGTAGTTGGCGGAGTAACCACCGCCCCAGATGTGCGAGAAGTAGCAGCTCTTGTAGCGTGGCGGCACTTGGGAAAGATCGAGGCCGTACTTGTGCAGCGCGGCTTTCTCAAAGGCTTCAACATCGGTCACCATGGGTGCTTCAGCGGTGAGGGTGTGCCACTCGATGTCGAGCAACGCGGCGGCGAGGTACTCGGTGGTCATGTAGCCCTGGTTGAACTTGCGCGAGTTCTTGATCTTCTCCACGAGCGCTTGGGGCATGGCTTGGCCTGTCTTGAAATGCTTGGCGTAATTGGCGAACACTTTCGGGTCCATCGCCCAATTCTCATTGAACTGCGAAGGGAATTCCACGAAGTCCGTGGTGGTGGCGCTGCCGGAGAAGAGCGGATACTTCTGTCGCGAAAGCAAGCCATGCAATCCGTGGCCGAACTCATGGAACATCGTGGTCACCTCATCGAAGTCCATCAATGTGGGCTGGCCCGGCGCGGGTTTCACGATGTTGAGGTTGTTGATGATCACAGGGTTCTGGCCGAGCAGATCGGCCTGGTCCACGAAGCTGTCCATCCATGCCCCGCCGTTCTTGCCATCATGCGCATAGTAATCGGTATACATCAGTCCGAAGACAATGCCATTGGTATCACTGATCTCGAACACACGCACATCCGGTTGGTAGACGGGCAGGTCCTTGCGCTCCTTGAAGCTGAGGCCGTACATCTCATGCGCCGCGAAGAACACGCCATCATGCAGCACGTGCTCCAGTTCGAAGTAGGGCTTGATCGCGGCCTCATCGAGATCGTATTCCGCCTTGCGCACTTGCTCCGCATAGAAGTCCCAATCCCACGGCTCCAGTTGGAAGCCGCCTTTCTGCTTGTCGATGACAGCTTGCAGTTTTGCCGCTTCGGCTTTCGCGTTCTTCGCTGCGGCCGGGGCCATGCCACCGAGAAGCTTCTCCGCCGCTTCTGGCGTCTTCGCCATCTGATCATCCATCACGTACGCTGCCCAGTTCGGGAAGCCGAGAAGCTTTGCTTTGTGTGAACGCAGTTGCGCGAGCCGCGTGATCACCGCCACGTTGCTGTTCGCGCCAGCATTGTTGCGCGCGATGGAGGCTTTGAAGATCCGTTCGCGCAGCGAGCGGTTCTTCAATGAACCGAGCACCGACTGCGTGGTATGGTTCTGCAACGCGATCAACCACTTGCCTTCCATCTTCTTCTCCTTCGCGGCTGCGGCAGCGGCGGTCATCGCATCCTCGCTCATGCCATCGAGTTCTTCTTTCTTGTCAACGATTATCGCCGTGGTTGTGACTTCCTTCAGGATGTTGTCGGTGAACTTGGTGGTGAGGTCCGCCTCTTCCGCGTTCATCTTCTTCAGTTCGGCCTTGCCCGCATCATCGAGCAACGCGCCGGCGCGAACGAAACGCGCATAGTAACGCTCGATCAGGCGCGTGGAAGCCGCATCGAGGTTGAGCGAGGCACGCCGATCATAGACCGCTTTCACGCGGGCGAAGAGCTTCGCGTCGAGGTTGATGGCATCACTGTGCGCAGCAAGTTCGGGTGCCAGCGCCGCTTTGGCGGCTTGCAGGCTGTCGTTCGTGTTGCTCGCCGTAAGGTTGAAGAAGATCTTGCTGGCCCGGGCGAGATCGAGCCCGCTCTTTTCCATGGCAACGATGGTGTTCTCGAAAGTCGCCGCGTCGGCGCTGCCAGCGATCGCGTCGACTTCTTCGCGTTGCTTCTTCATACCCGCTTCGATGGCCGGACGGTAATCGGCGTCCTTCAACTTGTCGAAAGGCGGCGCTTGGAACTGGAGCGTGCTGGGCATGGCGAGCGGGTTCGTGTTTGGCGCTGTCGCGACATTGCTGTCTTCAGCCGGTTGCTGTTGCCCGTAGGCTGAGGCGAGCAGAGCGGTGCAGAACGGAAAGAGGATGGACTTGCGGATCATGTTCGTTGCGAAAAGGTCCCGAAAGTAGGTCGCCCGGTCATGCGCCCGTCACACCGTTCGGCCCATGTGTCTTCGCCTTTCCGCGATATCAACGATCGGTCGTGTACGTTGGACAACCTGCGCCCACAATGCCGCGTAAGCAGGCGTCCATCTTCACGCCGCATTCTTCCCATGGGCTTCATCCACCGTATCCAAAGCCGTTTGTTCAAGGTCTGGCGCGCCAACCGCCACAAGCAGTTCGTCGCTCGCATCGCGCCGCAACCCGATGAGACCATGGTGGACGTGGGCGGCTATCCGGAATACTGGGCGTCGTTCCCGCGCATGGTGAAGCACATCGATTGCGTGAACCTGCACGCTTACCCGTGGGAGCCCGCGCAGGCACCGCAGCACAGCATCAGCACCCTCATCGGCAACGGTTGTGCGCTGGTGATGAAGGATCGATCGTACGACATCGCCTTCTCCAATTCGGTGATCGAACACGTGGGCGATCTCGACGCGCAACGCGCCTTCGCCAAAGAGATGATGCGCGTCGGAAAGCGCATGTGGGTGCAAACGCCCGCATACGAGTGCCCCATCGAGCCGCACTTTCTCGCGCCATTCATCCATTGGTTCCCCAAGAGTGTGCGCCGCGCATTGGCCCGCAACTTCACCGTGTGGGGCTGGAGCCAACGACCGAACAAAGAGGAAGTGCGCGATTTCGTCGACTTTACCCGACTGATGACCAAGAAGGAAATGGTCGCGGTATTCCCCGGTTGCGAGATCAGGACCGAGCGGCTGTTGGGGGTGTTCCCGAAGAGCTATATCGCGGTGAAGTGAATGCTGAACATGGAACATGGAATGCTGAACGAAGAAGTGGACCAACCGGGCCGCATGATCCGGGCGCTCTCCGCAGTGGTTCCTATGTCTTTGGTGCCCAGCTCTTGCCCATGTTCTTTTCAGCGGTTTGAACACTCTTGTTGAAGATCGCGATGAGTTCATTGCATTCGGCGAAGGCGCTGTCCAACACCTGAAGATCCGGATGAAGACCCGCTTTGCGGATGATCTTCAAGCAAGCCCTTGATTCCCGGAGCTCTTTCAACGCGATGCGCATCTTGTGAATGAAGTCCTTGCGGCTTTCCCCTCCTTGGGCCTCGCCATAGTGCAGCGCTGGCGAACCACCTGACCTGAGCAATTGGTTCGCATAGTAAACACCAGCAGGCGTCCGGGGCATGTTCTCCGTTATCAGGATCGCGGCTACCGCGAAATCGCAGGTCCGCTCTTCAAGATCAAAAACACGCTCCTTGTTCGGTTCCATGTTCCTCATTCCATGTTCCTCATTCCATGTTCCATGTTCGACATTCCATGTTCCATGTTCCATGTTCTTCACTCCATATTCGACATTCCATGTTCCATGTTCTTCATTCCATATTCGACATTCCATGTTCCATGTTCCATGTTCCTCATTCCATGTTCGACATTCCATGTTCCATGTTCCTCATTCCATGTTCCATGTTCCTCATTCCATGTTCGACATTCCATGTTCCATGTTCGACATTGTCATCGTTTACACGTTGAACAGGAAG
Organism: Flavobacteriales bacterium; assembly: GCA_031371785.1. Taxonomy (GTDB): domain Bacteria; phylum Bacteroidota; class Bacteroidia; order Flavobacteriales_F; family PHOS-HE28; genus PHOS-HE28. The sequence continues at coordinate 42 of JANMKC010000193.1, read as the reverse complement.
TGCATCACGTCGCCATCCTTCACCAGGTACTCCTTGCCTTCC
>JANMKC010000146.1:0-2346 GCA_031371785.1 Flavobacteriales bacterium | reverse complement strand
ACAAAGTAAGAAGCGGCCGCCAGCGCGCGAACGTCCGCGCGTGTGGACCATCGGCCACCTGAAGGTTCGGCGTTCGCGTGCCGCAACGTGCGGCCATCCATGCCAATGATGTCGAAGGTGAGCGCCTCGTCGGTGTGCAGCCCTTCGATGCGCACGTCGAGCACGCCATGATCGTTGGTCACATGAAGTACGGCGTTCGCGTAGTACGGATCCACCGGTGCCATGCCGCTCGTTCCGTCCAGTCGGAAGGAGAAGATCCGCGTGCGGATGTTGCCGCCAGAACCGATGTATTCGCCGGTGTACCAGAAAGCGGTGCCGTCCGGATCAAGGGACATCTGCGAATAGTCACCGTACCGGTTGGTGCCTTCCTGCGAGGCCATACCCACAACGCCTACCTGCTCGGCCACCGTCATCTGTCCGAGCGGATCATTGGCGAAGCGGCCCGTGTATCGCAGACCAGGATATCCCGGCATGGTGGGGTTCGAATAGCTGTAGGCGAGCCCGATGTTCCCCGTATTGTCCATGGCGATACTGCCGATAAAGCGGTGGGCTTCGTCCGGTGCCCATGTGCCCTGCTGATGGATGGTCCACTGGCCATCGTCCGCATCGCGCAGTTCATACCAGCGGATGCCCGCGTGATCGTTCCCGTCCACGTCCACCACATTGCAGAGCACAACGGTGTTGTAGCCACTCCAGCGCATGTATTGTGCACGGAAGGTGAACACATCCGCGATGGCGTCCAGTTTCTGCGTGGTGCCGGGTTGTTCGATATCGTCCCACGACCAGGGGAACACGCTGTCGAACGCTTCGGTGGCAAGCGTTCGCGTAAGAAGTACGTGGGTATTGCCCGTGTTGTTCCAATCGGTGGTCATTTCGAACACTTTGATGCGATCGTTGGGTACGCCGCTCCAGCTATCGTCCTCCATGTTGAAGAAGTAGCACGGTGTTCCTGCTGGCGGGATGTCGCCATCCGCATCCGCAGGAAGTACGCTGGTGAAACCCGTCGTCTGGATGCCCGGTGCGCTCAGCGCCACCATGCGTGCGGTCGGGCTGCCCGTCAACATCGCTGGGCGTTCGAACACGATCGCCGTCTTGCTGCTGTTGCTGGTCATATAGTAACCGTCCCACCACACGCTGAACTTGGGATAATCCGGGAATTGGCTCAAGGTGAAGGACCATGTGTAATATGCACCTGCCGGATCGCCGGTCTGACTGAGCGCGATGAGCATGCGGCTGGGGTTGCTGTTGAACTGCGAGATGAACCAGCGGTCCGCGTGCCGGTCATAGAGCACCACGGGATCGCCTTCGCTCTGGCTGCCTGCCCACAACGTGCTGAGGTTGTGCGCTGCTGTGGCCGGTGTTCCGGTTTTCTGGTATACGCGGTACGCCGTGTTCACCGCCTGCACATAGCGGTCAGGACCTGCTGCTCCGGTGGGATCGGGCGGATAACCCGTGCCAGCCTGTGCTGTCCAGCCCACCAGTGGCGCGCGCGTCACATGCGTGGCCGGAGCGGTCTGCAAGGCCGGGTCCATCATCGGTGGCGGAAGGACCGGCTTCAGTTCATGATGCTTGCGGTCGTTCTCCACTTCGAATTTCTCCGCTGCTCCGTGCTCTCCATCCTCGCTGATCACCGGCCACTCGCTCATCGGCGGCGTAAGGTGGAAGTCCGATGCGGTAGTCACCGTGACCTCCTGCCCGTATTGATTGAGCATGGTGTGACCAAGTGGATCCGATGTGGTCTGCTGGGCGTGCGCCGCTGCGATAAAAAGCGCGGACGCCAGAAGAAAGGATGTGTTGCGCAACATGAGGTTCAAGATGATCCGGCAATGTAGACGTGAATGGTTGGCCTCGCCTCGCAACGTTGATGCAGGAAGCACGTGGATCCATCGATACGACTTGTTCATTCCGGGCCACAAGCCCAGGATCCCAAGCTCGACCATACCGTTCGTCACACTGCTCAGGATGTAGGGGTCGAAAGGGAAGCTTTCGACGGAAGGAGAAGTACTTTCGATCACGATCACCCCACACGACAACGCCAATGATCCGCCTTCGTTCGATTCGGCAAAGTCGCGGCGCGGGTGGGAGGGCGTTGGCGATCCAACGATATTAAAGCGGACAACGCATGAGCAAAAGGAACACCGAGCATCATGGGCTCAGCAAGATGCTCGTCCTCTTGGTCCTTTCTTCAGGGATCGGATATCACTATGGCGATGGGCGCTTGCCCCTGGTCACTCCCGATGCGGACAATGTCTGCACCTCACCTGCACCTGCACCTGCACCATGGTCACCCCTCGCATTGGAAGCTCCTATGGCCGCGGATTACATCGTGACCACAGGGCCCGGCCT
>JANMKC010000019.1:0-1782 GCA_031371785.1 Flavobacteriales bacterium | reverse complement strand
GGTGATCGATGCGGACGCGATCAACATCCTGGCGGACAACAAGACCTGGCTGGCTTTCTTACCTGCGGATTCGATCCTCACCCCACATCCCAAAGAGTTCGATCGGTTGGCGGGCGCAAGTTCCTCGGGCTACGACCGGTTGATGAAGGCGAAGGAGTTCGCGATGCGCTTCGCCGTTGTTCTTGTCCTGAAGGGCGCGTACACCGCGATCTGTTCACCGGATGGCAAGGTGTTCTTCAACCCCACGGGCAACCCCGGCATGGCCAAGGGCGGCAGCGGCGACGCGCTCACGGGCATCATCACCGGGCTTTGCGCACAAGGGCCCGATCCTCTTTCCGCAGCCATGCTCGGTGTGTACGCCCATGGTCTTGCTGGTGACATCGCCGCGCAGGACCTCGGCATGGACGGCATGATCGTGAGCGACCTGATCGAACGCTTGCCGCGGGCATGGAAGCGGATCCGGTTTCAAGAAAAACGCTGAGGCGCTGAGGTTGCCGAGGAACGCCGAGGGGTCGTAGATCCAAGAGGCGGATCCCGGCGACTCCTGTTCACGCTGACCTCTGCGTTCCCTTTGCGCCCTCAGCGTCTCTGCGTTTTTCAGAACAGATCCTCGATCGGGCCTTTGCCTTCCCGCAATACACGCGGCTCCACTTCCGTGAGGTCGATCACCGTGGATCCTTCCAGTCCGCCCATGCCACTGTCGATCACCAGTTCCACTTGCGAACCGATATGCTCTTCAATGAGTTCAGGATCCGTGGTGTAGTCCACCATCTTGTCCGGGTCGTGTACACTGGCGCAGACCAGTGCGTGACCCAGCGCTTGCACAATGGCGATCGGCACTGGATGGTCCGGCACCCGAATGCCCACTGTCCGCTTATTGTTCTTGAATATGCGCGGTATCTCGTTGCTCGCTGGAAGAACAAACGTGTACGGACCGGGTAGCGCCTTCTTCATCGTGCGGAAAGCCGGGGTGCTCACGGCGCGGGCATAAACGGACAGTTGGCTCAGGTCCATGCAGATCAGGGACAGTTCGGCGTGTTTGGCCTTCACCCCCTTCAAGCGCGTTACCTCTTCGATCGCCCGCGCGCTATGGGCGCTACAGACAAAGGCGTACACCGTATCCGTGGGGCAAACGACCACCGCTCCATCGTTCAGCAGGTCCACCACCTGCTTGATCTTGCGTGGCTCCGGGTTCAATGGGTGGATGGCCAGGAGCATACTCAAAAGCTGGTCGCAATGTATCTCCGGAGGCTTGCCCCGAATTCAAACGCGGAGACGCAGAGGTGCGAAGGACGCAGAGTTCGAGAGGTGATAGGAGCTTTGAGGAACGCTGAGGATCCCGCGAAGCGGGATCTCCCCTGCGTCGGCCTCATCCCCTGCATCTCCATATCTGCGCTACTCTGCTTCTTTGCGCCTCTGCGTTGGAAGGGATTTTGAAAACGGGTTCTCAGGCCTTCGCCTTCTGCTGCGCCGCTTTCTTGTGATCGGCGAGGAACTTCTCCAAGCCGATGGTGGTGAGCGGATGATCGAACAAGGCCAGTATCGCGCTCAATGGGCAGGTCGCCACATCGGCGCCTACTTCAGCGCATTGAACGATGTGCATGGGATGCCGGATGCTCGCGGCCAGTATCTGCGTTCCGTAGCCATAGTTGTCATAAATGAGCCGGATCTGCTCGATCAACGCTACTCCGTCCGTGCTCACGTCATCGAGCCTTCCAATGAAAGGCGAGACGTACGTGGCACCCGCTTTCGCGCAAAGCAACGCCTGGCCGGCGCTGAACA